>CAZMWA010000286.1:0-3977 GCA_964569405.1 uncultured Vicinamibacteraceae bacterium | reverse complement strand
CAGAAATGCCGTCCGCACGCCGGGCACTCCCAGAACTGCTGGGGAGGCCACGGCGCCCCGGGGGCCGGGTCCTTCAGCTCCATCTGCGCGCCGCACCGCTGGCAGCGAATCTGAATCGCGACATCACTCATGCGCGGGATTCTATCATTCCGGAAACGCAACGAGGCGGGTGGATGGGGAGACTCGTTCCGGGCATCGTGCTGGCGGCCGGCCGGTCGCGCCGCATGGGCCGCACGAAGGCGCTGCTGCCGATCGGCGCGGGCGGCGAGACGTTCGTCAGCCGGATCATCCGCACCCTGCGGGAGGGCGGCGTGGACGATGTCGTCGTCGTCGTCGCCGGCGAGGAATCGCCGGTTGCAAGGGCCCTCCTGCGGGAGAGGCTGCCGCACCGCGTGGCCGTCAACCCGTCGCCCGACCAGGGACAGCTCGCGTCGGTCAAGGCCGGCCTGCGGGCGATAGACCACCCCGCGGTCGGCGGCATGCTGGTTACGCTCGTCGACGTGCCGCTGGTGTCCGCGGGCACGGTGCGCGCGTTGCTGGCCGCCCACGAGTCCACGCGGGCCCCCGTCGTGCGTCCCGTGCGCGACGGGCGCCACGGGCATCCGGTCGTCTTCGACCGGTCGGTCTTCGACGAGCTCAGGCGCACCGCGGTCAGCGCGAAGGAGGTCGTGAAGGCGCACCTCCGCGCCTCGATCGACATCCCGATCGCCGAGGACGGACCCTTCCGCGACATCGACACCCCGGCGGACTACGAGGAGGTGTTCGGCCAGCCGCCGCCGGACGTCGCGGACGCCGCCGGGGGGACCGTTGATCGCCCACCGCGTAAGGCATAGAATGATTCCAGACACGCCGTGGGCCAGTGGCGCAGTTGGGAGCGCGCGTGAATGGCATTCACGAGGTCACGGGTTCGACCCCCGTCTGGTCCACCACTCACACCACCTCGTTCTCATTCGGATTGTCCTGGAACCCCATAGCCTCTTTCGAATCGCCGCGGCTCGCTCCCGCGTGGTCGACACGCAGGCGGCGGGTCATCGCCCTCGGGAGGCGCATGTCGAGCGGGCCGGGGTGCTGTGCTGAGCCGATGGAGGGCGACCATGGCACTCGTGGATCGATACGGTGATTGGGCCCTGGTGGCGGGGGCCTCGGAGGGTCTGGGCGAAGCCTGGGCGCGGGGTCTTGCGGCGGCGGGATTCAACGTGGTGCTGGTCGCGAGACGCCGGGATGCCCTGGAGCAGGTCGCCCACGGTATTCGCGAGGACCTGGCCGTCGAGACCCGGATCGAAGTACTGGACCTGGGGACGCCCGCGCTGGCAGGCCGGCTGGCGGCACTGGACGACGAGCTGCGTATCGGAATCTCGGTCTACAACGCCGCCTACGCGCCCATCGGCGCCTTCCTGGACCTGACCCTCGAAGACAAGCTGACGGTGGTGGACGTGAACGTGCGCGGGCCCCTGATCTGGTCGGATGTGCTCGGCCGGCGCCTGGTCGAGCGGGGCCGGGGAGCGCTGGTGCTCGTCTCGTCGATAGCCGGCTTCCACGGTACGGCACTGGTCGCGACGTACGCGGCCAGCAAGGCGTTCGACACGATGCTGGGCGAAGGGTTGTGGGAGGAGCTGGGCCGCCACGGCGTGGATGTGATGGTCTGCGCCGCCGGGTCGACCCTGACGCCCAAGTTCAAGGAAGCAACTCCCGCGGACAAGCTCGCCGGCAGCCCGGCGATGGAGCCCGAGGATGTCGTGCGCGAGGCCCTGGAGGCGCTCGAGCGCCGGTCGGGGCCAACCTTCATTCCGGGCCGCTTCAATCGCTGGTCCCGGCAGTTGATGGGGCGCCTGCTGTCGCGGCGTGCGGCCGTCCGCACGATCAGCAACAGCCTGCGCAGCACGTACGGGGAACGCGGAGCCTGAGCACCGTGGCAAGAGCACGCGTGACGCGCCCGGCGCGGCGCGCGCTCAGTACTCCTGGAACATCCGCTGGATGTCGGCCTGCTCGCGCGTATGCGTGAGCGCGAGCATCAGCAGGACGCGCGCCTTGACGGGCGACAGGTCCTCGCCCATGACCCGCCGGGGCGGAGCCGGCAGGCGCCGCTTGCGCGGTCCGGCTCCGGGCCGCGGGACGACCCGGCCGCCGCCGGTGCGGCTGGCGACCACGACCGTGACGCCGCGCCGCAGCACCAGCCGCGTCGCCTCCAGTTGCGACGGGCTCATCGAGCCGGCGCCGCTGGCGGCCACGACCACGCCGGCCGCCCCGCGCGCGGCCGCCGCCACTATCAGGTCGCCCGGCGCCCCCTGGTAGGCGAGCAGGACATCGACGCGCGGGAGCCTGTCGATGGCCGCGACGTCGAACTCGCTCCGCCACGTGTGGCGGCGGTCGGTCCGGCCGTAGTAGAGGACCCGATCGTGGCCGACGACGCCGAGGCGCCCGTACTCCCGGCTCCCGAACGCGTCCAGTCCCTGGGCGTTCGCCTTCGTGACGTCGCGCGCCGAGTGGATCTCGGCGTTGAGCACGACCAGCACCCCGCGTCCCACCGACGCGGGCGCCGCGGCCACGCGGAACGCGTGCAGCAGGTTGGCCGCGCCATCGTAGCCGAGCGTCCCGGGCGGGCGCATCGCGCCGACGACGACGACGGGTCGCGTGTGGCGCACCGTCAGGTGCAGGAAGTACGCCATCTCCTCCAGCGTGTCGGTGCCGCTGGTCACCACGATGCCGGCCAGCGCGGGTCGCTCGTCGAGCAGCCGATTCACCCGCCGCGCCAGCGCCAGCCAGGCGGTCACGGTCAACTCGCTGCTGGGGAGGTTGGAGAACTGCTCGGTTTCGGCCCGCACGTGCCTGTCGAGCGCAGGCACGAGCGTCACGAGCTCCGCGGCGGTCAGGCGGCCGGCCGGGCGGCTCGATATCGTGCCCCCCGTCGCGATGAGGCGGACCGCGGGCAGCTCGACGGGCTGGGCCGCCTCGACCGCCAGCGGCAGCAGCGCGAGGCAGAGAGGCAGTGCGATCCGCGACGTGCGCATGGCTCGCAACCCGAAAGGGCCAGCCTACTATACCGAATCCTGCGTGGCGCGATGTGCGCGCGTCAGCCAGTTCACGAGCTGCTGCGCCGCTTCGTCGGGCGTGCGGCCATAGAAGGGCATGAGCGCCGTCGGCCCGCCGCTCAGGCGCACGAGATAGGCGCGCCAGCGGTCGGGTCGGACGGCCAGCACCTCGATCTCGTAGCCTTGACCGTTGATGGTCTCTGCGAAGCGGTGTGTGGTCACGGGGCCGTGCGCCGTCCTGGACAGGGTCTTGCGGTCCGGTCGATGACCAGGAGATTCTAGTGGCCTGAGATCGGCCGTCAAGCGAAGCAAGGCGCGAAGATCGCGTCAACAGCGGGCATCGCCGCCGATGGCCTCATGGAACCGGCGCCAGGATGTTGCCGGTGCACAGTCCCGCACAAGGAAATGCACAGTTTTTCAACAGCTTTTGCACACGCGGGCGCGCCCGCGACGCGCTCGACTGCACTCCCTTGATCACACCCCGCCGCACGCGCCTGTTCCGCACTGCCGGTCTCCAGGGTTTTCAGGAGGCCATTGCCGCCCTGACCCGGACGCGCGATCCGTGGCGGGCCCGGAACACGGTGGTCCTGGTGCCGACGCGGGCGGCGGCCGTCCGGTTGCGGCGAACGCTGGAGGAGCTGACGCTGCTCCGCGAGCCGTGCGCACCGGTGCTGGTGTTCCCGGAGGTGCTCTCGCGGGCCGACTGGTACGCGGCGCTGGCCGAGCGGCTCGTCCGGCCGCCCGCGCTGCTCTCGACGATCGAGCGCTACGTCTGCATGCTGGCGGCGGCCCGGGAGGCGAGCGCGGGCGGCGCCGAGCCGCCGTTCCAACTGCGGCCGGGTCTCGTGCCGGCCATCGTGAGCTTCTACGATGAGCTGCGGCGCCAGGAGGGCACCGTCGACAGCTTCGAGCGCCTGGTGGTCGGCGACGGCGGCGACGACGTGGACC
>CAZMWA010000285.1:0-6845 GCA_964569405.1 uncultured Vicinamibacteraceae bacterium | reverse complement strand
GCCGCTGGTCGTCGCCGGGATGGCCTTGGCCGGCGTCCTGATCCTCATCAATGCGCCGTCGCCGATGCTGATCGCGGTCGGCATGTATCTGCCGCTCGCCTCGACGGCCGGCATCTTCGTCGGCGGGCTGGTCCGCTGGTGGCTGTCGCGCTCGCTCGACCAGCGGCAGGCGACCGGGGAGCAGCGCACGCGGGCCGCGAACACCGGCGTGCTGCTGTCGTCCGGCTTCATCGCCGGCGAGGCCCTGATGGCGGTGCTGCTGGCGTTCGTGGTCGGGGCCAGCGAGGCGCTGCCGTGGCTGGCCCTCCCGCAGATCGCCGACAGCGCGCTGGCGGGCGCGCTGATCTTCATCGTGCTCTACTACGCGCTGGTCAGGGTGCCCCTGAACGCCATGGGCGGCGGGCAGTCCGGCGGGGGCCCCAGCTGAGGCCGGACGGCGGCGGCGCATGACGGGCGAAGCCGAGCGGTTCTGGAGCGCCTGCCCGCGCCGGCGGCTCGACTGGCGGCAGGCGGACGACGGGCGCTGCGTCGTGCTGCGCCCGAAGCTCGGCGAGGGCCGCGCCGGACGCTGGCTGGCGGCCCGGCTGGGCGATCCGCACTACCGCATCCGCCTCGACGACGTCGGCACGTTCATCTGGAAGGCCTGCGACGGCGCCACCCCGCTGATCGAGATCGCGGGGCGGCTGCGCGCGGAGTTCGGCGCCCGCGTCGAGCCGGCGGAGGACCGGCTGGCGCGATTCGTCCAGACGCTGGCGCGGTCGCGGATGATCCGGCTGTGAGCGGCGGCCCCGTGGCCGGTCAGCGGCGGCGAGGGACGTAGCGGTTGGTGATCGGCAGCCGGCGGTCCTTGCCGAAGGCCCGCGTGGAGATGCGGACGCCGGGCGGGGCCTGGCGCCGCTTGTACTCGGCGCGGTCGACGAGCTGCGCGACGCGTTCCACGACGTCGCGTTCGAAGCCGGCCGACGCGATCTCCTCGGGGCTCCGGTCCTGCTCGACGTAGGCCTCGATGATCCCGTCGAGCAGGTCGTAGGGCGGCAGGCTGTCCGAGTCGAGCTGGTTCTCGCGCAGCTCGGCCGTCGGCGGCTTGTCGATGATCCGTTGCGGAATCACCTCGCCGTCGCGGTTGCGCCAGACGGCCAGGCGGTACACCCACGTCTTCAGCACGTCCTTGAGCACGGCGAAGCCGCCGGCCATGTCGCCGTAGAGGGTGGCGTAGCCGACGCTCATCTCGCTCTTGTTGCCGGTCGTCAGCACCAGCCAGCCGAACTTGTTGGAGAGCGCCATGACGATGTTGCCGCGGATGCGCGCCTGCAGGTTCTCCTCGGTGACGTCCGGGGCCGTGGCCGCGAACGGCGCTGCCAGCGCCGCGCCGTACGCGGCGGCGAGGTCCTCGATCGGCAGCTCGATCAGCCGCACGCCGAGCCGGCCGGCCAGGACCGCGGCGTCCTCGCGGTTCATCGCCGCGGTGTAGCGCGAAGGCAGCGAAACGGCGGTCACGCCCTGCGGGCCGATCGCGTCGACGGCCACGGTGAGCGCCAGCGCCGAGTCGATGCCCCCGGACAGGCCGAGCACGGCGCCGGGAAACCCGTTCTTGCGAATGTAGTCGGCCGTCCCCAGGGTGAGCGCCCGGTACACTTCCGCCTCGGGACAGAGCAGGTGCGCGGGTGGTCGAGGCCCGAGCGGGGGCCCGGGGGGCGATCGGCGGCGGGAGAGCGGCACGACCGAGACGCGCGCGGAGGGCTGCGCCGCCGCCGATTCCGGCGTCCGGCCGTCCCGTGCGTCCGCCGGCCGCGGCCGGCGCGGGTGCTCGGCGCCGGTGCTCGGCGCCGGTGCGCGGCGCGGCTCGAGGTCCACGACGAGCAGCTCCTCCTCGAACTGCTTCCCGCGGGCGAGCACCGCGCCGTCGGGCGCGATCACGAGACTGTGTCCGTCGAAAACCAGCTCGTCCTGGCCCCCGACCGCGTTGCAGAACGCCAGGAAGCAGCCGTGGTCGACGCAGCGCGCCGCGAAGAGCTGCTCGCGCTCCCGGCCCTTTGCCCGATGGTAGGGTGACGCGGAGAGGTTGACGACGATCTCGGCGCGTCCCTCGCGCACGGCCCATTCGGCCGGTCCGCCCGCCACCCAGATGTCCTCGCAGACCGTCACCCCGAGGCGGCGGCCGCCGAGCTCGATGACGACCGCCTCTTGCCCCGGCGTGAAGTAGCGCCGCTCGTCGAAGACGGCGTAGTTCGGCAGGTGATGCTTGTGGTAGACGGCCGCGATGCCGCCGTCCGCCAGGACGGCCGCCCCGTTGTGGAGGGCCGGCCGGGTGCGCGGCGCGGCGCGGTCGTCCGCCGCGCCATCGGGCGCGCCGACCAGCGCGACGATGCCGCTGACCCCGGTGGACAGGTCCTCGAGCGCGGCGGCGGCGTCGCGCACGAAGCCGGGCTTGAGCAGCAGATCTTCCGGTGGATAGCCCGTCAGGGCGAGCTCGGGGAAGACGACGAGGTCGGCGCCCCGGCTGCGCGCCTCCCGGATGCGGGCGCGCAGCCGCTCGAGGTTGCCGTCGATGTCGCCGACCGGCAGGTTGGCCTGGCACAACGCGAGGCGGACCATGCGCCTCACCTTACCATTCGCCGGAACGGACGCCTGCGCGGGTCGGGCCGGAGAGGTCTGTCAGCGGCCCGCCGCCAGGCCGATGGCCCGCGCGATCGCACGCAGCTTGGCCTGCACGACGCGCACGTTGTCGGGTCCCATGCCGATGAACTGCTTCTGGGCGGGGGAGAGCGCATCGAGGCGCTCGCTCGTATGCTCGTGGAACACCATCCCGCGCGTCACCCTGGGCGGGCCGTCCGGCACGGGGACCTCGAGCAGGTGGTCGATGGCGCGCCGGAGCGCGCTGTTGAACGGCGTGTCCGGATAGCCCAGCTCGGAGTAGGCCGCATCGAGCAGGGGCTCGAGCACGCTGTACAACGCGCCGACGGCGTCCGCATCGAGCGAATCGATGATTTCGGCGTGGACGTTGTACCGTCGGTAGCTGGCCGCGGCGATGCGGGTGTCGGGCGCCGCGCCGGTCGTGCTGAAACGCTGCCCCGGCCGCATGAACGGCACGTGCTGCGCCGGGTTGCGGCCGTTCGCGATGTTGTCCACCACGACGACGAAGCGGCGGATCATGCGCTCGCCGGTGAGCCACGCCGCCAGGCCGGGGTGGGAGGACAGCCCGCCGACGACCGCGCCGACGAACGAGTCGCTCTCCTCCAGCTCCGGCACCTCGACCGGCTCCGGCTCGACCGGCTCCGGCTCCGGCTCGGCAAGGGGTTGCGGGACGGGGGCTTCCGCGACCGGCTCCGGCGCCGCCGGCGATTCCTCCGGGTCGCCGTCAGTGAGCAGCCAGTACGCCCCGATGCCGAGGGCGACGACGGCGACGCTGGCGGCCAGGGCAACGAGCCGGATCAGGCGCTGGTTGTCCGGCGGCGGCGACTCGTCCGGCGGCAGCGTGCCGTCAATGTCATCGAGGTTCATCATGGCTTGCTTCCACCGGGCATCGACGGAAGGGGGCCTGCCGTCCTACGGTGCGGGCTCCGGACGCGGGAGCAGCCAGCCGCGCAACTCTCCGGCGGCGTTTCCTTCCGTGTGGATCTGCAGGTAGTAGTGCCCGCGCCGGAGCGTCGCGACCTGCTCGTCGGTGAGGGTGACCGTCGTCTCGATGCGGCCCGCGTCCGCCGCCGGCACGTCGACGCCGAAGGCCACCGGCCCCGGCCGCGCGCGGGGCGCCCGGTGCACGTGAGCCGCGGTCGCGGGCGAGCTCATGCCCGCGAACGTCGCGACGATCGTCAGCTCGCCGCCGTCGAGCGTGGCGCTGACCGCGCCGGATCCGCGCACCGTGTGCGTCGTCACCAGGTCGACCGGCATCCGCGACAAGCGGCCGCCGAAGCGTTCCCCGCCAGCGGGCTGGAGCCCGCCGGCGTGCAGCACGGCGGCCGCGAGACAGGCGAGCACGGTGACGGTAGCGGTGAGGCGCATGCAGGTATCTCCGAGACTCGAGTCCGCACGATTCTGCGGCGCGGACGCCTGGCCAATTATAGCGGTATGCGCGGATTGCGGCCCGGCTCGCGCGCGACGACCCGGAATCGTGCCGCCGGCGCGCCGCCCGGCTTGCGGCGCCGGGAATGCCGTAGAATGGGGGCCATGCAGCGCGTGATGACGGCGGTTGCGGCAGCGATCATCGCCACGGCGTTTGCGCCGGCGGCCGCGGCGCAGGAGCGCTGGCCGCAGTTCCGCGGTCCCGGCGCGCTCGGCGTGGTGGAAGAGTCCGGACTGCCGGAGACCTGGAGCACCACGGAGAACGTCGCCTGGGTCCGCGACATCGAGGGCTTCGGCTGGAGCTCCCCGATCGTCTGGGGCGACACCGTGTTCCTGACGACCGTCGTCAGCACGGGCGAGGTCGAGGCGCCGCTCGGCGGGCTGTACCTGGGCGGCGAGCGGGGCGTGCCGTCCGACGAGCATCGCTGGCTGGTGTACGCCATCGACGCGGCGACCGGCGCCACCCGCTGGGAGCGGGAGGTGCACCGCGGGATTCCGCCGAGCTCGCATCATCTGAAGAACACCTACGCGTCCGAGACACCGGTCACCGACGGCGAGCACGTCTACGCGTACTTCGGCAACGTGGGGCTCTTCTGCCTGACCCTCGACGGCCGGCTGCTGTGGTCCAGGCCCATCGATCCGGTCGCCACCCGGGCGGGATGGGGCACCGCGGCGTCGCCCGTGCTCCACGGCGATCGCATTTACATCGTCAACGACAACGACGAGCAGTCCTATCTGGTTGCGCTGAGCAAGGAGACCGGCGCGGAGCTGTGGCGCGTGAATCGGGACGAGGGGACCAACTGGTCCACGCCCTACGTCTGGGAGCACGCCGAGGGCGCCGAGATCGTGACCACCGGCACGGACCGGGTGCGGTCGTACGACTTGGCGGGCAACCCCCTGTGGGAGCTGACCGGCATGTCGTCGATCGTCGCGCCGACGCCGTTCTCCCGGTTCGGCCTGCTGTACCTGAGCTCGGGCTACATCGGCGACCGGCAGCGCCCCGTCTACGCGATTCGGCCCGGCGCCCGGGGCGATCTGACCGCTTCCGAGGGCGGGCCGCTGCCCGCGGGAGTCGCCTGGTTCCAGCCCCGGTCGGGTTCGTACAACACGTCGCCGATCGTCTACGGCGATTACTACTACACGCTGCTGGACCGCGGCTACTTCACCTGCCACGATGCCCGCACCGGCGAGGAGGTCTACGGCCGCCGGCGGATCACGGTCGGCGCCGCGTTCACCGCGTCGCCGTGGGCGTACGCCGGCAAGATCTTCGCGCTGAGCGAGGACGGCGACACCTTCGTCATCAAGGCCGGCCCCGAGTTCGAGCTCCTGGCCACCAACCCGCTGGACGAGTTCACGATGGCCACGCCGGCCATCGCCCACCGCAGCCTGTTCATACGCACCGCGTCGCGGCTGTACCGCATCACGGACGAGACCGCGGCACGCTGACGCCGCGCGCCCTGCGGCTGCCCCGCCGTCCCGCCGGGGGGCGGGTCGCGGTTATAATCGCCGGCAACGTCGCGGCAGCCTGCAGGCGCACGAGGCACCGGCAGCACCGGGTACGATGCCAGTCATGCGACCGATTGCCGTCGCCGAGCATGTCACGCTCGCGCCGCTCGAGATCGAGGACGCGGGCGAGCTGTTCCGTCTGACGGACGCCAACCGCGACTATCTGCGGCGCTGGCTGCCGTGGCTCGACAGCATCAAGCGGGTCACCCACACGCGGGCGTTCATCCAGGCCGCGCGCAGCTACTCGGAGAGCCGCAAGGGGTTGCAGCTCGCCATCCGCCGGCACGACCGCATCGCCGGCATCGTGGGCTACCACCCGATCGACTGGCGGAATCGCCTGACGTCGCTGGGATACTGGGTGGGCGAGGACTATCAGGGGCTCGGGCTGGTCACCGCCTCCTGCCGTGCGCTGCTCACCCACGCCTTCAACGACGTCCGGTTGAACCGGGTGGAGATCCGCTGCGCGGTCGCCAACCACCGGAGTCGCGCGGTCCCCACGCGCCTGGGCTTCAGGCAGGAGGGTCTGCTCCGCGACGCCGAGTGGCTCTACGACCGCTTCGTCGACCACGTCGTCTACGCCATGCTGGCCCGGGAGTGGCCGCAGGCGGCGGTGCGGCCGCTGGCCGCGACCACGGCCGCCGGCCCGAAAGGAGGCGGTCCGCGCCAATGAAGCCAATCAGCAGGATGCAATCGCGGCTGGCGGCCTGCATCGTCATGCTCGCAGGCTGGTCGCTCCTCGCTCACGCCCAGGGCTGGCCGCAGTACCTGGGTCCCGAGCGCGACGGGCGCTACAGCGGCCCCCCGCTGAGCACCGACTGGGCTGGCGATCGGCCGCCCGCGCTGTGGAGCCGCTCCGTCGGCGAGGGGTTCGCCGGACCGGTCGTTGCGCAGGGGCGGGTGCTCCTGTTCCACCGGGTCGGCGACCGCGAGGTGCTCGAGGCGCTGGACGCCCGGACGGGCCGCCCCCTGTGGCGGCACGACTACCCGACCGCCTACCGCGACGACTTCGGCTTCGACGAGGGTCCGCGCGCCGTCCCGGTGGTGTCCGGCGGCCGCGTCTTCACCTTCGGCGCGCAGGGACGGTTGCACGCGGTCGGCCTGGATACCGGCGCGCCCCTGTGGCATGTCGACACGCAGGCCCGGTTCGGCTTTCGCAAGGGGTTCTTCGGCGCGGCCGGCTCGCCGCTGGTCGACGGCGGCCGCGTCATGGCCAACATCGGCGGGGACGGCGCCGGCATCGTGGCGTTCGACGCCGCGTCCGGCGCCGTGCTGTGGAC
>CAZMWA010000284.1:0-6335 GCA_964569405.1 uncultured Vicinamibacteraceae bacterium | reverse complement strand
ACTCGTACGACCTCGCGGACGACGGCGACACGCTGGTGCTGTCGCTGATGGGTGCCGGCGGCGTTGAGAGCCGCGCCACCTGGCAGCGTCATCGCTAGTCCCTCCGGACCGGTTGAAGCGGAGAGCCACCGCGTGATCGCTTCCTCGCGTGGCCGGGTCGCCGCTCGAAGGGGTCAGTTTTCCATGTCGCCTGACACTTCGGACTAGCCATTCCCCCGATCGGGGCACCCGCGAGTCCACCACACCCCTGTCGCGGTCGGCCTCAACCGAGCTCCGCGAGCGACAGCACCAACTGCACCAGGTCCGCCTGCCGCGAGATGGACTGCTTCTGGTAGATCTGCTTCAGGTGCCAGTAGATGGTGCCTTCCGAGTGCCCCGTCGTCCGGGCCATGTCGCGCACGCTCCGGCCTTCCGCCAACCAGACCGCCACCTGACTCTGCGTCGGCGTCAGGTCCAGGGCCCGGGCCACCACGAGGGGATCGACCCGATGCCGGCGCCCCGGCTCGACGATGAGCACGAGCGCGGCGACGTGCCGAGCCCCGTAGTCGGGTTGAGGTACGGGCACCGGCTTCACGTGCACGACGAACGGCGGCAGCGCGGGCGAGCGGCGGAGCAGCATCGAGCCGCCGACCGCGGCCTCCCCGCTGACCGGCAGCGCGTGGCCCACCAGCCGTTCGAGACGGCCCTGGTCGGTCGGCGCGCGGGCGCGCAGCACGCCGTCGGGGTCCGACAGCCCGTCGCCGTGGCTCAGGATAACGCGGGCGCGGTCGTTGGCCGCCATGACCCGACCGCGCCGGTCCAGGTGGATCACGCCGATGCGCGGGTTGTCGAGCAGGGCGGTCACCGTCGTGGTCCGCGCCTCGGCCAGGACCAGTGTCTGCCGCACGCCGACGAACTGCCGGACATGAGGCAGCAGCGCCGTGACCATCGCCAGCCGCGAAGATCCCCAGCCATCCGAGTCGACGGGGTCGCCGATGTTCCAGGCGATGCGGGAGCTGTCTGGTCCGTGGAGCCGCACTCGCAGGCCGTCCTGGCAACCGCCCTTCGGCAGCGCCTCGTTGTAGGCGGGAGAGCGCTTCAACTCCTCGATTGTGTACAGGTCCCTGGTGTGGACCGGACGGCCGACGGGCCATTGCCCGAAGCGCGGCGCGCATTCATCGATGGGGAAATAGTGCGCGAGGTACTCGCGCTCCAGGTCTTCGCGGCGTTGCCCCCGTTGGTACATCCCGACGAATCGAACCCGGACGTCACCCTCCGGGCCTTCGCCGACGAAGAGGTCGTTGCCCTTGATGCCGCACGCCTCGTCGATCAGGGCCGAGGCGGCCGGCCAGCGGGCATCGTCGAGCATGGCGTCGTACATCGCCGCCAGGGTGCGCTCGAACGCGTCTTGGTCGCTCATGCCGGTGCCGTCTTCAACCCCTTTTGATATCACGTTCGGCTCGTTGCGACGCCTCCAGTATTGGATGGTCCGCCGACGATTGCCGGCACGGAATGCGGGCCGGATCCACCAGACATGGAGGCAAGGGAAATCGGACCGGTCGGCCTGCCGCGAGATGGAGTGCTTTTCCGGCGGATGCGCTTCACCTGGTGGAGGACCAGACCATGTGGGAGCCGTCCGGCTCAAGGACGAAGCCGTGCAAAAAAGCACCGCATTCGCTTCGATCCACCCAGTCTTGGAGGCGCAAGAACGACAGGTGGAGCGTATTGTACCGGCTCGGCGGGGAGTTGGCGGTTCCTTGCCATCGCCGTGGAGCTCATGTCGAGTTGCCCGCCGTTGGTGGCGCTCAGGGACCTGACCGCCTGCGGAACACGCTGTTCGGGAGGATGGACATGCAGTCAGAGGCACAGGTAAAGGCGCACGTCGCGATGAAGGCGACGGAGGACGACGACTTCCGCGCGCGACTCATCGCCGAGCCCCGCGCGACCGTCGAGGCGGAAACCGGCCTGCGTTTCCCGGACGGCTACCGCATCCACGTGCACGAGGAGTCGGCCACCGACGCCCACATGGTGCTGCCGCCGAGGCCAGAGCTCAGCCAGGAGCAACTGGACCGCATCGCCGCCGGGCACCACGAGGGTGACCCCTGGTGATCCACGTCGATACCAGGTATCCGCGCGTCGTCTGCCGCCGAGCCGGTTGACGTCGGCCTCGTCGATTGGCCCGGAGCTCGTGTCGACGTCGCCCGCGGTTGGGGTCGTCGGTGGCGCGAGCTCCAGCGAACACACACTTGCAGAGGAGGATGGACATGGGGTCGGAAGCACAAGTGAAGGCACACATCGCGATGAAGGCAACGGAGGACGACGACTTTCGGACGCGGCTCGTCGCCGACCCCCGCGCGACCGTCGAGGCGGAAACCGGCCTGCGTTTCCCGGACGGCTACCGCATCCACGTGCACGAGGAGTCGGCCGCCGACGCGCACCTCGTGCTGCCGCCGAGGCCGGAGCTCAGCAAGGAGCAACTGGACCGCATCGCTGGCGGGCATCATGGCCCCAGCGAGAGTGACGCCTGGTGATCCACGCCGGCGGCGCGCGGGAAGGTCACGAGCTCGTCTCGCGTCCGACGTGAATCGCCGACCGGTCGGCCGGCGCCGATTCACCGCCGGGAGCCGGCACGGTGGGTGAGACAGCGGACTTCCGCGCGCTGGCCGCGCGGGTCGACACGCGTGACGGCGAGGAGGCGTTGCGCGCCGCCAGCATGGATTCCGGGCGCGTTCTGGTCAGGATGCCGCGCGCGGTCGCCGCGCCGAGCACGCCGCGGGACGTGCAGGAGATCGTGCGCTGGGCGAATCGCACGGGTTCGCCCGTGGCGCTGCGCGGGACGGGCCATACCCAGGCCGGGCAGTCGCTGACCGGCGGCGGCGTCCAGATCGACATGCAGGGCCTGGACCGGGTCGGCCCGCTCGACGAGGCGCGCCAGACCCTGCAGGTGGAGGCGGGCGCCACCTGGCGCGCGGCGGTCGGCTACGCCCGCCGGCGCGGCTGGATGCCGATGGTGCTGACCAACAACCTGGACACCACCGTGGGCGGCACGCTCTCGACCGGGGGGGTCGGGCAGTCCTCGCACCTCCATGGCACCCAGGCCAACAACGTCGACGCGCTGGAGGCGGTGACCGGAGACGGGCGCCTGCTGCGCTGCTCCGCGACCGAGAACGCGTCCCTGTTCGACGCGACCCGGGCCGGACTGGGCCAGTTCGCGGTCATCACCCGGGCCCGCCTCCGAGTCCGCCGCGTGCTGCCGCGCGTGCGGACGTTCCGTCTCGCCTACGACGACCTCGAGACCCTGATGCACGATTTCGCGCATATCCTGTCGCGCCGCCGGTTCGACTATCTCCTCGCCCGGTGCCGGCACCGGGACCATCGGTTCCTGACGGAGGACGACGACTGGCCGGTGGCGGGCGACTGGTGCTACCCGATGGACGTCAGCGTCGAGTTCGACGCCGAGCCCGACGAGGCCGGGCTGCTGGCGGGTCTGCACCACCGCCGCGTGGTCGGCACCGTCGACCGCGACGTCGTGGAGCACGCCGATCTGACCGAGCCGATGCCGTTGCCGGCGGTGCGCTACGCGGCCGCGGCCCTGAGCGTCCCGGTCACCGAAGCCTATCTGCCGTGGGCCGCCGCGGCGGCGTGCGTGACCGGTCTCCTCGAGACCCTGCCAGCGCCCCTGCTGGCGAGCAGCAGCGTGGTGCTGCGGCCGCTCAACGCCGAGCCGACGCCGATGCTCATGCTGCCGAGGACGGGGCCCGTCGTCGGCTTCGGCCTGTTCCCGTACATCCCGTCGGCGGTGCTGGGCTTGGTGCTGCCGGTCGTCGAAGACGCGGGGCGACGGCTCGTCGCCGCGGGCGGCAAGCGCTACCTCACGGGCTGGGTCAGACGAGGCCACGACGAGTGGCGGGCTCATTTCGGGCCGCGATGGGCGGAGATTCTGCGGTGGAAGGAGGCGTTCGACCCGAACGCCGTCCTCAGCAACGGGTTCATCCGCTACGGTCCCGAGGCATGACCGGCGGCGGCAGCGCGGCGGCGCGGGCAACTTCGGACTCCATTACCCCTTGGGATGCGCTGGCCGGTGGATGCGAGGCGTCGTTCGCGGACATCCTGCGCGAGCTGCGCCCGCTGTTTCCCGCGCCGCTGCTCGACGGCGAGGGATGGGCGCGCCTGCTCGAACGGGCCGCCGAGCTGCCCGCCGCTGCGGCGGCGTTCTTCGGCTTCGAGTTCCGGCTCGGCGATCCGGACCCGTCGGCGGACGTGTGCGTCCCCGTCGCGTCGGACATCGGCGCGGCCGCGGCGCTGGAGGCCCCGGTCGCGCGGCGCTTCATCCGGGAGGCGCGCGGCGGCGCACGTCTCCAACCGTCGCGGGCGACCCTGGCGCGCTGCATCAACGGATTCGGACGGGCGGACTCGGCGCTGGCGCGCTGGGCCGAGGGCGCGCTTCTCGAGTACGACGTCGCGGCGCCCGGCGCGGGCGGCCGCGGCACCCCCGGCATCTACTTCAGGCTGCGGCGGGGCCCGGGGCCGTCCGGGCACGACGTGCAGGGCAGCGCCCGGCGCGACATCGCGCGCACGCTGGCGGCCGCCAGCGGCTGGAGGGCCGATCCGGCGGAGCAGCGCGAGGTGGAGCGGGCCGTCGACGCCCTGCCGCGGGGCGCGCGAATCAGTCAGGCGGGCGCGATGCCGGACCGCGCCGAACGGGCCGTCCGGCTCGTCGTCCGGGACATCGACGCGGGCGCGGTGCCGGACTTCCTGGCGCGGTTGCGCTGGCCCGGCCGCATCGCCCTTGCCGGCGGCATCCTGACGGATCTGCTCGCCGTCAGCGCCAGGTTCGGGCTGTCGTTCGACGTGACGGCCCGCGGCGTGGGCCGGCGCCTCGGACTGGAGGTGTACGCCGGCCGGGGCGGCTGGCAGGACACCACGCGCGGCGACTGGCGGCCGTGCGTGGCGGCACTGGTGGAGAAGGGCTGGTGCGTCCCGTCGAAGGCGCGGGGCCTGCTGGGGTGGCCCGCGCACCAGAAGATGTACTTCGACAACGCGGTCTTCCTCGCTCATCAGGGCATCAACCACCTGAAGGTCACCGTTGCCGGAGACGTCGCGGAGGCCAAGGGCTATGTCGGCATGAGCTTCGTTCCCCTGCTGACCGACACGTGGGCGCCGGCCGGGGGCATGGGCGCGGAGCCCGCGCCGCGCGGGCCGTCGACGAGCGCGTAGTGCTTGCGCGCGCGAGGACAGCGCGCCCGGGGGTCGAGACAAAGTGCGATTGCTCGACAAGTCGCTGTTTCGCGAGGAGGCGATTGCCAGCCGCGGGAAGACCGAGCGGCTGGACGTCCTGCCCCAGGTGGCCGGCCCGCACGAATGGGCGGTCCTGGCGGGGCTGACGCTGGTGCTGCTGGGCGCCGGGGCCTGGTGCGTGTTCGGCACGATCGAGCGCCGGCTGACGGCGGAGTGCCTGCTCGTACGGCCCGGAGACCGCCGCGCGGTGCTCGCGGAGCTGTCGGGCACCGTCGCCGAGGTGCTGGTCGCCACGGGCGACGCGGTGCGGTCCGGACAGCCCGTGGCCCGCGTGCGGCGCCCCGAGCTGCGCCGTTCCATTCGCATCGCGCGCGCGCGGATCGACGCGCTCGAGGCGCGCCCGGCGGCAGAGCGGGAGAGGTTGCGGGGCACGCGCGCGGAGCTGGCCGATCTGGAGCTGACGGAGGCCGTCGGCGACGTCATCGTCAGCCCCTGGGCGGGCACCGTCACGACGCTCGCGTTGACGCCCGGGCAGCCGGTCGCGGCCGGGGCACCGGTCGCGTGGGTCCGTACCGGCACCGCGGACGGCATGGAGGCGGTGGCGTTCATCGCGCCGGCGCAGGCCGCGGGCGTTGCCGCCGGCCTGACCGCCCGGGTGCTGGTGCCGGCGCCGGACGGGCGGCGCCCGTCCGTGCTCGCGGCCGACCTGCGCGAGGTTGCGGCGCGTCCCGCAGCCTCACCCGGCTGGCTCGCCGCGTTCGGGCTCGCGGCGCCCGACGGTGGCCATCTGGTCCAGCTCTCGCTGCGGAGCGCGCCCGACCGGACGCTGGCCGACGGCGCGCCCTGCCGGCTCGACGTCGTCACACGGCGCCAGGCGCCCATTCGCCTGCTGGCGCGGGCCGGGAGCGACTGATGCCGGGGCGCGGCAGCCGGAACGGGGCTTGGCCGCGGGAGCATCGGCCCGTGCGGACGCCGGCCCTCCTGCAGTTCGACGAGACCGAGTGCGGCGCGGTCTGTCTGGGCATCGTGCTCGCGCACCACGGGCGCTGGGTGCGTCTGGAGGAGCTGCGCGGCGCGTGCGGCGTCGGCCGCGACGGGAGCAGCGCGGGCGACCTGGT
>CAZMWA010000283.1:0-10597 GCA_964569405.1 uncultured Vicinamibacteraceae bacterium | reverse complement strand
GGGCGTTGGGGGCGTTCGTGGAGGCGGGCGGCGGACTGCTGATCGCGGCGGGTCCACGGCTGGATCCGGCCCTGGTCGCGGAGTTTCTCGGCACCGGCTCGACGCCGGCGGCGCCACCGCCCCGCGCCGCCGGCGCGCTGGGCTGGTCCGTGACGGCGACGCGCCACCCCCTGTTCGCGGCGTTCGGCGGCCTGATGGGGACGCTGGGGCAGGTGCGCTTTCGGCAGGCCATGCGCGTCGACGGCGCCGGCGGCCGCGTGCTGGCCGCGTTCTCGGACGGCGCGCCGGCCCTGGTGGAGCGCCCGGCGGGTCGCGGCCGGGTGCTCGTCTTCGCGTCCGATCTGAACAACGAGTGGAACGACTTCCCGAGGCGGCCCACCTTCGTGCCGTTCGTGCACGAGGTCGTCCGCTACCTCGGCCGTCAGCGCCGCCCGGCGCGCGAGCGGCTGGTCGCTGACGCGCCGCCCGGCGTCGAGCCCCGGCCCGGCGTCGTCATCGAGCCCGCCTCCGGCCGCCGGCTCGTGCTCAATGTCGATCCTCGCGAGTCCGACCCGGCGCGGCTGACGGCGGACGAGTTCCTCGCGCGCATCCGGCAGTCGGCCGTGCCGGGCGGCGCCGCCGCGTCGGAGGCGGTGGATGCCGCGGGCCGCGAGGCCGAGCAACGCTACTGGTGGTACCTCCTGCTGGCCGTGGCGGTCGTGCTGGTCGCCGAGTCCTGGCTCGGGCGTGGCGCGGCATGACAGAATGAAGGGCACGCGACGAGGGGCTGGGCCTACCGTGCAGCAGACCACGCTCGACGACCTCGGTGCGCTCCTGGTGCGGGTGCGCCGGCGCTGGCTGACCAGACGCTCGATGCTGGCGGCCGGCCGGGCCGCCGCCGCGGCAGCCGGTCTCCTCCTGCTCGTCCTGTTCACCGATCGCGTGCTGCAGCCGGCGGACGTGGTGATGGTCTGGCTGTTCGCTGCCGCCCTGGGGCTGGCCGCGGGCCTGACCGGGCGCGCGCTGTGGCGGCTCCGCCGCGGCCCCGGCGACCGGCAGGTGGCGCGCTACATCGAAGAGCGGTGTCCGGCGCTGGAGGATCGGCTGGTCAGCGCCGCGGACATCGCGGCGGCCGGCCGCCGGTCGGTCTTCCGCGATCTGCTCCTGCGCGACGCGGCGCGCACCGCGCGGGCCGTCGACCTCGACCGGGTGCTGCCGCGGCGGGATGTTCTGCTGGCGGTCGCCGGCGGCGGTCTGGCGCTGGCGGCGCTGCTGCTGGTCGTCGTGCTCGGCGGCGGGCCGCTCGGCCGCATCGCGCGGACGACCTGGCTCCACGCGTATCCCCACGGGGCGCTGCTGCAGGTCGAACCGGGCGACGCGCGCGTCGTCGCCGGCCGGCCGGTGCGACTGCGGGCCGTCCTGCGGTCCGGCGTCGGCGGGGCCACGCGGTCCCTGCCGGTGGTAACCCTGACCGCCGGCGACGGAACGCCGCGGGCCCTGGAGATGACGGCGGCCAGCGGCGCCTACCAGCTCGACCTGCCGGCGGTGGATGCCAGCTTCACGTACCGCGTGCGGGCGGCGTCGCTGACGTCGGACGAGTACGCGATCACGGCCGTCTTCCCGCCGCGGGTGAGCCGCATCGACGTGGCGTACCAGTATCCGGCGCATACCGCGCTGCCGCCGCGCGTGGAGGCGGACGGGGGCGACATCCACGCCCCGGCCGGCACGCGCGTGACCGTATCCGTGCGCACGAGCAAGGCGGTCGACCACGGCTGGCTGGAGCTGGGCGCCGGCGCGCGCCTCCCGCTGGAGGCGGTCGACGGCGCGCTGGCAGCCTCGTTCGACGTGCTCGCCGACGACACCTACCGCGTGCGGGTGCGCGACGCGGACGGTCTGACCAACGCGCGCGGCAGCGACTATTTCATCCGGACCGTGCAGGACCTTGCGCCGGCCGTCGAGATCCTGCGCCCCGCGGGGGATCGGGAGATCACGCCCCTCGAGGAGGTCACCGTCGAGGCGCGCGCCGTCGACGACTTCGGGCTCGCGCGCTTCGAGCTGGTGTACGGCGTGATGGGGAGGCCGGAGCGGGTCGTGAGCCTGGGCGGTGAGGCGGGCGCCGCGCGGGCCTCCGGGACCCACACGATCTTCGGCGAGGACCTGCAACTGCAGCCCGGCGACTTCCTCACCTATCACGTGCGCGCGCGGGATACGGCGCCGAGCCGCCGCAGCGCGGTCCGCAGCGACATCTACTTCCTCCAGGTGCGCCCCTTCGACAGGGAGTTCGAGGAGGCCACCAGCCAGGGCGACGCGAGTCCCGAGACGGAGGATCTGCGGCGGCTCGCCGACGTGCAGAAGGAGATCATCGTCGCCACCTGGAAGCTGGACGGCGAGCGTGCGGCCGCGCGGTCCCGCGCCGACGTGGAGACGGTGGCCGACGCGCAGGGCGATCTGAAGCTCGCGGCCCAACTGCTTGCGGCGCGCCTGCGGGGGCCGGTGCCGCAGGTGGACCCCGGCGACGCGCCGGGCGGCGACGCGCTCGACCTCGCCATCGACGCGATGGCGGAGGCCGAGACCGAGTTGCGCGGCCAGCGGACGGCGGCCGCGATTCCGCCGGAGATGACGGCGTTCAACCAGTTGCTCAGGGCGCAGGCCGACATGGGCCCGACCCAGGTGACGCAGCAAGCGAGCCGGCGGGGCCCGGGCGGCGGCATGGGCGCGCGGGAAGACCTGTCGGCGCTCTTCGACCGCGACCTGAGGCGCGACCAGCAGACGAACTACGAGCATCGGTCGCCGTCCGAGGCTCCCGACGAGGCCCGCGAGGAAGACGAAGTCCGGCGCCGGCTGCGCGCCCTCGCCGAGCGCCAGGCCGCCCTGAACCGGCAGCAGGAGGCGCTGGCGCGCGAGCCGGCGCTCGCTGCCGGAGAGCGCAGGCGGCGCCTCGAACGGCTGGCGCGCGAGCAGGAGGAGCTCCGCAGACGGACCGAGGACCTCCGCCGCGCGCTGGCGCAGGCCGGCGAGGCGGGCGACCGGCGGCAACAGCCGGGGCAGTCCGCCGCAGGGGCCATGCGCGACGCCGTCGAGCGGATGCAGCGCGCGGCCAGCGAGCTCGGGCAGGGCGACGTGTCGCAGGCGGCGCAGGAGGGCCGGCAGGCGCTGGACGGCTTGCGCCGTCTCGGGCAGCGTCTGGGCGGCGAGCGCACGGCCGGCCGGGGCCGCCGGGTCGATCTGCAGCTCGAGGCGCAGCAGCTCGCCGACGCGCAGCGCGAGGTGGCCGCCGCCGCCGGTCGTGGCCGCGGCCGGCGTGCGGACCGCGCCGCCCGCCGGCAGCTCGCCGAGCGGGAGGAGCACCTGGCGGGCCGGGTCGATTCGCTCGAGGAGCGGATCGAGCAGTTGCGGCCCGCCGCGGCCCCCGCCGAGCAGGTGGCGCTGGAAGCGGCTGCACGCGAGCTGCGGCAGGCGGAGGTGGCGCGGCGAATGCGCGCGCTGGCGGCCGCGCTGCGCGAGGAGGACGGCGCCGGCGCCGCGGAACGCGAGGCGTTCGAGCCCGAGCTGCCGGCGCAGCTCGCCGCGGCGCTGCAGCGCGCGGCGACCGAGCTGTCCGGCGCGGGCGAGCCGGACGAGGACACGCGGCGTCTGGCGGAAGAGCTGGCCGCGTCCCAGCGGCTGCGGGACCGGCTCGCCCGCATCGAGGCGCAGCTCGCGGACGGGTCATCCGGGCCGCGGTCCGGCGCGCAGTCGGCGGGGCAGGAGGCCGGAGCGGGCGCCGGGCTCGGCGAGCTCGCCGCTCTGCTGGAGCAGCTCGGTGACGGGCGGCCCGACCTCGCGCAGGATCTGGAGCGCTGGGCCCGGGACTGGCGGAGCGGGGCGGCCCCGGGCACGGAGGCCTTCAAGCAGGATCACGCCGCCTGGCCGGCGCTGTACGGCGAGCTGAGGTACGTGATCGAGGCGCTCGAGGCGTCCCGGTCGCGGGCGCTCGCGGCGGACGAGGCAGCCGATCGACTGCAGGTCGGCGCGGGTGCGGCGACGCCGGAGTCGTACCGCCGGCTGGTCGACCGCTACTATCGATCGCTC
Source organism: uncultured Vicinamibacteraceae bacterium (assembly GCA_964569405.1). GTDB lineage: Bacteria > Acidobacteriota > Vicinamibacteria > Vicinamibacterales > UBA8438 > JAAXGX01. The sequence continues at coordinate 6,547 of CAZMWA010000283.1, read as the reverse complement.
GCCACCCGCCCCACGCCCCGCTGAGATGTCACTGGCTGCGGGCTTCCCGGCGTGGCTCGTCGCGTTGCTCGTCAGCGTGGCGGCGGTCGCCGCCCATGCCGCGTACGCCCGCCCGATCGTGCCGCTGTCCGCCGGACGCCGCGTCGTCCTGACGGCGCTGCGTCTCGCGGCGCTGCTGCTCCTGCTGCTGCTGCTGCTCGAGCCCGTGGCCACCGAGCCCGGCCCCGCCAGCGACGCGGTCGTGCCGGTGCTGCTGGACAACTCGCGCAGCATGCGCCTGCCAGCCGGGGGCTCGGCGCGCCGGATCGACCGCGCGGCAGCGCTGGTGCGCGACGAGATCCTGCCGGCGCTCGGGGATCGGTTCGACGTCGAGGTGGCAACCCTCGACGCAGCGGAGGCGCCTGCCGCTCCGGAGACCGTCGAGCCGAGCGCGCCCCGCACCGACCTGGCCACGGCAATCGAGGCGCTGGCCCGGCGCCACGAGGGCCGGACGGTCGCCGGGATCGTCGTGCTGTCCGACGGGGGGGACACCGGCGGTCGCGATCGCCTGCAGATCGTCGAGCGCGTCGCCGAGCCGGTCTACACGGTCGGCATCGGATTGGGCGAGTCGTTCCCGGATCGCGAAGTCACCAGCCTGACGGCGGGCGACCCGGCCGTGGTCGACTCCGTCGTCGAGCTCGGCGCGGAGGTGGTCCTCCGGGGGAGCGCGGGCGATGCGAGCACGCTGCGGTTGTTCGAGGACGGCCGGCTCGTCGAGGTGCGCCGCGTCGCGTCGCCCGGAGACGGCGTGCCCGCGCGGGCCGTGTTTCGGGTAGCGCCGCGGCCCGACGCGGCGACGCTCTACACGGTCGAGGTGGCGGCCGCCGCGGCCGAGCCGGCGCTCGAGAACAACCGGCGCAGCGTCCTGGTGCGGCCGCCCGGCCGACCCCGCCGCGTGCTGCTGATCGAGGGGTCGCCCGGGCACGAGCACAGCTTCCTCAAGCGCAGTTGGCTGTCCGATCCGGGCGTCGCGCTCGACGCCGTGGTGCGCAAGGGCCAGAACGCCGGCGGCCAGCACACCTTCTACATCCAGGGCGACCCGCGGCGCACGCCGGCGCTTGCCGCGGGATACCCGCGCGACCGGCGGGCGCTCTTCGGCTACGACGCGGTGGTCTTCGCCAACATCGAGGCCGGCTTCTTCCAGCCGGCCCAGCTCGCGATGACCGCGGACTTCGTCGCCGAGCGCGGCGGCGGGCTGCTGCTGCTGGGCTCGACGTCGCTGGCCGCGCAGGGACTCCGCGGCTCCGCGCTGGAGAACGTCGTCCCGCTGGCGCTCTCCGACCGCGGGCGTTCCGTGAGCGCCGCCGGTCGCTTCGCCAACCGGAACCGGTTGCTGTTGACGAACGACGGCGCCGTGCACCCGCTGATGCAGCTCGGGGCGACGGCCGACGAGACGCGGGAGCGCTGGAGCGAGGCGCCCGCGCTGGCGGGCAGCACGTCGCTGGGAGCGGCCCGCCCGGGGGCGTCGGTCCTGGCGCTGGTGGGACGTCCCGAGGGCGGCTCGAGCCCGCTGGTCGCGGTCCAGCGCTACGGCCGCGGCCGATCGATGGTGTTCGCCGGCGAGGCGGCCTGGCGCTGGAAGATGCTGATGCCGGCCGAGAGCCGGGTCTACGACACGTTCTGGCGACAGACCGCGCGCTGGCTGACGGCGCTGGCCGCGGAGCGGCTGACGCTGTCCGTGGCGCCCGCGGCCGCGCCGGGCGACCTGGTGGAGATCGGGGTGCGGGTGCTGGATGCCGAGTACCGGCCGGTGACCGACGCGGCGCCGCGCATCGAGGTGACGACGCCGACCGGCGTGGTCCACGCCGTGGACGCGGTGCTCGCGGACCGCGAGGGCGGCCGCTACGCGGGGCGGCTGCGCGCCGACCTCGACGGCGTGTACCGCGTCGACGCCGCGGCCCGCCCGGATCTCGCGCCGGCGACCGAGTGGTTCCTCGTGGGCGGCGCCGATGCGGAGTTCGCGGACCCCCGGGCCGACGCGCAGGTGCTCGAGCGCCTCGCGGCCGCCGGTGGGGGCAGGCTGCTGGGGGCCGGCGAGGTCCGGCAGTTGCGCGCGCTGCTGGCGGCGGCGGCGCCCGCACCCGAGCCGCTGGCCCGTCCCCTGTGGCACGGCGCGTGGAGCTTCGTGCTGGTCCTGGCCGTCCTGACGGCCGAGTGGTCGCTGCGGCGCGCCTGGGGGCTGCGCTAGCGGTGCGGACCGCCGCCGCCGCCGCGTGTCTCCTGGCGGCCGCCCTGGCCGCGCCCGCGGCGGCGCGGGGGGATACCTTCAGCCTGGTCGTCAGCGGCGCGTCCGGCGGTCCGGCCTACGTGGAGACGTACGAGTCGTGGCGGCAGACGCTCGTCGACATGCTGCGCTCGCAGGCCGAGTTTCGCGACGACCACCTGATCGTGCTGGCGGAAACGCCCGCGCCCGGCGTCGGGAGGGCGTCGCGGGAGGGCGTGACGGAGGCGTTCGAGACGCTGCGAGGGCGCATGACGGCCGACTCGGAGCTGCTGGTCGTCCTGCTGGGCCACGGGACGTACGACGGCGTCGAAGCCAAGTTCAATCTCGTGGGGCCGGACCTCGCGGCCGCCGACTGGAGCCGGCTGCTCGATTCGCTGCCGGGACGTGCCGTCTTCGTCAACACGACGGCGTCGAGCTTCCCGTTCGTCGCGGCGCTGGCGCGGGAGCAGCGGATCGTGATCGCGGCCACGGCGTCGCCCGTGCAGCGCTACGACACGGTGTTTCCGAGGTTCTTCGTCGGGGCGTTCGACGATCCGGCGGCCGACCTCGACAAGGACGGCCGCGTCTCGGTGTGGGAGGCGTTCGCGTCGACGAGCGCCCAGGTCCGGCGCTGGTACGAGCAGGAGGGGCGTCTCGCCACCGAGCGCGCGGTGCTCGACGACTCGGGCGACGGCGTCGGCGGCGACGCCGAACGGCCCGGCCCGGACGGCCACCTGGCGTCGCGGCGGTTCGTCGGTGCGGGCGTGGACCGGCCCGCCCCGGCGGCGGATGCGTCGCTGGCGCCCCTCGTCGCCCGGCGCGAGGGGCTCGAGGAACGGGTTGCCGGCCTCAGGTCGCGCAAGGACTCGATGAACGCGGCGGAGTACGCGCGGGAGCTCGAGCAGGCGCTGGTCGAGCTGGCGCGGGTGTCACGTGAAATCCGGCAGCGCAGGGCGGCGGGCCGCGGCGCTGTCACGACCGGTCGCTGACGATGAACTGCAAGACGTGCGGAACGGAAATCGCCGACAAGGCCCTCATCTGCTACCGCTGCGGCGAGGCCACGCACCAGCCGGAGCGCCAGCCGGCGCCCGAGCACGCCCGGCCGCGGTGGCCCGTGGTCGTCCTCTCCACGGTGTTCGTGCTGGCGGTCGCCTTTTTCCTGAGCCTGACCTTCGGCGGCCGGCAGGTGGACCCTGCCGTCTGGCTCATGCTGGCCGCCGCCGGCGTGCTGCTGGCATGGCGTCTGCGTCAGTGAGGGCCGGCTCGATTGCCTCCAGTTTCAGCGCCACCGGCCGGCGGCGAGCCTCCGCCCAGCAAGGGGGATCTGGGGTCTGCCGCCCTGGCGCTGGAGATTGAGCGGCGATTCGGGGGTCCGGATCCGGCACGTGATACGCTGGAGTTTGCCCTGCGACCTTGCCGCCCTGGCCTTCGGTTCGCGTCGCTGGCGCGGCGCATGGATGGATCAAGGGGAACGTTGGACTGGCAGGCGAGCGAGGCCGGAGGGGTACCCATGGCCGTGATCGATGACGTCGTCAAGGCGATACGGAGCGCCAAGGATATTGAAGAGCGGCAGCGGGAGATCTTGCAGCCGCTCGTCGACCGCGGATGGAAGGCTGCGGGCGAGAACTTCGTGATCAAGAACCTGAAGGACGGCGTCTGGGTCGGTGTGAGGACCGAGGGAGACCTCCTTGCCATCCGGGTGTTCCCAGGTGGTGTGAGTCATGAAGTTGCGACCGTCGACGAAACGCTGGCGTTCGTCGCGGAGCTGGAGCGGAGGCTGTGACCGCCTCTGGCCGCAATGCGACTGCATTTCCCAATGGAGACCACATCCGTCTCGCCGTCGTGGAACGCGACATGGCAGAAGCGAAAGCCGCCATCTCTGCCTTCGACGATCGTCTACGGAAGGCCGAGGGGGACATTCGGGAGATGAAGACGCAACTTCAGCACGTTGCCACTCGTGCCTGGGTCCTCGGCGGCGTGCTTGGCGGCATGGGCGTTGCGGCGGGGATAGCTGTGGCCATCGTCAGATGGCTGACGTGAAGAAGCGGTACGACACTCGGACGCGGCGATCCGCGCTTCCGTTTATCGTCGCAGGCAGGCGCACCGGCAGCGCGCGCATGAGCGGATCGACAGAAGCCTTCTCCCGCGTCAAGATCGACGCCCTCCTCGGGGACGCCGGCTGGCACCTCACCGACGGCGCGAGCGTCCTGTTCGAGCACGCGCTGCTGGACGGTTCGCGGGCCGACTACGCGCTCTGCGACCGGTCCGGGCGGCCGCTCGCGGCGCTGGAGGCCAAGCGCGCCGGCATCGACCCCGTTACGGCGCAGGACCAGGGACGCCATTACGCCGAGCAACTCGGCGTGCCATTCGTCTTCCTGTCGAACGGTGAGGAGGTCTGGTTCCTCAACCGCGAGACCGACGCCGACGCACGAAAGATGGCCACCTTCTATTCCCTGACGACCGACGATCCGCCGGTCGACCTCGACGGTGGACAGGTCCAGGCGGTTCCAGCGGGCGGCGATGCATCGCTTGTATCGAGGCGCTGTCGGCCGAAGTGTCGCGCGGCCGGCGCAAGCTGCTCATCGAGATGGCGACGCGGACCGGCACGACGCACACCGCGGCGGCCTTCGTCAAGCGGCTGTTCGAGGCGGGTTTCGTCACCCGCGTGGCGATCCGCCGAGCGGCTGCGGGAGTTCGTGCCGGCGCTGTTCATCAAGATGTTCGGGGATCCCATGGACAATCGGAACGGCTGGGATGTCTGTAGACTGGGCGATGCAATCCGAAGCCACCGGTACGAGCGGCACTATGGAGAACATGTCACAATCGAAGCTCACGGCTCTACGCGTTCGGCTTCCGCCACTCGTCCTTCAGCGCCGACACGCGGAGACGGTCGATGCGGCACGTGCCGTCGCTCACGTTGCGGGGTTCAGCACACCATTGCGGCAATCCTGATGGCGTCTCTTGCGTCCGATCTCTTGGGGAAACGTGTGTCGGCGCGAGGATTGGGCCGTGCTTGAGGCTACCATTCGAGGTGTCACTGAGACAGTGAGCGTCTGTGCCGTACAGACCATCGCCATCAATCTTGTCAGTGCCGTCTTAGGGGGCGTGGTTCTGGCACTGTTGTTCTTCCTGATGAAAGAGAAGATCTGCCCGCTTCCGGAGATCGTTGGCCGATGGTATTTTATATTGCACACGGAAAACACGGCATATAGGCCATACCAGGGTATGACACTGACGTACGTCGCCATGCTTTGGCGCGAGGGCCACGTTGTCCATGGCACGGTGGAGAAAATTCACGAGAAATCGTCCACAGGGGACAGAGACTACGTTGGGCCGGACAGAACGCGCGGAGAAGTCCGCGGATACATAGAAAAGAACTACTTTGGGTAGGGACAGGCTTTTCCTTCATATAGTGGAAACCGGCACGACCCGTGAATCGACGTTCTTCCATGAACTGACGCTTACATCTCGGCGACGCATGGATGGAAGGTTCGCAGCAACAATTGCAGATCAAGATGGTACGGTCTCATGGCAGAGAGATTCCTCACGGCGTTCCTGACGATTCTCTCGCTGCCCATCACTTGGCTGGCGAGGAGTGCTGAGGCATGGAACGCGTGTGGCATCTGCGCGGACGTTGAGAAGTGCGTTGCCGTAGTAGATTCGCAGCGCGATTCGCTCCCAAGTCCGTTTATTGTTTCACTCATCGCTGCCGAGGATCATCGAAACGCTATCCATCCGGGAGTAGATCCGATTTCGATACTGAGAGCAGTATACGTACGTTGGCGATGTGGCATGGTGCAAGGAGCAAGTACCGTCGAACAGCAGTTCGTAAGAGTTGTGTCCGGACACTATGACCGCACGCTAACTCGCAAGCTGTACGAGCAGGCCTTGGCCATCTGCGTTTCGCGCCGCCGAACGAAGACGCAGATCGCAAATGTCTATCTAATGATCGCTTACTATGGTTCGGGGCTCGTTGGCATAGACGGTCTGCGGGCACGACTTGGAGCGGACTTATGGTCGGCTGATGTCGGTCCTGTCCGAGCAATGATAGCTAGACTCAAGTATCCGGAACCGTCGCGGCCGACGCGGACGTGGCGAGCGAACGTGGGGGCACGAGTGGCGTATATTGAACGCCGCGCGGTACGGCTAGAGCGGGTTGACCCGGTTGTCTTTGGTTACCGGGTCTGGGCGGAGGTGTCAATTTTTTGACTTGTACAAATTTACGAATTGTGACATAACGATGGCGTGACGAGCGTCGACCGGAAAACGCCTGAGATTGGGGAACTGCACAGCGACCTCGAACGG
>CAZMWA010000282.1:0-5730 GCA_964569405.1 uncultured Vicinamibacteraceae bacterium | reverse complement strand
GCGGGTGACGGGAACTAGGCGGGAGGGGCGCGGGCCGGAAGGCGGCGGAAATGACCGGATGCGATCCATCCACCGTCGACAGCCTGCTCGATCGGCTCCGGAACGTTCGCAAACCCGATTTGCAACGATCCGGAGAGTTCGGCGGCAGACTGGTGTCGGAGCTGGCAGACCGCGCAGTCCTGGTCGGCTGCGTGCTCCTCGTGGCAGATGGCCGCGGCGATTGTGGCACCGGCCAGCACCAGCGCCAGGACGACGGTCCAGGCGCGCCAGCCGGGGCCGCGTCGTGCGAGGCCCGTGTACACGTATCCTCCTCTGGCCATCGGGCTTCGAAGTTAGCAGAGCCGCCCTCGAGACGGCAAGTGCTGTCAGGAGCCGACGCGCTTGACTCCGGCTCGGTTTGCTTCTTGAATAGGCGCATGGCGCCGTCGATGCGGACCGCGGCAATGGCTGCGGCCCTGCTCACCGTGCTCGCGCTCGTGCCGGCGGGGCTCGCGCTCCACAAGCACGAGGCCGACGTGCAGGCCGCCGGTCACGCCGACTGCGATGCCTGCCACTTGCGGCACCTGTCGGCAATCGTGACCGGCGGCGCGCCCGCGCCGCCCGCGCCAGGTCTGGTCACCCACGCGGTCGCCCCCCCCGCCCCCAACGGCGAACGGGGCACGCCGATCGGCATCTGTCCCACACGCGGCCCGCCCGTGTAGCTCCCTCGCAGCATCCCCGCGACATCCCGTACTCGCACGAATCGTTCGGTCGTCGGACTCACTGTCGGCACGGGCACAGGCGCCGGATCGTGCGCCGGTGCTCCCGGAACCAACACTCGAAACGGAGGAACACTCATGTCAGCTCTTCGCAAACGACAGCTCGTTTCCCGCTGCGTGGCGGCCACTGCCCTGCTGGCCCTCGGCACCGCCGGCCCGGCCGTCGCCACGGCGCAGGCTCAGGATGCCGCCGAGCAGCCCTTCATGGCAGGTCCACCGCTCGACCTCTCCTCGAACGCCAAGACCTTCGGCGGCTTCCGCTTCGCCGAGAGCATGGCCTACGACGAGGTCCGCGACCTGTACGTCGCGGTCAACGCCGGCATCGCCCAGGACGTCATCCCGAACGACGGCTACATCTCGCTGATCAATCCCGACGGCACGACCCACACGCTGAAGTGGATCGGGGTCGACCGGAACGGCCTGACGCTGAATCACCCGCTCGGCAGCGACATCATCAACGGCATGCTGTACGTGGCCGACATCAACGTCGTGCGCTGGTTCGACATGGAGAGCGGCGAGCCGCGGGGCAGCGTTACCGTCGAGGACGCGCAACGCTTCAACGACATCGAGGTCGCCGAGGACGGCACCATCTGGGCCACGCAGACCGGGACCGACGAGAGCGGCACCTGGCGCGTGTACCGCATCGCGCCCGACGGCAACTCGTCGGTCGTCGTCGAGGGCGCGCCGCTGGCCCGGCCCAACGGCATCGCCTTCGACCCGGACGGCAACGTCGTCGTGGTGAACATCGGCGACAACGCGGTCCTCACGTTCGCGCCCGACGGCGAGCTCGTCCGGACCGAGCACGCGGTCGACGGCGGCAACGACGGGCTGGTGGTGCTGGACGACGGCACGAAGTACGTCTCCAGCGTCCGGATCGGCACCGTCTCGCGCATCCGTCCGGGCGAGGACGCCGAGGTCGTCGCGTCCGGCATCCCGAGCGCCGCCTCGATGGCCTACGACTCCAAGCGGAACCGGCTGCTCATCCCGATGAACAACTGGAACGCGATCACCATCGTCGAGCTCGACTGAGCCGCACGCGGGAACATGACGAAGACGGGCCGGCCGGCAGCCCTCGCGACGCTGCTGGCGGCGTGCGCCCTGCTGTCGGCCGGCTTCGTCTCGCACGACCATGACGACGGGCACGCCGACCACGACGGCCACCACTGCGCGGTCTGCTGCCTGCAGCACCACTTCTCCGCCGCGACGACGACGGCCCCCGCGCCCGCCGCGCCGGACCTGGCGGCGCTCGCCGCCGCGACGGGCGGCCGGCGGGGCGGCTGCGACGCCGCGCGGGCCACCCAGGCGACCCGCGGACCGCCCGCGTAACACCTCCCCCAATGCGTCGGCGGCTCGGCCGCTGCACCGGAATCGAGCCGGACGCCGACTATCCGAATCGTGGAAATCGGCTGGAGTTTCGGCCGGCGTGCACGCGCGCGTCGGCCGTGGGAGGAGATGTTCCATGCGTATCCGTCGCCATGCTGCAGCCGCGGCCCTCGCCCTGAGCGCCGCGGCAACCGCCGGACTGTTGGCGCCCAGTCCGGCCTTCGGGCTCGAGGAGGCCGGCTCGATCCAGGGCACCGTCGTGGCCGAGGACGGCGGCGCGCCGCTGCCGGCCGCGCTCGTGGTCCTGGACGGCACCGGCCTGTCGGCCACCACCGGCGCCGACGGCGCGTTCGCCATCGACGGCGTCACCGCCGGCGCGTACCGGCTGACGGTGACGCGGGAGGCCTTCGCGGAGCTCGCGCTGCCGGTGACGGTGGTGGCCGGACAACCCGTGCTGCTCGACCTGCGGCTCGCGGTGCTGCAGTTCGAGGAGAGCGTCGTGGTGACCGCGACGCAGACCGAGCGCGCGGTCACCGAGGTCGCGGCCGCCGTCACGATTCTCGACGCGGAGACCATCGCGGCGTCGTCGGCCCGCACCCTCCGGGACCTGCTGCGCAGGACGCCCGGCCTCGACCTGGCGGAGACGTCCGGCATGGCCGCCCGCGCCAACTCGTCGCTCGTCATGCGCGGCGTCCCGGGCACCAAGCGGGCCCTGCTGCTGGTGGACGGGCTGCCGGCCAACGATCTGGGCCACGGCAGCCTGGCCGGGCTGAGCCTCGTGCCGCTCGAATCGCTGGAGCGGGCCGAGGTGGTCCGCGGGCCGTTCTCGAGCCTCTACGGCGCCAACGCCTTCTCCGGCGCCATCAACGCCATCACGCGGCCCGGCGAGGGCCCGCCCGCCGCGGACTTCTTCGCCGGCGGGGGCTCGGCCGGCTACTACCAGCTCGGGGCGTCGGTGCGCGGGGAATCGGGTCCCGTCGCCTATTCCCTCACGGCGGATCGCCGCAAGGTCGACAACGTCTACAACCGCGACACCCGCACCGTGCCGGCCATCGGCGGCGACGGCAGCCTGGGGTCGCGGGAGGTCCCGTTGCGCAACGTCGGCTACGAGGACGTGCGGATGATGGGCCGCGTGGACCTCTCCGTCTCCGACGCGTGGCGCGTGACGCTGCTGCCGCGCATCTCCCGCTACGAAACGGGCCTCGACCTGTCGACCCGGCTGCCGGACGCGGTCGAGGAGCACAGGCGCGACACCGCGTTCAACCTCGGGGGCATCGTCCGCTACGCCGGGACCGGCGCGCTGTCGGCGCAGATCCGCACGAGCTACCGCTACTCGACCCAGCGCCTCTTCCAGGAGAACTTCACCCTCGCCCCGACGCGGCTGACCACCGTCATCGATCCGCCCGGACCGGCCGTCGTCGAGTCGGTGACGCGCGGCGTGTTTCCGTTCGCGGCGCTCACCGGGCAAGACACCGACTTCTACAGCGCGCTCGTCGAGCCGCAGCTCACCTGGGCGCCGAACCTCGACCACACCGTCGTCTTCGGGGCGAGCTACACGCGCGAGCACGGCGCGTTCGGCGACAGCACCATCGCCGACCGCTCCAACCTGCTCGGCTCGGACGCGACGCTCGCGCGGATAGCGGCGGGCATACAGGCGGGCATGGCGGCGGGCGGCGTGCCCAACCCGACCGTCACGCTGGTGCGCGACCCGGCGATCGGCGCCGCCTTCCCCCTGTCGCGAGGGCAACAGGAGCAGTTCGACATCTTCTCCGCGTACGTGCAGGACGAGTGGGCGCTGACCGACGGGCTGCGGCTGGTCCCCGGCCTGCGCTACGACCACCACTCGGTGTTCGGAGCGGTCGGCTCGCCGAAGGTGTCGCTGCTGTACGCCATGACGCCGACGACGCGGGTGCGCACGTCCGCCGGCCGCGCGTTCCGCGCGCCGAGCCTGTTCGAGCTGTTCGGCAACGTCGTCTTCCACGGGCCCATTCCCGGACTGCCGAACCCGGATCTGGAGCCCGAGCACATCACCTCGTTCGACGCCGGGATCCAGCACGAGGTGAGCCGCGCGTTCCGGACGGAGATGAACGTCTTCCACAACGACATGACGGATCTCATCCAGCTCATCATCTCGCCGCAGCGCGATCACTTCGACTGGGTCAACGTCGCCGAGGCGCGCTCGACCGGCCTGGAGCTGGTGGCGAACGGGGACGCCACCTCGTGGCTCGGCTACTACGCCAACTACTCGTTCACCAACAGCGAGGACCGCGCGACCGGCAACGCGCTGGCGCTGGTGCCGCGGCACAAGGTCAACGCGGGACTCCAGTTGGGCGCGGAGCTCGGGTCGTGGGGCCTGACCGGCTCGATCGACCAGCGCTGGGTCGGCACGCGCACCCAGAGCTCGCAGGGCATTCCGGTGCTGCTCGACGAGTACGCGCGCACCGATCTCGCGCTCTACCTGCGCCCGAACGACGACCTGCGCGTGGGCGTCCACGTGCTGAACGTGATGGACGCCGACTACCAGGAGACCGCGGCGAGCCCGACGCTCGGCCGTCTCGTCTCGGTGAGCCTCACGGTGACGCCGTTCTAGATCTGGAGGAGACACGATGACTGCCAGGACAGAAGCGACACGGATGGGGCCGGTCCGGACGCGGCTGGCCGGCCTGTGGTCCCGGCGCAAACGGATCGCGGCGGCCCTGCTCGCCGCGGCCGTGCTGTGGGGCGGACTTGCCGCCTACCAGCGCCATCTCGCGGTGACGCGCGTCGCCTTCGTCAACTTCCCCGGCTTCCAGCTCGCCCGCATCGAGCGCGCGCGCCCGAGCGGGGCCGTGCGCGTCGAGTCGCTGGACCTGGCGGCGCTGGAGCGGGCCGCCGACTACCCGGTCGTCTACGTGTTCGGCCGCGGCCTGCAGCTCGACGAGACGCAGCTCGCGCACCTGCGCGAAGCCGGCCGCCGCGGCGCGCGCCTCTTCGTGCAGGGGGCCACGAACCCGGCCCTCGACGTCACCAACCTGCGCGGCCTCGCTCTCGACGCGGCCAACGCCTACCTCGAGTTCGGCGGCGCCGAGAACTACGCCCGGCTGCTCAACTTCTCGCGCGTGGAGCTCGACGGCAAGTCGTTCCGCGCGGACCCGGTGCAGCCGCCGGTCGAGCGCTCCATGGACGTGCTGTTCCACCTGGACGACGATCTGACGTTCGAGACCGTCGACGCGTTCGACGCCTATTACGCGGCGCAGGGACTGGCCAAGGCCGGTGCCCCGAAGATCGCCCTGCTCACGAGCGTGCCCGGCCCGTTCAACGCGAACCGGGATCATGTCGACGCGTTCATCGGCGCGCTCGAAGGCCGCGCGTGGAACGTCTACCCGGTTGCCGCCGTCGAGAAGCGCCTCGACTTCCTGCAGCGGATTGCACCCGATCTCGTGGTGCTGATGCCGCACGGGCGGCTCACCCTGGGCCGCGCCGACGAGGCCATCGCCTGGCTCCGGGAGCGCGACATCCCCATGCTGACGCCGGTGTCGGTGTTCCAGAACCACGACGACTGGGCGACCGACCAGCAGGGCATGGCCGGCGCCATGCTCACGATGAGCGTCGTGCTGCCCGAGCTCGACGGCGGGGTGGCCCCCTACGCGGTGGCGGCGCAGTTCACCGA
>CAZMWA010000281.1:0-7873 GCA_964569405.1 uncultured Vicinamibacteraceae bacterium | reverse complement strand
GTGTCGTTGCGGGTGATGTCGGCCAGCACCGGGATCTGCACCGCGTCGTAGTCGTAGGGGTCGCCCGGCGTGAACTGGAAGTGCCAGCGCAGCTCGCCCGTGTCGGCGTCGAGCGCCACCACCGAGCAGGAGTAGAGGTTGTCGCCCGGCCGCTGCGCCCGGTTGTAGTCGGGACCCGGGTTGCCGGTGCCCCAGTAGATCAGGTTCAGCTCGGGGTCGTACGAGCCCGTGAGCCAGGCCGCGGCGCCGCCGTGCTTCCAGGCCTCCGGGTCGCAGTAGGTCTCCGGGTTGGGCGGGCACGGCTCCCACGTCTCGTGGCCCGGCTCGCCGGGACCCGGAATGGTGTAGAAGCGCCAGACCTCCTCGCCGGTCTCGGCGTCGAGCGCCGCGATGAACCCGCGGATGCCCTGATCGCCGCCCGTGGAGCCGACGATGATCTTGCCGTCGACGGCAAGCGGCGCCAGGGTGAAGGCGTACGCCAGCCGCATGTCGGCCACCTCGACGCGCCACAGCTCGGCGCCCGTCGTGGCGTCGATCGCCACGACGTGGGCGTCGAGCGTCGCCATGAACACCTTGTCGCCGAGCACCGCCACGCCGCGGTTGTTCGCCCCGCAGCAGGCCAGGTGATCGGGCGACGTCGGGTGCCGGTAGACCCAGTAGACCCGGCCGGTGCGGGCGTCGAGGGCGACGATGTCGTTGGGCCGCTGAGTGAGGTACATCACGCCGTCGACCACGATCGGCGTCGACTGCCACGGCCCCATGACCGGCGTCTGGTACACCCACTGCAGCTCGAGCCCGCCGACGTTGTCGGGGCCTATCTGGTCGAGCTCGCTGTAGCGCTGGCTGAAGTAGCCGCCCGAGTAGGTCAGCCAGTTCTGCGGCTCGTCCGCCGCGCCGCGCAGCCGCTCGAAAGGCACCTGCGCGGACGCCGCGGCGAGCGCCGTCCCGGACAGGGCCAGCGTCAACAGCGCTGTCCGCACCATCGCCGTGCATGACATGGTCGTCATCCTGCCACCTCCTGGCCGGTCGCCGCACGTTTTGCTAGGGAGCCGGGAACCAGGCGATCCGCTCGCCGCGGTGCGTCCCCATCCACATCTCGTCGCCGATGCGAATCGCCGTGGTCGACGCGACGAACCCGTCGAGGGCGGGATGCTGGAAGATGCGCTCCACCTCCAGCGTGTCAGGGTCGATGGTGGCGATGTTGGAATACTCCTCGAGCGGCCGGCGCGGGTCCTGGATATTCGAGTGCCCCGCGGCGTAGATGACCGACCCGTCGAGCGACATCCGCAGGTTGTCGGGCCGGAAGCCCAGGTCGATGACCGCCTTCTGGAGGGGCGTCTCGCCGCGCGACAGGCGCGTCAGCTTCTCCTCGGCCCAGCCGGCGATATACAGCCAGCGCCCGTCCGCGGAGACCTCCACGCCGTTCGGCGCCGTGTCGTCGCTGCCCGGCACCTGCGTCCAGCCCGTGTCGGTCTGCCACTCCCAGACGTCGCCCGACCCCGGGCTCGTGGCCACGAACCCGCCGTCGGGCAGCGCCACCACGCCGTTGAAGCGCATCGACTCGAGACCGACGACGCAGCCTGTCCAGGTCAGCGTGGGCCGCGCAGTTGCGTCGACCTCGAACACCTCGATCGACTCCCGGCGGCCGTGGTGCACGACGTACAGCGTGTGCACGTCGTCCGACCCCGGCTTCAGATACAGCCCGTGCGCGGCGAGCTCGTCGCCCTCGTCGGGATCGATCGGCCCCGGACACGTCGGGTACGTCGCGGCGTCGAGCCGCTCGCTGCGCGCGTCGCCCGGAAAGAGCTCGGTCGCGGTCTTGTCGCTGACGCTGACGAGGTGGATGCGGCCGCCGGGGCGGTTCCCCGACGCGATGACCCACTCCGAGCCGGGCACGACGGCCAGGTCCTCGGGGCTGATGAGGTCGCAGATGAACCGAATCTCCCCGACCGGCTCGCACGGCAGGCCCTCCGGCGCGACGGTGGGGGCCTGCCCGGCCAGCGCCACGACGGCCAGCGGCAGGAAGACGGCGGACGACACCGCGAGACGCTTCATTGGATGCATGGTGCGCCTAGCTTATCGTCAAGGCGCCTGCGGGGAAAACCCCGCGCGCCACCGAAAGCGGCGAGGCGCCCGTCTGACAGCCGCACACCTCGCCGTCCCGCCGCCCGTGCCGCTACCGCTGCAGGCTCACGGGCCGGCTGCTGCCGCCGTCCGTGGAGGCCGGATCCGGCCGCGCGTGCCGCACCTTGATCCGCCAACCCGCGTCCGTCTTCACGTAGGTGTCGTGGTAGATGCCGGTGTCCGTGACCACGATCGGCTCGGCGCTCGGGTCGAAGCCCATCCAGTACACCTTGCCCGTGGCGCCGCCGTTGCCGTCTGGGGTGATCACCCAACTGCTGTTCCAGTGGCGGTAGGTGTACCCGTCCGGACGCGGCGCGAACGTCTCGCGCCGATAGCGGGCAATCTCCTCGCGCCCGACCCACTCGCCGTAGTCGGCGATGCGGAAGATGCCGTCCTCGGCGAAGACGTTGACCCACATCTCGGCGTTGCCCAGATCGCTGCCCTGGCTGTACTGCGAAGCCAGTTGCTGGATCTCCGCGAGGTCCGCGCCGGTCAGCTTCCCGGACGCATCGTCCCCCTGGGCGTTGACGTAGCCGAGCGTCGCCACCCAGCCGAGCAGGGCACCGATCAACAGCATTCGCAGTCCGCGCATGGTTCCTCCCTTGTTTCGAGTGTCTCGGGCCACCGAAGTCCGGTCGCGGTGAGTCTAGCAGCCCCGCCGTCAGATCACGGCGTGGCAGTTACGAAGCACGGTCAGCCGCCCAGTTCTTCCTGGACAATCGTCGGCCGCTTGTCGATCAGCGCGAGCAGTACACGGGCCGGCCCATCCGGTCGGCGACGACCTTGCTCCCAGTTCTTGAGCGTGCCCAACGGGATTCTGATGCTCCGAGCGAAGGCCGGTTGCGACATTCCCGTCCTGCTTCGGATCGCGGCGACATCCGGATTGGGCACGTCGACTTGATGCACTCCGAACCCCACGCGACGGCCGTCGAGGTACCCACGCGCGTCCTCGAGACCGGCCATGATCTTGTCGAATGCCTCGGTCACGGGTTTCTCCTGTATTCTGCGGCCACCTCCTTGGCGGCAGCAGTCAATGCTGGACCATGCGTCAGATGCCAGGCCGCGGCACTTGCAGGTCTCTACAGATCTTTCTGGCCAGTTCCTGGTTGATGTCGTTGTGCCGGGGAACGGTCGACACCTTCTTGGCCGTCCGGTTGACGTACACGGTGTGGTTGCCGCCCTCGCGCAGCAAGGTGCACCCGTGTCGCGCCAAGTGCCGCAGCAGGTCCCGACGCTTCACGCCGTGACGGTGAGCGGCTCTCTGATGATGGCCCCGCTGGCGGTATCTTCGCGTGCGAGGACCCGGTTGGCCTCGATCACCAGGGCGACGGCTTCGCGAAGGTTCGCTCGGGCTTCTTCGAGAGTGGCCCCCTGGGTGTTGGCGCCCGGAAACTCCTCGACGAAGGCGATGTACCCCTCAGGGACTCTCTGAAACACCGCCGTACATTGCAGGTCCATAGCTGCTCCTGACGGTCACCGTGCGGCTGATCGCAGCGAGACCGCGTCGCGCTGCGCGGCCTCGCCGCGGACTGCCTACCGCCCGCCCGACGCCTCCCGCTCCTCGGCCCGCGCGCCGGCCAGCAGGTTGAACATGCCGTAGTTCCCCTCGTGGCAGGCGTACTCGTAGAGGTGGCCGTCGGATCGGCGCATCGGGATCTGTGCGGTCCAGGCGCGGGTGTAGGTGGTCGGATCCGACGCCGTGAACTCGTACAGCAGCGCGTCGTCGCCGAGGCGCGTGAAGCGCTCCACGAGGTGCAGGCTGGCGCTGGAGCCGTTGAAGTGCGTCTCGCGCAGGAAGTTGGAGGTCTCGACCACCAGCGTGTCGCCTTCCCAGCGGCCACGCGAGTCGCCTACCCACTGGCGGAGCGTCTCGGGCACGTGAGGTCGCCCGTCGAGGGGAACGATGCGGGCGTTGTGGACCATCTCGTTGAAGATCACCACGGTGTCCGGCGTCTGGAACAACTGCACGTTGTTGTTGTAGGCGCTCGGCACCATCGGCGGTCCGGAATTGAAGCCCAGGATGCAGCGCTCGGAGAGCGCCCGGTCCTCCGGGCCGGCCGTCACCATGCCCGAGAACGCCTCGTCGAACGTGCCGGGCCGCTCGCGCCCCGCGGGCGTCCAGGGGATCTTCCCGTCGGCGGGATCGACGATGAGCGATGTCCGCCGGTCCTCGGTCAGGCTGTTGCCGTAGTCCATCCAGAAGTTGTTGTAGGCCCGCTCGATATCGCTGCCGAACCCGAACGACTGGTCGGCCCCGTCCCGGCGGTCCGCATCGAGGGCGTGGGCGGTCTGCGCCGCGAACTCCGCGGCCGCCTCTTCCGACGCGAAGACCTGCTGGTCGGACAGCCCATCCGGCCGCTCCAGCGGCGTGAGCGTCCGAAAGTCCCAGACGCCCTGCAGGTCGGGATCGCCCCACGCGGTCCGGGGTGAGGTGCCGCTGCCGCTGTCCGGGGTCTGGCCTGCGGCCAGGGCGGGACCGAGCGCGACGGCGCCGGCCAGAACGAAACCTGTGAAAGCACATCGAGCTGTCATCGCCTCTTCTCCTGGCTGTTGGAGCTTGCTTGCCTGCGTCCATTCTGGCACACCCGCACCGCTGCCACGGCGCGGGCGGTCCCGGAAGTCGACCTTGCGCCTCGAGACATGACACCTGCAAGGACATTCCCTTACACTGAATTCCATGCTCGCCAAGGCGCAGCGGGAGACCGTCGCCGACGACCCGTTCCGCACGTTCGAGGAGTGGCTCTCGGAAGCGGATGCCAAGGCCTATGCCGACCTTTGAGCGAGGTAGGCGGCAACGCGGAGGGAAGCGATGCAAGCACGTCAGGGATTCGGCCGGCTTGGCGCCTGCGTTCTGATCACGGCGGCAGTCGCGTTGATTGCCGTCCCGGCGGCGCCCCAGACAACCGGCGAGCTCGCCGGCGGGAACGCCCGCACGGCCTGGGGCGACCCCGACCTGCAGGGCGTGTGGGACTTCTCGTCGAACACCCCGCTGAACCGGCCGGAGGCGTTCGGCGACCGGTTGTTCCTCACCGCAGAGGAAGCGGCCGAGCGGCAGCAGGGTCGCATCGCGGCGCGCGACCGCCAGGACAACAACCCGGCGCGGGCGGGCGACACCGGCACCTACAACCGCTTCTGGACCGACAATCCGCGCGAGACGCGGCAGACGTCGCTCGTCGTCGATCCGCCGCACGGCCGGGTGCCGCCGCTGACCGCGGCGGCGCAGCAGCGCGTCGACGAGCTGGCGGCGGCGCGGGTCGGCGTGGACGACGACGCGCCGACGCCGGGCGGCTTCGTGCAGGACCTCGGCCCCCGCGGCCTGTTCGTGCGCTGCCTCATGGGATTCAACTCGGGTCCGCCGATGAAGCCGCAGTCGTACAACCAGAACGTGCAGATCTTCCAGACCCCGGCGCACGTGGTCCTGCTGAACGAGATGGTGCACAGCGCCCGGGTCGTCCCGCTGGGCGACCATCCGGCGCCGGCGGACGGCATCCGCCAGTGGCTGGGCAGCTCGCGCGGCCGCTGGGAGGGCGACAGCCTGGTGGTCACGACCACCAACTTCCGCGACACGGTGTTCGATCCGGACCGGGTTGGCGGCGGCCACCGGCCGGGCGGCGCGGGGCTGGTGCTCGAGGAGCGCTTCACGCGGACCGCGGACGACACGCTCGTCTACGAGTTCACGATGCGCGACCCGGCCTGGTACACGGCGCCGTGGACCGCCCGGCTGCCCATGGCCCGGTCCGACCAGCCGCTCTACGAGTTCGCCTGCCACGAGGGCAACTACGGCCTGGAGAACATCCTCGCCGGCGCCCGGCGTGCCGAGTCGGGCCTCGTACCCTGATAGCAGGCGCCGGCAACGACCGACGGTGATAGGGTGTCGGGGACCGGCCGCGAGACCGGGTTGCGGCCGCCGGCGGCACTCTGCGACATCCGAGGGGGACGAACATGAAGGCATGGTGGTACGGCGCGGTGGTTGTTGCCCTGGCGGTGGGGCTCGCGGCGGCGCCGGGGCCGCGGGTCGCGGCCGAGCAGTCGGACGAGCTGCCGCTGGTGAGCCAGGCGCAGTTCGATCGGTGGATGGACGAGCTCTCCAACTGGGGCCGCTGGGGGCCGGACGACGAGGTGGGGGCGTTCAACCTGATCACGCCGGCCAAGCGGGCCGAAGCGGCGGCGCTCGTCACCGAGGGGTTCACGGTGTCGCTGGCCTCGAACGCGCAGAACTACGAGAGCGCCGACGTGCCGTGCCCGGTCGAGTGGCAGATGACGCGCTCCACGCGCACGGGCGCCAGCGACAGCATCGCCTACCCGTGCATCCACGGGCCCGGCACGACGCACCTCGACGCGTTCGCTCACGTCTTCTTCGACGGCAAGATGTGGAACGGGTACGACATCGACGGCCTGGTCTCGATGGAGGAAGGCGCCAAGAAGAACTCCATCATGACCATGAAGGACGGCATCGTGACGCGCGGCGTGCTCTACGACATCCCGCGGCTCAAGGGAGTGCCCTGGCTGGAGCCGGGCACGCGCATCACGGTCGAGGACCTCGAGGCCTGGGAGGAGATGGCGGGCGTCAAGGCGGGCCCCGGCGACGCCTTTCTCATCCGCTGGGGGCGCTGGGCGCGCCAGGACGCGCTCGGACCGTTCGACACCGGCCAGGAGGCGGCGGGCCTCGACAACCACGTGATCCCGTGGCTGCGGGAGCGCGACATCGCCGTGGCCGGCTGGGAGACGCCCGGCTACGTGCCGCAGCCGGAAGGCGACCTCGGGCGCGCGGCGCTCCACAACTTCGCGCTGACGATACTCGGCATCCAGGTGCTCGACCGCGCCGACTTCCAGGCGCTGGCGAACGCGGCGGCCGAGCGCAACCGCTGGGAGTTCATGGTGACCATCGCCCCGCTGCCCATTCCGAACGGCACCGGGTCGCCGGTCAATCCGATCGCGATGTTCTGAAACTGGACGGGGCTGCGCCCCGTACAAGCGAACGGCGGCTGATCAGGCACCCCTGACCGGCCGCCGTTCTGCGTACGGCGACGCCCGCACGTCGCCGCGGTCAGACCGTCGCGGACCGCGCGACGCCGGACAGCTCGGCGAGCTGCTCGCCGGTGCTGTCGCCGAACTTCTCCGCCGGCACGCCCAGCGCGTTGAGCAGCGTGAGCTGCAGGTTCGTCAGCCGCTGCGTGCCCGCCGGATACCTCAGATGGCGGCCGCCCTGGATGTGTCCGCCCGCCCCGCCCGCGAGCAGCAGCGGCAGGTTGTGGATGTCGTGCCGGTTGCCGTCGCTGATGGCGCTGCCGTACAGGATGGCGGCGTTGTCGAGCACGGAACCCTCGCCGTCGGCGGTCGCCGCCAGCTTGTCGAGGAAGTAGCCGAACAGCGTGACATGGTACGTGTTGATGCGCTGCAGGGCGGCGATCTTGTTCCTGTCGCCGCCGTGGTGCGAGATCGGGTGGTGCGAGTCGGAGACGCCGACCTGCGGATACGTCGCGCCGCTCTGCTCGCGGCCGATCTGGAACGTGATGACGCGCGTCGTGTCCGTCTGGAACGCCAGCGCCTGCATGTCGAACATCAGCCGCGCGTGCTCGTCGTAGCTGACCGGGATGCCGGCCGGCGAGTCGACCAGCGGCAGCTCCCGTCCGTTCGTCTCGGCGTTCTGGATGCGCCGCTCTACCTCGCGCACCGAGGCGACGTACTCGTCGAGCTGGCGCTGGTCGACTCGCCGGCCGGCATCCCGGTCAGCTACGACGAGCACGCG
>CAZMWA010000280.1:0-3688 GCA_964569405.1 uncultured Vicinamibacteraceae bacterium | reverse complement strand
CATCCGTGTGGCCGGGACCGTCCGCACTGCACCGGCCGCGTCGATCTCGTCCCACGTCGCCAGCCGGACCTCACCGGACCGCGCCGCCGTCAGCACCAGGAACTCGAAGCCAGCCTGACGGCCGGCTGCGGCGAGCGTTCCATGCTCCGCCACCAGTTCTGTGCGTGCCATCGGCCGCGCCAGCCGCCGCGCTTCTGTTCGAGGACACGTCGGGCGGCTTCGGCGAACGTCGGCACTCCCTGGACGCGGCGCTTGTCGGCGAGAGGATCGCCGCCCGAGCGGGCCAGCATGCGGTTGGCGAGGGCCTGCTCGCGGGCCTTGGCCAGCGGGACGAGCGTGGCGGCGCCGAGTCCGAGTTCGCGGCGCCGGCCGCGGATGACGAGCCGCTGGACCCAGCTCCGGGTCCCGGTGGGCTGGACGAACAGGTACAAGCCGTGGCCGTCCGCGTGCCGGCCGGGGGGCGCGGAACGGACGAAGGCGGCCGAGAGTGCCTTGTCGGGATGGCGACCTCGGCGCTTGGTTCTGCGGGTCTTGGCGGTGGGTTTGGCTACAACATCCATTCCCACATTATATGCGGGATTGAGCGGGATTCCGCAATACCTCCCGACCGCCTCAGTCCGCGTTGACGAAACGTAAGTGATTACTATTCAGTGAGTTATGGTCTAGACAGCACGAGGCTGGACCCTACCGGAATATGAGTGGCTGTTAAGGCAACGCGAACACGAAGATGCTGTTGCCCGTCGGCGGATGGCGCTTCTCGGGCGTCAGGTCGCGCGGCACGAGGTTGTTCCAGCTCGCGCCGCCGGTGCCGACGGGTACGGCCAGATACTGCTTGCCGTCGGCCGCGTAGGAGATGGGGAAGCCCTGCACCGAGGTGGGCAGCCGCGTCTGCCAGAGGATGTCTCCGCTACGGGCGTCGTGCACATAGAGGTGGCGATCCCAGTCGCCGGCCACGGCGAGCCCGCCGTCGGTCGTCAGCGCCGCGGTGTTGATCGGCGTCCGGGTGCGGTGCCGCCACAGGACCTCGCCGGTGCGCATGCTCATCGCCACGAGCTCGCCGATGTGCTCCGGGCTGCGCGGATGGAAGTGGTTGGTCCGGCGCACGGGCCCGACACCGCCGCCGCCCTCGCGCCGCTCGACCGGACCGAAGACGCCGGTCTCGCAGTTGAGGGTCAGCGGGATGTAGAACGCCTCGGTGACGGGGCTGTACGACATGGCGCGCCAGCTCTTGAAGCCCGACGTGCTGGGGCACCAGTAGATTTCCTCGCCGATGTCCTGGATCATGCCGTCGCGGTAGACGGCCTCGCCGGTCACCGGGTCGATGTCGACCAGCGTCTGGTAGCCGAGATCGTGCGCGGCGCGGAACTGGCCGGTCTCGCGGTCGAGCTCCCACAGGACGGCGATCTTGCCCATGGTGAAGACCGACTGCCGGTCGTCGTAGTCGACGAGGATGCGCTCGAAGACCTCGTCCATGTCGTGCGACTCGCCCGGCAGGTGCTGGAAGAACCACTTCAGCTCGCCGGTCAGCGGATCGAGGGCCAGCGTCGAGTTCGTGTAGAGCGCCGACCCGTCGGTGCCGCGCACGGCGCGCGCCCAGGGCTTGGCCTGCGCCGTGCCGAAGAAGAGCGTCTGCGCGCGCGGGTCGTAGCTGCCCGGGATCCACGCGTCGGAGCCGGCGCGGAACATGACCGGCAGGTCGCCCCAGGAGTCGCCGCCGCGCTCGCCCGGCCGGGCCACCGTCGACGTGCGCCACAGCTCGCGGCCCGTCTCGGCGTCGAGCGCCACGATGTAGCACGTGTCGTCCCGATAGCGCTCGCAGCCGGTGAGGCCGGAGACCACCTTGCCGTCGGCGATGATCGACCCGCTGGTGTACTCGAAGCCCGCCGCGCCACCCACGTCGGCATCCCAGACCTCGTCGCCGGTCCGCGCGTCGAGGGCCACCACGTGCCCGTTGGAGGTGTTCAGGTAGATCTTGTCCTGGTAGATGGCCAGGTTGCGATGCTGCAGGTTCGGCGGCGGTGCGCCCGTGTCGGTCGGCGTTCGCGGGCGCCGGTACTCCCACAGCAGCTCGCCGGTGCGGGCGTCGAGCGCCTGCACCCGCTCGCCCGGGTTCGCGATGTACATGACGCCGTCGTAGACCAGCGGCGTCGTCTGCTGCGAGCCCTCCGCCAGTGCCCAGCTCCAGGCCAGGCGCAGCTCGTGCGCGTTGTCGGGCGTGATCTCGTCGAGCGGGCTGTGGCCCCAGGCGTCGAGGGTGCGCCGCCAGTGCAGCCAGTCCGCCGGATCGGGGTCCTGCAGGACGGCGTCGGTGACCGGGACGAAGTTGTCGAAGGCTTCGCCCTGCGCCCGCGCCGCCTCCGGCGCGCCGCACGCCGCGACGGCCACGGCCGCGGAGAGCACCGCCCGCCGGACGAGGCGGAACGGGTGCGAGTGTGTCGGTTCGGCGGGCGGCTGCGGGCTCGTCATCGTCGGTCCTCCGTCGGTCGGTTGGCGGAACGGGGCACACTATACCACCCGGGTCCTGCAGGGCGGCCGGCCCGAGGGCGGGCCGCGGCGCCGCACGCCGGGGGGCCGGCCTGGACGACCCAGGCCGCGCTTGGAACGGCCGGTCGGCCGGCCGGCGCGGCGCCGAGAACGGTCGTGCGCATGCCCGCCTCATCCCGTTGGCGTATTCTGATAGGCCGCGTGCCGATCTGGTCGAGTCTCGCATCCGCCGCTTCAGCTTGGGCCGTGCGCTCCGCGCCGGTCCGGTTCGCGGCCTGCGTCGTCGCCGCGCTCTGCGGGGCGCTGGATGCACGCGCCCAGCCGCCGCAGGCCGGGCTGGGGCCGGTCGGCGCGCGGAATGCGACGGCCGTCGAGGCGCCGGTCGCGCCCATCCTCGACGGGGTGGTGCTGGGCGATCCGGCCTGGGACGGCGCCCCGGCCGCCTCGGGGTTCGTGCAGACGCAGCCCGACGAGGGGCAGCCGGCGTCGGAGCGCACCGAGGTCCGCATCGTCTTCACGGGCGACACGCTCTACTTCGGCATCGTCTGCTACGACCGCGACCCGGCGTCGATCATCGTCACCGACAGCCGCCGCGACTCGTCGCTGGCCGACAGCGACAGCTTCCAGATCATCCTGGACACGTTCTTCGATCGGCAGAACGGGTTCGTCTTCGGCACCAGCCCGTCGGGGCAGGAGTACGACGGGCAGCTCGTCAACGAGGGCGCGGGCGGCAGCGGCATGGGCCGCGGCGGCCAGACCGAGGGCGCCGGCGGCGGCTTCAACCAGAACTGGGACGGCGTCTGGCAGGTGCGCACCACCATCTCCGAGGTCGGCTGGAGCGCGGAGTTCGCCATTCCCTTCCGTACGCTCCGCTTCCCGGCGGGGCGCGAGCAGCGCTGGGGCGTCAACTTCCAGCGCAACATCCGGCGCCGCAACGAGTCGGCGTACTGGGCGGCGCTGCCGCGCCAGTTCGACCTGTTCCGCGTGTCGCTGGCGGGGCAGCTCACGGGGCTGGTGGCGCCCGAAGGGCTCTGGCGCACGCTGCAGCTCACGCCGTACGCCATCGGCGAGGCGGTCGGCCGCGCCGATCGGCCCGCGGCCGGCGTGCAGGCGTTCGGCGACTTCGGCGGCGACCTGAAGTACGGCGTCACCTCCGGGCTGGCCCTGGACCTGACCTACAACACCGACTTCGCGCAGGTCGAGG
>CAZMWA010000279.1:0-7229 GCA_964569405.1 uncultured Vicinamibacteraceae bacterium | reverse complement strand
TGCAAGTACACAACTTCCGAAGGATTCCGCCGCGGGGAAGATCGCCGCCGGGAGCCGCAGCGGAGCGAAAGGGGGACGCGTAGTGGGCGCTAGTGGATTCGAACCACTGACCCCCGCCGTGTGAAGGCGATGCTCTACCACTGAGCCAAGCGCCCACGTCGGTGTCCGGCCAGTGTACTGCAACTGCGTACGGTCTGGCCAGACCACAGCCTGCCCCCCGCCTCCGAACCGCCGCGATGCGGCTCGAGTCGGCGCCGTTCCACGGCGACTACTGACGCGCCGCCTCGATCAGCACGCTCAGCATCTGCGCATACCGGGCGTCCGCCTCGGCGACCGCCGCTTCGTACTCGGACCGGGACATGTCCTTGTCGCGCCACTCCCCGTCGAGGCGGAAGATGCCCGATCCGTCGTCCACCATGTCGACGGTGTCGCCTGTGGCGTGCAGCCCGTTCGCGCCCGAGTCGGTCACCAGCACCTTGGTGCCGGCCATCGAGCGCGAGTTCAGGTCGATGTAGATGTCGCGGAACTGGCGGGCGGCGATCCGGTCGGTGATGTACACCGGGATCTCGTAGCGGGCGGAGACGACCAGGAGCTGTCCGGGGAAGGCCAGCGCGGCGACGAAGCGGTTCTCCTCGCTGGCATCCGCGCCGGCCACCGCATCGAGCTGCGCGCTGCTCATCAGCTCCGCGAGCTCCATCGCCAACGGTTCCGACGTCGACTCCTGGGCTGCCGCGCCTGCGGGCAGCACCGCGAGCAGGACCGCGCCGGCGAGGCCGCCCGCCGCGAACCTGCGCAACCGAGCCGTCTTCAACATGCTCACCATGGCACCCCCCTTCGCCACCGGCATGTTTACCACCGGAGGAGCAAACCGTCAACGGGGCGGTGAGCCGAATCACTGCGCGAGTCCCAGATCCCGCCGTCGCAGATCGCGGATGCGGTCGCGCAGCGTCGCCGCCCGTTCGAATTCCAGATTGGCGGCGGCGGCGCGCATCTCGGTCTCCAGCCCGGCGAGGTGCGCGTCCAGCTCGCCGCGCGTGCGAAAGGTCTCGCCCGCCTCCCTGACCTGCGGCACCGCGGCGTAGTCCCGCTCGTAGATGCTCGACAACACGTCGTCCATGTCCTTCACGATCGAGGCCGGCGTGATGCCGTGCCGGGTGTTGTAGGCCTCCTGGAGCCCGCGGCGGCGCTCCATCTCCTCCAGGGCGACACGCATCGAATCGGTCGTGGCGTCGGCGTACATGATCACCCGCCCGTTCACGTTGCGGGCGGCCCGGCCGGCGGTCTGAATCAGCGATCCCGTCGACCGCAGGAAGCCCTCCTTGTCGGCGTCGAGGATGGCGACCAGCGATACCTCCGGCAGGTCCAGTCCCTCGCGCAGCAGATTGATGCCGACGAGCACGTCGAACGTGCCGCGGCGCAGATCGCGCAGTATCTCGACCCGTTCCAGCGTCTCGATGTCGGAGTGCAGGTACCGCACGCGCACGCCCAGCTCCTGGTAGAACTGGGTGAGATCCTCGGCCATCCGCTTCGTCAGGGTCGTCACCAGCACCCGCTCGCGCTGCTCCGCGCGCTGTCGAATCTCGTGCAGCAGGTCGTCGATCTGGCCCTTGACCGGACGCCGCTCGACCTGCGGGTCGATCAGCCCGGTCGGCCGGATGATCTGCTCGACCACGACGCCGTGGCTGGCGTGCAGCTCGTACGGCCCCGGCGTGGCCGACACGAACACTACCTGGCCCACCCTCGACTCCCATTCGTCGAAGCTCAACGGCCGGTTGTCGAGGGCGGACGGCAGCCTGAACCCGTGGTCGATGAGCACTTCCTTGCGGGAGCGGTCGCCGTGGTACATCGCCCGGATCTGGGGCACCGTCTGATGGCTCTCGTCGATGACCGTGAGCGCGTCGGGCGGCAGGTAGTCGAGCAGCGTCGGGGGGGGCTCGCCGGCGTCGCGACCCGAGATGTGCCGCGAGTAGTTCTCGATCCCGTGGCAGTAGCCGATCTCGCGGATCATCTCGAGATCGAACAGCGTGCGCTCGTGCAGGCGCTGGGCCTCCAGCAGCCGCCCTTCGCGCTCGAGCCGGCCGCGCCAGTCGGCGAGCTCCGTCTTGATGCGCTCCGCGGCGTCGAGCGTGCGCTCGCGCGGCGTGACGAAGTGCGACTTCGGGTAGACGGCGATCTTGTCGTGCCGCTTGAGGGTGCGGCTCGTGACCGGGTCGAAGCTCACCAGCTCGTCGACCTCGTCACCGAACAGCTCGATCCGCAGCGCCCGCTCGTCGTAGGACGGAAACACCTCGACGACGTCGCCCCGCACCCGGAACACCCCGCGCGAGAACTCGTGGTCGTTGCGCTCGTACTGGATCTCGACCAGCTTCCGCAGGATCCAGTCGCGCTCGACGCGCTGGCCGCGCTCGAGGGGCAGCAGCATCCCGTAGTACGCCTCCGGCGAGCCGAGCCCGTAGATGCAGGAGACGCTCGCCACGATGATGACGTCCCGGCGCTCGAACAGCGAGCGGGTGGCCGAGAGGCGCATCCGGTCTATCTCGTCGTTGATCGTCGCTTCCTTCTCGATGTAGGAGTCGGTCGCCGGCACGTAGGCTTCGGGCTGGTAGTAGTCGTAGTAGCTGACGAAGTACTCGACGGCGTTGTGCGGAAACAGGCGCCGGAACTCCTGATAGAGCTGCGCCGCCAGCGTCTTGTTGTGGACCATCACGAGGCTGGGCCGGTTCACGCGGGCGATGACGTTCGCCATCGTGAACGTCTTGCCCGAGCC
Source organism: uncultured Vicinamibacteraceae bacterium (assembly GCA_964569405.1). Taxonomy (GTDB): domain Bacteria; phylum Acidobacteriota; class Vicinamibacteria; order Vicinamibacterales; family UBA8438; genus JAAXGX01. The sequence goes on along the minus strand of CAZMWA010000279.1, from coordinate 4,462 downwards.
GGTGACGCCCAGCAGGACCTGGTGGCGGTCGCCGCGGTCGAGCCCCTCGGTGAGCTCGTCGATCGCGCGCTCCTGATCCCCGCGCAGCTCGAAGTTCGTGACGAGCGAGAACGTGTCGTAGGTCGAAACCAGGGTCGTACCCTTAGCGGGGCTCGTCCTCGAGGTACAGGGCGTAGTAGCCTTCGCGGCTGCGCACCCGCAGGCGTCCGCGCTCGGAACGGGCGGTCTTCAGCCTGACCTCGACCTCGCGCCAGGTCCCGTCGAGCCGCGTGTTGCCCGATACGTAGCCGAGCGAGTAGCGGGCGTCGAGCTCCGCCGCGATCTTCTCGTAGATCTCGTCGAGCTCGTCGACGTCGTCCGGAAAGTAGGAGCGCCCGCCGGTGGCGTCGGTGAGCTGCCGCAGCCGCATGCGCTGGACGGGCCGGGCGCCGCTGGGCAGATGCTTCTGGAAGCCGATGGCGTAGATGGTGACGTCGGAGGCCCTCACCAGATCGAGGGCATCGGACATGGTGATCCGGCTGCGGGTGTCGGCGCCGTCGGTGTAGAGGAGCAGCACCTTGCGGCCGTCCTGCGCGAACGCACCGTCGAGATACACGCCCAGCGCGTCGTAGAGGGCCGTGTTGCCGGACGTCCGGCTGCTCCGAATCCGCTCGACCAGACGGGGGAAGTCCGCCTGGCTGTAGCGGCCCACCCGCACCTCCGTGTCGAAGTCCACGACGGTCATGTCCGTGGCGTAGGTGAGGGCGTTCAGGAACTTGATGGCGGCGGTCTTCGCGAAGCGCGCGTCGCGCTCCATGCTGCCGCTGGTGTCGAACAGCACGCCCAGGTGCGTCGGCAGAATCTCCGCGTCGCTCGCCAGGCCGCGGGAGAAGTACTCGATCTCCTGCAGGCGGCCGTCCTCGTACAGCTCGAAATCGTCGCGTCCGAGCTCGGTCACCGGCACGTCGTCCCCGTCCAGAACGGACACGCCCACGTGCACGAGGTCGATGCGGCTGGTGAACAGCGGCTCCTGGGCCGCCAGGCCCGCGCCGGCCAGCAGGGCGACGAGGAGGCAGATCGGGGCGAGACGTGAGGCAGTCATGCTGACGAGCATGATAGCGCAGGCCCGGAGCGTCGTATAATGGAAGATCTCCCATGCGGTGTGTTGCCGTCTGCCGGGATGTACTGGTCGTCAAGGTTCTGCATCGAGCGCTTGCCTCGAACCTCGACCTGGAGTTCCTGCTCGACGACCGCGCCGCGGCGCGGCGCCTGCACGACGAAGGCATGCAGGTGCGGGTGGGCGACCCGCGGCGGGTGGCCAGCTACCTCGAGGCCGACGTGACGCCCGCCACCTGCGTGATCATCGAGGACAACGGCCGGCAGAGCCTGCGGCGCATCCTGGAGGCCGTCACCGACGCGGGCACCACGCTGGTGTACGTCCTGCGCGTCGGCGACCGCGCCACGTCGCGCGCCGACGCGTGGCGGGAGGCGTTCCCCGACGTCACGGTGCTCAGCCTCGGACAGCTCCTGCAGGAATCGCTGGTGACCGCCCTGGGCCGCTCGCTGACGCGGGCGCGCGTCCAGCAGTACCAGCGCTACTTCGCCGGCGCGGACCGGGTTCTCATCCTGCTCCACAACGATCCCGATCCGGACGCGATGGCGAGCGGGCTCGCCTTGCGGAACCTCCTGCACCGCACCAAGACGACCGCCATCATCGGCGCCTTTCAGGGCGTGACCCGGCCCGAGAACCTGCGCATGGCCAACCTGCTCGACATCAAGGTCGAGCCGGTTACCGCCGAATCGCTCGCGCGTTACGACCTGGTCGCCACCGTCGACGTTCAGCCGCACTATTTCGGCGGGCTGCTCAACCGGGCCGATCTGGTCGTCGATCACCACCCGGAGCAGAGCGGGTACACCGCGGCGTTCAGGGACATCCGGGCCGATTACGGCTCGACGTGCACGATCCTCACGGAGCACCTGCGGGCGGTCGGCGCCAACATCTCGGAGCGGACGGCCACCGCGATGCTGTACGCCATCAAGTCGGACACGCTGTTCTTCAGCCGCCATACGAACCGCGTCGACCTCGCCGCGTTCACGTACCTGTATCCGCTGGCGGACGCGGCGCTGGTCCGCAAGATGGAAGGGGCCGAGCTCACGCTCGAGCGGCTCACGTTCGTGTCGCGGGCGATCCAGCAGGGTCGGACGCGCGACCAGGTCTTCACGGCGCACGTCGGCGCGGCGCCGCGCGAGGACCTCGTCACCTACACCGCGGACTTCCTGCTGCAGCTCGAGGACGTCAAGTGGTCGATCATCTCCGGGCTCGTGGGCGACGTCGTCATCGTGTCGGTGCGCAACCTCGGCTACTCGCGCAACGCCGGTGACTTCGTGAAGACCTGCTTCGCCGACGTCGGCAGCGCCGGCGGCCACCGGGCGATGGCCAAGGCCGTCGTACCCGCGTCGGCCTTCCGGAAGAAGTTCGGCAGTCTGGACGACGAGCACGTCTCGCGCCTGTTGAGCGACCTCGCCGGCCAGTTCCTGCGCGACGCGCTGTCGAGCGAGCGGCGCCGGGAGTCGGCGCTCCGCGACCGCGCGCAGCGCGGCTCGACCTCGGGCGCGGCCCGCCGAGCCAGGCGCTCGTCAGATCTCGCCGGCTGACGGAAGGCTCCGGTCCCGCGTCCCGCCGGGCGTGGAACGCGCCGCGTCGATCCACTCGCCGCTGGCCCCCACCACGGAATCGACGAACTGCCGGAACCCGTCCTCGTAGCCGCGCGAGACCAGCTCGGCCAGGGTGTGCCAACGGTCGGAACGCTCGTCGTAGTTGCCCCGGAAGTCGAAGGGGCCGAGCGGGTTGTGGGCCGGCCGAATCTGGAACACCGCCTGAAAGAGGCCGCTGCCGAACGCGAGCGCATCCCGGATCGACGCGCTCTCCAGCGCCGTCAGGTCCCCGCCGGCCCGGGACCGCGCGTCCCGCCGGCCAGCCTCCAGGGCGTGCGGTCCGGGGGGCTCGGCGCACGCGGTCACGAGCACGACCTGCTCGGCGCCGGCGTGCGCCACCTCCTCCAGCAGCCGGATCGTCGACTCCGGCCGGTCGCACAGCCGGTGCGTCTCGCCCCGCCAGGCGCCGCCCGGCGGGAACCCCAGCAGATACGGATCGGTCACGACCGGCACGCTGAGCGCCGCGCTCAACAGATCGACGGTCTGGTGGCGCGCCGGGCCGGCCAGGTCCAGCGCTTCGAGTTGCCGCTGCCCCTCCGCGTCGTCCACCCGCGGCCGAAAGAACGCGCCGCGGTGCGGCTCGGCAAGCAAGGCCGACACTAGGTCGCGCCGCCCGTCGAGATCGTGCACGAGCACGATCAGCTCCCTGAACCCGGGTTGGCCGACGTTGTCCGCGAGAAGCTGCGCGTAGCGCCGGCCGAGCTCGGCTGCGCCCGGACGCGCCGCCGACGCGGCGCCGCGCATGACCTGCCACAGTCGGGCGACGAGCCAATCGGCGGCGCGCGACGTGTCGAGCGGCGACCCCAGGAGTTGCCACCAGCGGCCGCCCCGGGCCCGTCGCCGCCGGCGCGCCTGCAGCGCCGTGGCGGCGGCGCCAACGGCCAGGACCGCCAGCAGCGCGAGCAGCACCAGGGTGACGAGCCGCGGCAGGTAGAGCGGCAGCGCGTCCGGCTGGAAGATGGTCTCCACCAGCCTGGCGTACGCGGACGCCACCGCCCCGCCGGCGCGCAGCCCGGTCATCTGCAGGATGAGCCCGACCGGATAGGCCACGAGCGCGCCGACCAGCACCGCCAGCGGCAGCAGCAGCGATCCGAGCGCCGCCGCGAGCGCGGCGCCGACCGCGCGCAGGGTCCAGCGCCACGGGTAGAAGCGCGCCACGGAGGGCGCCGCCCAGCCGTGGCGCTTGTCCCACAGGTAGCTGCCGCCGTCGATGGCCGAGAACACGGCCCCGGCCGCACCGATGCCGCGTCCGGCAACGATGTCCACCTTGACGCCGGCGTCCTGCACGGCCTGCAGCACGCCGGCATGGTAGGCGCCGGCCGTACCCGTGCCCGTCAGCACGACGGCGGTTCGCAGGTCGGGGGAATAGCGGGGCGGCGGCTCAGGGGTCGCGACAGGAATCGATCTGTCCCTACTCGTCGTGGATCGTCGTGAGCTTGACGACCTCGAATTCGCGGATTCCGTTGGGGGTGGGCACGGTGACCTCGTCGCCGACTTCCTTCCCCATCAGGGCGCGCCCTATCGGCGATGCGGTGGAGATCCATCCGCGACCGGGATCGGCATCCTCGGCCATGACGAGCTGGTACACGCGCGTGTTGCCCTCCGCTTCCCGCAGGTGAACCGTCGATCCGAATCCGGCCCGGTCGCGAGGCAGCTTGCCCAGGTTCATCAGCGAGATTTCGGAGGCGCGCTTCTTCAACAGGCCCAGCCGCGCCTCCACCAGGCGCTGGCGCTCCTTCGCGGCCTGATACTCGGCGTTCTCGCGCAG
>CAZMWA010000278.1:0-7429 GCA_964569405.1 uncultured Vicinamibacteraceae bacterium | reverse complement strand
CGTACCAGAACTCGTTGTAGTTGCCCGTTCCCTCGCAGACGAACGTGGCCCCCTCCTCGGTGTCGTGATCCACGAGCTGGAACCGGTCGGCCTCGTACTCGGCCGACTCCTCGGCCGTCATGACCGCCCTGCCCGCGAACTCCTCGGGGCGCTCCAGCGGCGTGATGGTGGCGAAGTCCCACACCGCCTGCAGGTCCGGCTGGCCGAACGCGGTGCGCGGCGCCGTCCACTCCTGCGCCCTGGCCGCCGCCGGGCCAACCATCGACAGCGCGGCGAGCGCGCCGACCACCTGCCTCACGTTCCGATGTCGAAAGCTCATCCGTTCCTCCTGTTCCGACTCGATCATACGATCTCGCCCAGTGGATCCTCCTGCCGGCGCGCACTACGACTCCCGCCGAGCCCTCGATCTCCTGCAGCGGGGCACGGGACGGCAAGACACGCGGTTCCGCGACGGACAGGAAGCAGCCCGGCAGCCGTTTCCGGCCGGCGGACAAACTGCTCGCCAGCGTGAAGGCATTACTTCCGCCGTACCTGGACGAGCCCAGGACCGCGGCCAGTGTCGCCGAAGCATTCGGCGTTCAGAAGGGGCAGGCGCGTGGCTGGCTGCAACGGCTCGTGGCCGACGGCGCCATCGAGAAGCTCTCCAACCCCGTTCGGTATCGAATCATCGCGACCACGCACCCGACGCCGCTTTTTCCCGCTGCCGGGGCCGGCGAAAGCTGAGCGCTCCAGCGAGAATCCCTGCAGTAGCCCGGACTACCTCCCGTCCAGCAGGCGGGCGCCCATCAGGATGCTGGTGAGGGCGTAGTTGCCTTCGTGGCAGGCCGACTCGTAGATCTGATTGGCGCGGTCGTCCTGCCTCGTCAGCGGGATCTCGATCGTCCACGGCTGCGTGAACACCGTCGCGTCCTCGATGGTGGCGCGGTACACGACGCTGTCGGCTCCTACCGGCGTGAAACGCTCCACCAGGCGCAGGTTGCCGCGCGCGCCCTCGTAGCTCGTCCTGTCGGTGAAGTTGGTGGTCTCGATGACCAGCGTGTCGCCCTCCCAGCGTCCACGCGCATCGCCGAGGAACTGGCGAATGCCGGGCGGCAGGTGCGGGCGGCCGTCGAGCGGCACCTGCCGGTACGCTCCGCCCTGGTGCCCGTGCTCGTAATAGATAGAGACCTGCTCCGGCGACTGCACGATCCGGTGCAGTGTCGCCGAGGATCCGGCCGCGGCGAAGCGCAGCGGAATGCTGACCCCGAGGCAGCGGTCGTTGGGCCGGTCCTCCGGGCCGTCGCCGCCGAGCTCGTTGTCCTCGGCGAGAAACCGGCCGCGCTCGGAGGAATTGACGACCGTCTCCGCGGCCACCTGCTCCCGCGCCTCGTCCGTCCACGGAATTCTGCCGTCGGGCGGATCGACGATCTGCGACGTGCGGCCCGTGCTGATGACCTCCCGCCCGGCCCCGGTGAACGCGCTGTTGTAGGTGCCCGTGCCCTGTCCCCCGCCGCGGCGCGGACCGCCCACCGAATGATCGAGCCGCGCGAACGCCGCGGCCTCGAGCTCGGCCCTCTCGTCGTCGGTCACGAACTCGCGCCCCTCGAACGCGTCGGGCCTCTCCAGCGGCGTCAGGATGTAGCCGCTGCTCCATATCCCCTGCAGGTCGGGATCGCCCCAAGGCGTTTGCGGCGCTGCCCACGCCTCGGCGTCGGCGGCAGCGGCCGGAGCGGCGGCAGCCAACGCCGGGGGAGCGGGCGCCGGTGCCGGCCGGGCCGCGGCAGCCGCCGGGGTGTCGGTCGCCGCGGGCGAGGCGTCCGCAATCGGCGCCGAGGGAGCGTCCGCTGCCGCCGGTGCACCTGCCGCGCCGGCCGGAGCCGGCGCGGCCGCCGCACTCGCAGCCGCCGGCGGAGCCGTTTCCGCGACCGCGGTTGGCGCCGGCGCCCCCGGGCCGGAGACCTGGCCGGCCGACAGCAGCGAGAGCGCCAGCGCCCCGGCGCCAATGGCGGCCGCCGCCAGGGCGCCCGCGGGCGGACGCCGACGAGGCTTCGGAGCCGCCTCGGCCGCAGGCGCCGCCTTCCGCGCGGGCGCCACCTTTCGCGTGGGAGCCGCCTTCCGCGCGGGAGCCGCCTTCCGCGTGGCCTCCTCCGCACCCGGCGCATCCGCTCCGCTCTTCTTGCCGAGGCGCCGCACCACGTCGAACTGCGCCCTGGTCAGCGGCTGGACCGACAACCGGCTGCCGGGCTTCGTGACCATCATGTCCTCCAGCCCCTTCGTGGACTTCAGCCTGGCGAGCGGGATCGTGTCCGCGAAGCGCTCGACGAACTCGATATCCACCATGTACCAGAGGGGCTTGGCGCGCGTGCTGCGGGCGTCGAAGTAACGGTGCCCCTCCTCCCAGGCGAAGTGATCCGGATAGGCGGTCCGCGAGACCTTCGCGATGCCCGTCACCCCGGACGGCTTGGCGTTCGAGGCGTAGAACAGCACGCCGTCGCCCACCCGCATGTCGTCGCGCATGAAGTTGCGCGCCTGGTAGTTGCGCACCCCTTCCCAGCTCGTCTGCCCGTCGCGCTGGAGATCATCGATGGTATAGGCGGCCGGCTCGCACTTCATCAACCAGTAGCGTCGCGCCATCGCTCCCTGCTCTCCTTCCCCGGGGCCGTCGGTGCGTGCCTGCGCTCCGGCCGGCGCCTCCCGGTCAACGGCTCACCACGAACGTGAACGATAGCGTACCGACCCCGCCCGGATCTGCCCGCCGGCGCGCACCGGGTCCCGCGGCGCGCGCGGAGCGTATGTAAGGGTGTATAGTTAGCCTATATTTGCGAGTACTTGCAGTCTGATACTTGTCAGTTTGTCGCCGATTTGCACCGTTTCGGCCGCGATTCGCACCACACCGGGAGGAAAAGGATGGCGATTGCCGTGGATCGAGCCCGTCTTTCAACCACCCTCGCAACGGCGTTGGCGATGCTGGCCGCGCTGGCTCTCGCGCCGGCTGCGGCCGGCGCCCAGGACGCCGCCATCGACGGCACCGTCATCGACGCCACCGGCCTCGTGCTGCCGGGCGTGACGGTCGAGGCACGCAACCAGGCCAGCGGCGACGTCAGCACCGCGTTCACCGACGGCACCGGGCGGTTCGTGCTGGGCATGCTCGCCCCCGGGCTGTACGAGGTGAGCTTCACGCTGCCCGGCTTCGGCGCGGTCGTGCGCGACGTGGAGGTCGAGGCCGGCGCCATGGTCACGCTCGACGTCGAGCTGGAGGTGCTGCTCCAGGAAACGGTGGCCGTGGTCGGCACGCGCGCCGACCCGCGCTCGATCACCGCGTCGCCGGTGCCGATCGACGTCATCACCGCCCAGGATTTCGTCAGCCAGGGCGACGTGGACCTCACCAACCAGTTGCGGACCGTCGTCCCGTCCTTCAACGTCAACACCCAGCCCATCAGCGACGCGGCCACGATCGTGCGGCCGGCCAACCTGCGCAACATGGCGCCGGACCACACGCTGGTCCTCATCAACGGCAAGCGCCGGCACCGCGCGGCGGTCATCGCCTGGCTGGGCAACGGCATCGCCGACGGCGCGCAGGGACCGGACCTGTCGGCCATCCCCTCGATCGCCCTGCGGCAGGTCGAGGTACTGCGCGACGGCGCGGCGGCGCAGTACGGGTCCGACGCCATCGCCGGCGTCATCAACTTCGAGCTGAAGAACGCGCGCTCGGGGGGCAGCCTCGAGTTCCGCACGGGACAGTTCTATACCGAAAACGACGGCGACCCGGCGACGTGCGGCGCCGTCGGCCGCTCGTGCAACGGCATCGGCGGCCGCGCCCCGGGCTTCACGTTCGCCGGGAACGCCGGCCTGCCGCTGGGCTCGGAAGGGTTCGTGAACCTCAGCCTCGAGTACGGCGGCACGCAGCCGACCAACCGCGCGGTGCAGGACGGCGGCACGCAGACCGTGATCGCCGGCGGCAACATGTTCGTGCGCGACACGTCGCGCGTGTGGGGCACGCCGCTGGTCGACGACGACCTGAAGCTGTTCGCCAACTTCGGCACCGGGGGCGACCGGGCCGCCGAGTTCTACGGCCACGCCAACTACGCCAGCAAGAAGGTGACCGGCGGCTTCTACTTCCGGAACCCGAACAACCGCGGCAACGTGTACTCGGTCGACGGCGGCGAGACGCTGCTGGTCGGCGACGTGCTCGCCGCGAACAATATGGGCTCGGCCAACTGCCCGACGGTCGCCATCAGCAACGGCACGCCGGACCCGGTCGCCTTCGGCCAGGTCCAGAACGATCCGAACTGCTTCACCTTCCACCAGCCGTTTCTCGGCGCGGCCAATGGCCTGCCGGGCGGCTTCACGCCGCAGTTCGGCGGCGACGTGCGGGACTTCTCGGTGGTCGCCGGCGTGCGCGGGACCACGGTGACCGGGCTCAACTGGGACGTCAGCGGCAACATCGGCCAGAACCAGGTCGACACCTTCATCTTCGACACGGTCAACGCCTCGCTCGGCCCCGAAAGCCCCACCAGCTTCCGGCCGAACCTGCTGGAGCAGACCGAGAGCAGCCTCAACGCGGACCTCTCGTACGCCGCCAGCAACATGATCAACATCGCGGGCGGCGTCGAGTGGCGCAACGAGCAGTACCACCTCGGCGCCGGCGATCCGGCGTCGTGGGCCATCGGCCCGTTCGGCGCGCAGGGCTTCAGCTCCGCCTCGAACGGCTACAACGGCACCCGGCCCGAGAACGCCGGCACGTGGGACCGCGCCAACTTCGCGGTCTACGGCGACGTCGAGGTGCACGCCGTCGACAACAGGTGGACGCTGGGCGCCGCCGCCCGCATCGAGAACTTCTACGACACCTTCGGCACCACGATGAACAGCAAGCTGTCCGGAAGGTACGGCTTCACCGACGAGTTCGCCGTGCGCGCCGCGGTCAGCAGCGGCTTCCGCGCGCCGACCCCCGGCCAGCAGAACGTGCTGAACGTGACGACCGAGTTCGACTACGACCTCGGGGACCTGATCAACAACGGCACGATCCCGTCGACCTCCCCGGTCGCGGCGCTGCGCGGCGGCGTGCCGCTGCAGCCGGAAGAGTCGATCAACTACTCCGTCGGAACGGTGGTCGACTCCGGTACCTTCACCTTCACGGCCGACTACTTCCGCATCGACGTGGCGGACCGGCTCACGATCACGCGTAACTACCGCCTCAGCGCGGCCGAGGTCGCTTCGCTGCTCGCGGGCGGCATTGCAGAGGCCGGCAACCTCGCGGCGTTCCGGTTCTTCGTGAACGACTTCTCGACCCGTACGCAGGGAGTCGACGTGGTGACCACCTGGACGCCGCTGGCAATCGGTGGACGGACGACCTTCAGCGGCGTCTACAACTTCACGGACACCGCGGTCACCGAGTTCAGCGACGAGCACTTCGACGCGGACCGCGTCACGGCCCTGACGCTGGGGCTACCCAGAACGCGCTGGAACGCCGGGGTGAACCACGTCGAGGACCATTGGACCCTCATGGCCCGCCTGCACTACTACGGGTCGTACTGGGACCGCGAGGATGCGCGCTCGGCGATGGGCGCGGCCATGTCGTACCTGTATCCGCTGTACTCCGGCAAGCCGCTGGTGGACGTCGAGGTCGGCTTCCCGTTCAACGACGTCACGCTGTACATCGGCGCCCAGAACGTCTTCAACACGTACCCGGACGAGAACCCGGGCGCGGTGGGAGGCGTGGGGAACCGCTACGGCCAGTTCGGGCCGTTCGGCTTCAACGGCGGGTACTACTACGTCCGCGTCAACTACGGGTGGGGCTCGGCCTCCCTCTGACGGCGTGACCCGCCGGCCGGACGCTCGCAGCGTGTCCGGCCGGCGGCGACCGGCCGGGATGTCCGGGCGGCCCGCCAGGACGGCGGGTCGCCCGCGGCTGCCGCGGCCACCAGCATGACGAAGGCGTGGCCCGGCTGCCGCGAACCGGGTCAGGGTGCCGCGCCTGCTGCGTGTTGCGCGCGGGCGCCGCGCAGCACGTTCCCCAGCGCGTAGTTCCCCTCGTGGCAGGCAAACTCGAAGAGGTGTCCCGCGGGCACCCCACGCGCCGCGGGATCCGCGGACAGCGCGAGGCCTACGGTCCAGGGCCGGGTGAAGCGCGTCGGGTCGGTGATCGTGGCCTCGTAGCCGATCGTGACGGCGTCAATCCGCGTGAACCGCTCGACGAGGCGCAACCGGGCGGTCGGGCCGCGCCACGTGTGGCGGAAGCGGTCGTGCGGCCGGTCGGGAAAATGGCGGCTCTCGACCACCAGCGTGTCCCCCTCCCAGCGCCCGCGCGGCGCCCCGTTCCACTGCGTGATGCCGGCCGTCGGCCGGCCGTCGATCGGGATGATCCTGCGCTGCCTGTACATCTCGTGCAGGATCACCACGTCTGATGGCGTCTGGAAGATCTGGTGGTAGGGGTTGTCGCCGAACCAGATCTGCGGCAGCCCGTCGCCGAGGCACCGCTCGCCCGTGTCGAGGTCGAGGTGCGAGTCCCAGGGACCCGCGCCGTAGGCCCGCTCGCCGTCGCGCGCCGTGGCCGTGTACGGGATCCGGCCGTCCGGCGGATCGACGATCAGCGACGTGCGGCGGCTCGCGTCCCAGGCGGTGCCCTCCTCGAGCCAGAAGTTGTTGTAGTAGCCGGGGCTGCCGTCGGCGCGGTAGTCGACGCAGCCCCCCGCGGGCGCGCGCTCGCGAGGCCGCGCCAGCAGCCGCGCGTCCTCGGCGGTCGCCGCGGCCTCGAGCGCCGCGACCTCCCGCTCGGTCAGAAACTCCCGGTCCCGGTGCTCGGGCCGCCGTTCGAGCGGCGTGAGGGTCGAAGCAACCCAGATCCCCTGCAGGTCGGGGTCGCCCCAGGAAGTCCGCTGGACCTCCTGCCCCGAGACGGCGGCGGCGCCCAGCACGACAGCCAGCGCGACGGCCACGCCCCACCGGATCCAGGCACAAACGCCGGCGCTCAGCCCGTCGACCATCGCGGGCCGACTGCCGGGTCGGAGGTGGTGCCGAGGGCCAGAATCGAACTGGCGACACCCAAGCTCCGGCCCGCGCGAGTTCCCAGACAGCTCGGCCGGGGCTTTACCATGCCTTACTCCAGCGCCACGATCGCGTTGCGCAACTCCACCACGTGGACTGCCTTGATGGCGGTCACCCCCGCCGTCACGATGGGGTCCGTGTAGGTCGGCCGCGACCGTCCTACCGCGTCGTACGTCTCGCCGAGCGCATCGCGCAGCTCGGTCAGGTGAACCCGCTTTAGCGGAGTGACCCCCACCGTCAGGACCGGATCGGTCCACCGGACGGACGGCAGGCCTTCGCGTGCCCGCAGAGTCGCGATCCGCGTCCGCAACTCCAGGAAGTGGATCGCCCTGATCGGCGTTGCCCCGGGTACGAGACGGTCGCTGAACGTCGTCGCCGCCGTCGCCGCCAGCACCGTCACCCTGAA
>CAZMWA010000277.1:0-4057 GCA_964569405.1 uncultured Vicinamibacteraceae bacterium | reverse complement strand
GAGCCCGACCGGGCCGTCGCGGCCCAGGGAAGCGCCGGGTGAGCCTGTTCCGCTGGTTCATCCTGCGTTCGCTGCGGGGCGATCTGCCGCGCACGGCCGTGACCATCGCGGGGGTCGCGGTCGGCATCGCCGTCGTCGTCGAGCGACTCGAGCGGCTCGCCGGCGAGGCGCACCGCGCCGCGCGTCGGCCGATCCATGGCGCCGCACAGATGGAGCAGCGTGGACTTGCCGCAGCCGGACGGTCCGACCACCGCCGCGAACTCGCCCGCCGCGACCGTGAAGCTCGCGCCGCGCACGGCGGCGACCGCCAGCTCGCCCCGGCCGTAGCGCTTGTGGACGTCGACGAGCTCGAGGACGGGCATCGGCCTCCTAGCGCCGGCCGCTCGACGCCGCGACGTAGCCCCGCCGCGCGCGCACGCGGAGGTCGCGATTCTTGACGCGGACCTGTATGCGATGGTACCTCCCGTCGGCCGGGCGGCTCGGCGTGTAGCCGAGCATGTACTGGTGGTTCAGCTCCTCCGCAATCCGCTCGGTGGCCGGGGCCAGGTCCGGGCTGTCGCGGATGACCTCCGTGTAGCCGCCGCTCTCGTTCGTCATGCTCTGCAGGGCGCGCATGTCGACGCGGTCGTTGATCGGGCGCGATTCCGGGGCGTCGATGGCCACCGCGTACACGAAGGCGTCCGCGCGCCGCAGCGCGCGCACGACGTCACCGATACCGATATCGCTGGCGGTGTCCGACCCGTCGGAGATGAGCACGACCGCGGCCCGCTGATGAGAGCGGCCGGCGAACAGCGGCAGCGCCATCGCCATGGCGTCGTAGATGGCGGTCGCGCCGTACGGCCGGACGTCCCGGAGCCGTCCGCCCAGACGGGCGGGTCCCACGGTCCAGGGCTCCTCCAGCCGGGGATCGTGGTTGAAGACGACCAGGAACACCTCGTCGGTCGGCTCGAGCAGGTCCATCAGGAAGCGATCGAGCGCCTGGCTCGCATCGCCCATCCGCTGGCCGTACATGCTCTCGCTGACGTCGAGCAGTATCCCGAGGCTCACGGGCACGCGGCCGCGCTGGAACTGGGTGACCGTCTGCGGCACGCCGTCGTCGAACACCTCGAAGTCGTCGGCCGCCAGATCGCCGACCAGCCGCCCGGCGGCATCGCGCACCGTGGCGGTGACCTGCACCACCTCGATGCCGGAGCGGAAGACCTGCGGCTGCGGATGGCCGGCAGCGACGAGCCAGACGGACGCCGTCGCCAGCAGGCCGCCGATTGCTCTCGGATCGGGATGCATGCAGCGCGGCCTTCTGCGACGGGCTGCTCACTCCCCGCGGGCAGGCAGCACCGCCGTCCATTATAGTGTCGGCAGCGAGGCCGGCCGCCGATGACGAACGCCCCCTCCCACGTGCGCGGCGCGACCGACGCGCCCTTGTCGACCGAGACGATCGGCGCGATGCTCCGCCGCGTCGTCGGGCGGTTCGGCGCGCGCGAGGCGCTCGTCGTGCGTGCCCAAGGCTACCGGGCCACCTACCGCGAGCTGTGGGACGCGACGACGGCGCTCGCCAAGGCGCTCATGGCGCGCGGCATCGAGGCGGGGGACCGGGTCGGCATCTGGTCGCCGAACCGCTACGAATGGGTGGTGACCCAGCACGCGACCGCGCGCATCGGCGCCATCCTCGTCAACGTCAATCCGGCCTACAAGTCGCGCGAACTCGAGTACGCGCTCAACCAGTCCGGCATCCGCCTGCTGCTGCTGGCCCGCGGCTTCCGGAAGACCGACTACCGCGCCCTGCTGGACGAGGTGCGCGGGCGGTGCGCGCAGCTCGAGCAGGTCGTCGTCATCGACGACGACTGGGACGCCCTGCTCGCCGAGGCCCCGGCGGTGGACGATGCGGCGCTCGCGCAGCGCGAGGCGGGCCTGGACTGCCACGACCCGATCAACATCCAGTACACGTCCGGCACGACCGGCGCGCCCAAGGGCGCGACGCTGTCGCACCACAACATTCTCAACAACGGCCACCTCTGCGGCGAGATCCTCGCCTACACCGAGGCCGACCGGGTGTGCATCCCCGTGCCCTTCTACCACTGCTTCGGCATGGTCATGGGCAATCTGGCGTGCGCCAGCCACGGGGCCTGCGTGGTCGTGCCGGGCGAGGCATTCGATGCCCGGCTCACCCTGGAGACCGTCGGCGCCGAGCGTTGCACGTCGCTCTACGGCGTGCCCACCATGTTCATCGCGCAGCTCAACCACCCCGACTTCGAGCGCACGGACGTCAGCAGCCTGCGCACCGGCATCATGGCCGGCGCGCCGTGCCCGGCGGAGGTCATGAAGCAGGTCCACGACCGGATGAACATTCGCGAGATCACGATCTGCTACGGCATGACGGAGACGTCGCCGGTCTCCACGCAGACGCGGCGGGGCGACTCGTTCGGCCGGCGCGTCTCGACGGTCGGCCGGGTGCACCCGCACGTCGAGATCCAGGTGGTGCATCCGGAGACGGGCCGCGTGGTCGAGCGCGGGACGTCGGGCGAGCTGTGCACCCGCGGCTACAGCGTGATGCTCGGCTACTGGAACAACCGGGAGGCGACGGCTGCCGCCATCGACGCCGAGCGCTGGATGCACACGCGCGACCTGGCGGTGATGGACGACGACGGGTATCTGCGCATCGTCGGGCGCCTCACCGACATGATCATCCGCGGCGGCGAGAACATCTATCCCCGCGAGATCGAGGAGTTCCTCTACACGCACCCGGAGATCGAGGACGCGCACGTCATCGGCGTCCCCTCGCAGCTCTACGGCGAGGAGGTCATGGCCTGGGTCAAGCTGAAGGCCGGCGCCGACCTCGACGACGCCGCGCTGACCGCCTTCTGCCGGGGCCGCATCGCCACCACCAAGATTCCGCGCTTCTGGAAACGCGTCGACTCCTTCCCCATGACGGTGACCGGCAAGGTCCAGAAGTTCCGCATGCGGGAGCTCGCGGCGGCCGAGCTCGGCCTCGACGCAGGCGCCGAAAATACGGGCCGCTAGCCGCCCCGGACTCGAGCCGGCACGGGATTGGCGGCCTGTTGACCCGTACCGGGGCGTGGTGTACTCTTGCGGCTCGCTTGAGCGCCTCGTTTCAGGCCGCGATCGACGCGAGGAATTCAGGAATTCTTCAGCTCGTCGGTGCCTGCGGCGCTGATAGGATACGAAGCTGGCCTTGTTGGGAGGTGTAGTGTGAGACGACTCGTAAGCTTGGTTGTGCTGTCGCTGCTGTTCGCCCCGGGCGCCGCCGTAGCCCAGGAGGGGCAGGGACTGACCGAGGAACCAATCGGGACTCTCGCCCAGCTCATGCGGGGCATCATGTTCCCGAACGCCAACAAGCTGTTCGACGCCCAGGCGGTGGAGCCGGGCGGCGAGCTGGTCCGGCTGGACGAGCAGCTCGAGGAGCTCCTCGGCGACGTCCTCGCGCCGCGCATGATCAACCGGATCAACAACACCGCCGCCGACTCCATGAACGCGCTCATGGGATCGACGTCCACCCGCTTCGCGGCGATCTACCGCGGCTGGCCGGAGGTCGAGGGCGCGGCGGTGGCCCTGGCGGACGGCGCCAAGCTGGCCATGCTGGAGGGCCGCCAGTGCGACAACGGCCTGGCGGTGCCGATCGACCGTGCGGACTACATCGAAGGGGCCCGGCTCCTCGAGGAATCCTCCGTCAGAGTGCTCGAGGGCGCGCGCACCCAGGACTACGACGCCGTCTGGGACGCCATCAACTACGTCAACGACTCGTGCACGCACTGCCACAAGACCTACCGCGACGGTCCCGACAGCAGACAGGAACCGCGCTGCCAGTAGCAGGCTGGCTGCAGCCCCGGGGCGGACGAGCCCCAGGAGCCCGTTTGCCACGCCACAGGCTCCCAGGACAGGAGGCAGGCACGGATGTTGACGCTGCGAGAATTGTTCGAGTGGCTGGAAGCGATGCCGATGAGCACGGCGTTGCGCGAGTCGATCTTCGGCTATCCGATTCTGCTGACGTCGCACGTGGTGAGCATGTGCCTGATTGCGGGTCTGTTGGTGATGATGGACC
>CAZMWA010000276.1:0-7247 GCA_964569405.1 uncultured Vicinamibacteraceae bacterium | reverse complement strand
CCCATGTTTAACAAGATTCCCGACGATTTTGTAGATTTGGGCGATATTTCAGGGGTAGTAGGCTCGTAACTTGTTGATTCTAAATAAGCGGGGGTTGGCAGAGCTGAATGTAGTGCCATAATCGTCAAATGATGTGTTGCTTCGTTGGACGTGCACCCGCTATCGTGGGCGCATGTTCGTTCGGCGTACCCAAACCCGGCGGACCGAAGACGGACAGCCCTACTTCTCTCATCGCCTCGTCCACTCCGAGCGCATCGGCAACGCCGTCCGCCAGCGCACCTTGCTCAATCTCGGACGCCACTTCGACATTCCCCAAGCGCAATGGCCGCTGCTCTGCTCCCGCATCGACGACATCCTGGCCGGCCAGACGCCGTTGGTCGCCGATTGCCCGACCGCCGTCGAACACGAAGCGCAACGCATCGCCGCACAGTTGATCGCCCGCGGCACACCCGTGCGGGGACCGGCCGCTGGGCCGACAGACGTGCAGCCGGTCGACGTCGACTCGCTGCGCCTGGTCCGCCCCCGCAGCGTCGGCGTCGAGCAGGTGGGCCTGTGGGCGCTGGAGCAAGCGGGCCTGCCGGCCCTGCTGGCCCACTTGGGCGTCAACGGCGCGTTGCGCACCGCGGCGGCCGGCGCCGTCGTCGGACGCCTGGCCCAGCCGGCCTCGGAGCGCGCGACGCACCGCTGGCTGCAAACGCGCAGCGGCCTCGGCGAGTTGCTCGGTGTCGACTTCGAGACCGTCAGCTCGATGCAACTCTACCGCGCCTCGGACGCGCTGGTGAAGCATCGCGAGGCGATCGAGGCGCATCTGTTCGAACGGGCCATGGGCCTGTTCGACCTGCAGCCGACGGTCACCCTCTACGACCTGACCAACACCTACTTCGAAGGCGAGGCGAGCGAGCAGCCGCAGGCCCGGCGCGGGCACTCGAAGGAGAAGCGCAGCGACTGTCCGCTGCTGACCCTGGGCCTGATGCTCGACGCCAGCGGCTTCGTGCGCCGCTCGCATGTCTTCGCCGGCAACGTCCGCGAGCACCGCACGCTGGCCGGCATGCTCGAGGCGCTTCGTGCGCCGGCCGGCGCTCTGGTGGTCATGGACCGCGGCGTCGCCACCGAGGCCGCCATCGGGTGGCTGCGCGACAACGGCTACCGCTATCTAGTCGTCAGTCGTGAACGCCACCGGCAATTCGACGCCGAGGCCGCCGTGTCGATCCAGACCCAATCCAAACAGACCGTGCATCTGCACAAGGTGGTCTCGACCGACCCCAACGAGGTGCGCCTGTACTGCTATTCCGAGGAGCGGGCCGAGAAGGAACGCGGCATCGTCGACCGTTTCGCCGCCCGCTTCGAGACGGCCCTGACCAAGCTCAACGACGGGCTGGCGCGCCCCCGCGCCCACAAGCGACTCGGCCAGGTCTGGCAGCGCATCGGGCGGCTGAAGGCAAAGCATTCCCGCGTCGCCCCGCACTACCAGATCGCGGTCACCGCCGACGAGACCGGTGAGAAGGCCGTCGCCGTCACCTGGACCCGTCGTCCTCAGGACGGCTCGATGGCCACGCATCCGGGCGTCTACTGTCTGCGCAGCAGCGAGACCGACTGGGACGAAGACGCCCTGTGGCGCACCTATACCACGCTCACCGACGTCGAGGCCGTCTTCCGCGCGCTCAAGTCCGAGCTCGGCCTGCGCCCCATCTACCACCACAAGCCGCGGCGGGCCGACGGCCACCTGTTCATCACCGTCATCGCCTACCAACTCGTGCAGGTCATCCGCACCCGGCTGCGAGCCCACGGCGAACACGCCAGTTGGACCACCCTACGCCGCATCCTCGAAGGCCAGCAGCGCGTCACCGCCACCTTCCGGCGCCCTGACGGACGCACGCTGCACGTGCGCACCGCCACCCAAGCCGAACCCGATCAGCGCGCCATCTACGCCGCGCTCGGCATCGACCCGCAGCCAGGAGGCGTCCGCAAGACGACCGTCTGACCGACTCGGTTCCCGGTCTGCACGCGTTTGTAGTGCCACTCGAGCATTCTTGCCGTCGTAAACCGATGATTCTAAATAACTTGAAAATGCCGCTGTTAAACTTGGGCTGACGCCGCGCGTGAAGCGACCAGGCCGAAGCGGTCCTCGAGCTCGCCCTTCCACTGCTCGAGGACGGACGGCGGCGCGGCGACGACGATGGTCTTCGCCTTGCGGCGCAGCAGCAGCTCGCGGGCGATGAGGCCGGCCTCGATGGTCTTGCCGAGTCCGGTATCGTCGGCGATGAACAGGTTGACGCGCGGCAACCGCAATGCCTTGCGGAGCGGCTCCATCTGGTAGGCGTCAATCCGGATGCCGGCGCGGAACGGCGCCTGGAACAGGCTGGCGTCGGTGGCGGTGACGCAGTGCCACCGCAGCGTGTGCAGGAACGCCGCGAACTTGCGGGGATCGTCGAATCCGCGCCGGGCGAGGCCCGACCAGTCTTCCTCGGCGAGGATGCGGCGGTCGAGCTCGTAGTCCCAGAAGACCTGCAGCGACTCGCCCTGCGCGTCGTCGGTGGCGCACGCCAGCGTCACCAGCGACGAGCCGCCCGGGCGCGCCGGCGGTTGGACCTCCTCCACGAGCCAGCGCCGCGAGCGCACCTGGACCAGCTCGCCGACCTCGGGCGGGCGATGCGGCAGCGTTCGCGTCGGGTCTGGTCCGGCCATCTCGTGTGCGGTAGCGGGCCCTCCGCGGCCGCCGCCGGACGGATCATATCCGCGGGCCGGCAACGTGGCGTCTCACCGCGAGACACGCTCGATATCGGTCTGCGAGAAGTCGTCGCCCTTGAACAGCAGCGGCAGTCTCCGCGCTCGAGCCAGGGCGTAGGAGAACACGTCTCCCAGGTTGAGTCCCGCGGGATGGCGCCCTTTTCCGAAGCGGCGGTAGGCGTCGGATGCGATGACCGCCTGCTGCGCGTCGACCGGCTCGACGGCGACGTACGGCTCGTTCAGCAGCGACCGGGCGGCATCGAACAACGCGTCGTCGCGGCCCGAGACCGCCGCCAGCTCGACCGCGGAAACCGCGGACACCAACGCGCCGCCCGCTTCAGCAATCCGCGCCCGGAACGCCGCTCCCTCATCCTCCGCCAGGAGAATGGCGACGATTGCCGACGTGTCGACGACGATCACCGGGGCAACCCGCGTTCGTCGTAGAGGGCTTCCTGAAGCACCTGGGACAGCGGCCGGCCGTCACCTGGATCGAGCCCGGCCAACCGCCTGCGCAGTTGGGGCCCCTCGCGGGCATACCGCTCGAGGGACGCGCGGATGGCGGCGCCGTCCGGCCTGTCCCGCGCCACCCGCTCCTCGAGCGCGCTCAGTGCCCGCTCGATGACCGCGACCTTCCGCCCGCGCCCGCGCAGGTCGAGGCGCGCCGCGAGCCGCTCGACGCGCTCGTCCAGGTCGCGCCTGTGGACGATGTTGATGGCCATGGCCGCATGGTAGCATCAATCGTAGCAAAGCCGGCGGGCGTCGCATCCCGCCGATCAGGGCCGCCGGCGGACGGACCATGTCCGGCGCCGGGGACATCCCCGATTGCCTCGGCGCGACGTCCCCCGATTGCCTACAATGAGCGCAGGCGCCGGTCCGCCGGCGTCCGGCCTTCATGACTGCCACGCCTGTTCTCCGCTTGCTCTTTCCGATGCTTCGCCGCGCGGCTGCACGCGCTCCGCGCCCACCGCGCCCACCGCGGGCAGCCGTCACCGCCGACTTCCCCGGCGCGGCCTGCCCCGTCGGTAGCCGCGTGCGGTTCACGGCGCGTGACCGGTCGCTTGTCGGCACCGTCGCCGAGCTGCAGCGTGCCCGCGCCGTGGTGCTGGCCGGCGGCGGCGACCGCTGGAAGGTGCCCTACGGCGTCCTCACGGTCGTCGAGCGCGTGCCGGAGCGGGAGTGCACGCTCGTGGAGGTCGAGGCGCTGGCCGGGCGCCTCTTTGCCCGCCACCAGGCCCGGAGCGGTCTGGGCGCCGAGTGGACCTTCGGGTTCGATCTCTCCACGGTGCGCGGCGGGGTCTGCCGGCATCAGGAGCGGCGCATCGACCTGTCGGTGAGCTTCTGCCAGCGGGCGACGCGGGCCGAGATCGAGGACACGCTGCTGCACGAGATCGCCCACGCCATCGTGGGCTACGAGCACCGTCACGACGACGTCTGGAAGGCGAAGGCGCGGGAGATCGGCTGCACGGCCGAGCGCTGCCACCAGGTGACCCACACGGTGGCGCGCTGGGTGGGCGAATGCGGCTGCGGGAAGCGCTGGTTCCGCCAGCGCCTGAGCCGGACGCTGCGCTACGGCGCGCTCTGCACGCACTGCGGCGGGCGCATCACGTGGCGCGGGAACGCGGGCGACGACGTCCAGCGTTGACGCCGGGTGGAGCGCCGCCCCCGCAGCGGCGCGGCGCTCCTCGCCCGGTACCCACTACTCCACGCCGGCGCCGGTCATCAACCGCAGGTTGCGGGCGTTGCCCTCGTGGCAGGCGTACTCGTACAGGATGTGACCCTCCGGCGCCCGGTTGAAGGCGTCGTACGAGATGGTCCACGGCTGCGTGAACACCTGCGGGTCGGTGATGGTCGCCTCGTAGTGGATGGTGTTCTCGTCGGTCAGCGTGTAGCGCTCGACCACGTGCAGGTCGGTGCTGTGGAACACGCCGTGTCCGGTGGTGATGGCCGTCGCCGGGGCGCCGTCGGGCGGCGCGCCGTGGCCGACCACCCAGGTGTTGTCGGTGAAGTTCGTGACGTCGACCACCAGGGTGTCGCCGTCCCACCGTCCGCGCGAGTCGCCCATCCCGAGCTGGATGCCGGAGGCCACGTGCTCGCTGCCGTCGAGCGGGATGTAGCGCGTGTGGTGGTTCCACTCGTACAGCAGGATCACGGCGCCGGGCACCTGCAGGAACTGGTACGAGTTGTAGCCGACCGGCAGGTTGCCGCGCGGCACCGCCGCCGGCAGGCACTTGACCCGCGGATCGAGGAACTCCAGCTTGTCCTGGTTGGCCATGATCTCGACCCGCTTCTCGATGGCCCAGTCCTGCAGCGGGATGCGCCCGTCGGGCGGATCGACGATCATCGTCCGCTCCATGCTCTGCATGCCGGGCGCCGCCTCGTGGTCGGGGAAGAACTGCGCCGTGGGATACAGGCGAAACTCCTCCGCGGTCATCCGTTGCGGCTCGTCGATGGGATTCTCCATCGGCGCCGACGTGCCGGCCACCCAGTGCCCCCGAAAGTCGGGGTCGCCCCACGGTGTCCGGGGTATCTCCTGCCCCGCCAGCGGCGCCGGCGCGAGCCAGACCAGCGCGATCAACAACGCCATTGCACTCCGCATTCTCAACCTCCTGGAACTGAGCCTATAGCTTACCGCAGGCCGCCGCCGCTGCCCGTCACGAAACCGGCGCGGGCTTGCGGAAGACGACGATGCGGTTCGTGTTGGTGCCCTTGCGGTTGTTCGACACGCCCCAGCAGTTGGCCGTCTTCGTGAACGCCTGGTCGTTGACGACGACCGCGACCGGGTCCAGCCCCGCGGACGCGCCGCAGGGAATCACCGCCTCCTCGAGCCTGACGGCGCCGCCCTTGACCTCGCCCACCTCGAACGCCACGTGGCCGCCGGGCCGCAGCACGCGGCTCAGCTCGCGGAAGACGGCCGCCATCGCCGCCTGCCAGTCGTCGAGCCGGCGGGCCATGGTGATCCGCACCGACGCCGCGTCGATGCCGCAGAACCAGCACCGCAGCCAGTTGTCCGTCGCGTAGTCGACGACGTCGAGGAACGGCGGTGAGGTGACCACGAGCGCCACCGACGACGACGGGATCTCCGCCGTGCGGTCCGCGGGCCCGGTGAGCAGAAGTGCTCCCGGCGCGCGCAGCGCGAGGCGCCGCCGCCCCGCCGCGTCGCAGTCCCTGAGCAGCGACCTCGTCTTCTTGAGAATGATCCGCCGCACGTCGCGCGGCTCCGGCGTCTGCCCCCGGCGCGCGTTGATCTTGCGCTGCGACACCACCGAGACGGCCTGGTTGGGCGGCATCGTGTAAACCGAGAAGAACCCGCGCGAGTGCCCGGTCAGCCGGTTGACAGCCACCATCTCGATCCACCGGTCCGGCCCGTCGAGCGCGCCGGCAGCGCGCCGGCGGCGGAGGTACGAGCGCAGGCCGCACAGCTCGCGCAGGGTGTCCGGGTGGTAGAACACGTGCAGGTCGTCGTCGGGCACGTCGTCGGACGGGTCCTCGCCGGCCGTCCAGTCGACGGCGTCGAGGCGCTCGCGCACCTGCGCCACGGTGGGCGGCGCCAGCCGGGGCCCGACCAGCACCCGGCTGAGCGGATTGACGTCGCAGCCGGCAACCGCGCGGTCGAGCAGCGCCGCCTCGATCACCGTCGTGCCGCGCCCCATGAACGGGTCGTAGACCAGGTCGCCCGGCCGGGTCAGGCGCTCGACGAAGAAGTCGACGAGCTGCGGCTTGAAGCACGCGCGGTACGAGATCTCGTGCAGGCTGTTGCCGGCGCGCTGCCGGCTGGTCCAGAACTCGTTGGTGAAGGTGTCGACGCGCAGCGTCCGGCCGTCGCAGGCGACCGCCGTGGCGCTGCAGGCCGTCGGCCGGCCCTGCCAGCGGAACCGCGCCACGGCGTCCCCGAAGTCGGGGCCGCCGGCCGGCGAACCCGACGGAAGGTTCTCGAGGAGCGACAGTTGCGCGGGGCGCATCCGGCCGTCAGAACACGGCGATCGGATTCACGGGCGAGCCGGCGCCGCGCTCCACGCGCAGCGGCTCGACGGTCAGCATGAACTCCCAGCGGTTCAGCCGCGCGGCGGTCTCCGCCAGCTCGTGCAGCGCCAGGTTGTCGAGCAGGTTCATCCCGAGCGCGACGATGGTGAACGTGTGGATCGGGATGACGACGCCGGGGATGTTGCCGCCCTCCTGCGGGATGTCGGCGCCCAGCAGCGCGATGTCGCGCTCCCGGAAGAACGGGATCAGCGCCGGATCGTAGCCCGCGCCGCCGAAGCTGGCCGGGTCCGGCTCCACGCCCGGCCGCTTCGTGCGCAGCAGCAACGCGTCGCCGGACGAGATGGTGATGCCGGTCCGCTGCTCCCACTCCTCGATGTGGCTCGGCAGGATGCGCGTCTCGGGGATGTCGAGCAGGATGCCGCGGGTCACGATGCCGCCCTGCGCCGTCGTGATGGCCAGCTTCGTGCAGCCGCCGTCCTCGGTCACAACCTCCGCGAAGTCGAAGCCGTTGTACAGCTTGCCGTTGTACGACACGTGGC
>CAZMWA010000275.1:0-7435 GCA_964569405.1 uncultured Vicinamibacteraceae bacterium | reverse complement strand
CTTCCGCGGCATCGCAACGATGGAGGCACCCGCGTGAACCCCTGTCGGTTCAAGCAACCTCGTTGTGGCGCTGTGACTTCCTCGCCTCAAGCCCACTTTCAGCCCGTATTCATTGGCTGATCACCCGGTAAACAAATACCTTCCAGGATCCGGAGAACGACCCCCTCACATGGGTCGCGCGGTCGAGCGACCCGGGCGTCGCGCGGGCGACCATGACCGGCGCGGTCCTTGAGATCACGGCGTCGGCGGTCGGCCAGACGATGGTGGCGGTGACCGCGACTGACGGCGGAGGGTGGGTGACACAGACTGTCGGCGTCGCTACAGCGGCGGCGCCATTCCCGTTCACCGACGATCCCATCAGGCCGGGGGCTACACCGGTCAGGGCGCTGCACTTCGTGGAACTGCGCTCGAGAATCGCCGCCCTTCGAGCACGGGAGGGCCTGCCGCCGGTGCGGTGGGCCGATCCGGTCCTGATAGCCGGCGCCACTCGGGTCAAGCACGTCCACGTCGTCGAGTTGCGAGCCGCCCTCGAGGAGGCGTACGACGCAGCCGGAAGGCCCCGGCCAAGCTACACCGACGGTGTCGTGACTGAGGGAGTCACGGCCATCAGGGCGGCGCATGTGATGGAATTGCGCGAGGCGATACGGGAGCTGGAGCGGCGCCCGCGATGATCGGTACGGCCAAGCCTCGACGGAGAAGGTGTCGGGCATTCGGTTGATCCTGTAGGCTGAGGGGCATGGGCGCGGATGCCTGGACCGTCGTCGGAGCCGCCATCGCGATTCTGGTCGCGATCGGCGCGTCGTTCCGGAGTCTGCGCGACGAGTTGCGCGCTCAGGGCCGGGAGTTGCACGCGCGTATCGACGCCCAGGGCGAGAATCTGGGCAAGCGCCTCGACTCCCAGGGCGAGGATCTGCGCAAGCGCCTCGACGCCCACGGTGAGCAGATGGGCCTGCTCCGTGAGCGGATGGCGCACCTCGAGGGCCTGCTCGAAGGCCTCCGTGAGGCGATCACCGGCAAGCGGGTCGCGTAGGTCATGGAGGCGGTCCTGCTCGTGATCGCGGCCGGGGGCACGCTGTTCAACGCTTGGCAGATTGCGCGCCTGGCCGGCCGCGTCGGCGCCCTCGAATCCACGATGCAGACCGCTCTGACCCTGCTGGGCGGCCGTCAGGTAGACCGGCTGGCGGAGCGCTCGCCCGAGGTCTGACAATCCGGTCGCCGGCGCGACCCGTTCTTCGCCGCTCCCCGTCCGTTCCGCCTGCCCCCCTACAGCGCCGCCGGGATCAGCAGCATCGCGATTACGCTCGTGATCGTGCACACGACCGCGACGATGCCCGTGTAGCCCAGCACGTCGCCGAAGCGCAGGCCGGTGACGGTCAGGATCGGGATGGCCCAGAAGGGCTGGATCAGGTTCGTCGTCGAGTCGCCGTAGGCGTACGCCAGGACCGTGGTCGTGGCCGACACGCCGAGCTCCTGCGCGGCCGGCAGCAGGTAGGGGGCCTCGATGAGCCACTTCGAGCCGGCCGACGGCACGAACAGGTTCATGAAGCCCGAGTAGAAGTAGACCACCAGCGGATAGCTCTCGGTGGTGGCGAAGCGCACGAACAGGCTGCCCAGCCAGGCCCCGAGGTCGGTGTTGTTGATGACGCCGAAGATGCCCGCGTAGAACGGGAACTGCAGGATCACCCCCGACGCGGTGCGCGCGCCGTTGGCGAAGGCGCGCACCAGGTTGGCCGGGCGCGCCTGCAGCAGCAGGGCCGAGACGAGGAACACCGCGTTGTAGGCGTTGATCGTCCAGCTCGCCCCGAAGCCGCGCGTGACGATGGAATGGCCGAGCGGGTAGCCGATCAGGATCGCCGCCAGCCAGATCCACCCGGGGAACCCTTCCAGGCGCCTGGCCGGCGTCGTCCGCTCGTCGGTCTCCGGCAGCTTCGGCATGATGCGGTCGATCTGCTCGGCGGTCAGCGTGCGCGGCCTGCCGCGCGGGTGGAGCACCGCGATGGTGCCCAGCGCCACCAGGAACAGGACGACGACGTAGGTCAGGTTGAACGGGTTGAACAGGCTCTCGGTCACCGGGATGAGCCGGTCGATGACCGGCTCGCCCGAGCCGGGCTCGAGCAGCGGGTTGCCGGGCGTGGCCAGGATCAGCGGCGCCGAGCCGGACAGGCCGCCGTGCCAGATCGTGCCCACCCCGAGGTAGGCCGCGCCGATCAGGACGCGGATGTCCGCGTTGGGGTTGCGCCGCGCGACGAACGGCACGAACAGCGCCGAGGCGACCAGGCTGAGGGCCCAGTTCACGTAGCCGATCGCCATCGAGAAGATCGCCAGCATGACCACCGCCTGCACCGGGCGCTGCTTGTCGGGCAGGTTGGCGAGCCGGTCCAGCATGTTGAACACGGGCCGCGACGACACGCAGGCGTGGGCGGCGATCATGGCGATGCTGAACTGCATGGCCAGCTCCAGGAGCTGCCACATGCCGCCCCCCCAGGCGAGCACCGCCTCGTTGAGCGTGGCGCTGGCGCCGAACATCGCCAGCACGATCGCCAGCACGGTCAGGATCATGCAGACGACCCACGAGTCCGGGATCCAGCGCTGGGTGAAATCGGACAACCGCTCGCCGAGGTTGCCGACCGCTCTCACGACCGCAGACGAAGTGCCGTCAGCCACGCGCCACACCCTCCAGACCGCCAAGAAATGCAGCCGCTTTGTTGACCACTCGGCCGCGAGAAGCTAGGCTGTCACAATTCTTTCACACCCGGACCGACCATGAACCGATGGCTCGTTGTCGTTGGCGGCGTGCTGATGAATCTGGCGCTCGGCGTCATCTACGCGTGGAGCGTCTTCGTCGCGCCGTTCGACGCCGACTTCGGGTGGACGCGCACGCAGGTCTCCGTCGTCTTCACCATCGCCATCCTCTCGATCGGCCTCTGGTTCGTCGTGGCCGGCTTCCTGCAGGACCGCTTCGGGCCGCGGCGCGTCGCCGCGGCGGGCGGCATCCTCTACGCGCTGGGCTTCTTCCTGGCCAGCCAGACCGAGTCGCTGCTGTGGCTCTACGTCACGTTCGGGGCGCTGGCGGGCGCCGGCAACGGCTTCGGCTACGCCATCCCGATCCCCGTCTGCTCGAAGTGGTTCCCCGACCGCCGCGGCCTCGCGATCGGCCTCGCGGTGGGCGGCTACGGGGCGGGCTCCGGCATCTACGGTCCCCTGGCCCGCGAGGTGCTCATTCCGGCCTACGGCTGGCAGGGGACGATGCAGATCTCCGGCGCGGTCTTCCTGGTCATGACGCTCGTGGGGGCCTGGCTGCTGCGCAATCCGCCGGAGGGCTACCGGCCCCCGACCGCGGCGCCGGCGGCCGGCGGCGCGCCCCGGGCGCCCGCGCCGGCCGGGCGCGACTTCGCCACGCGCGAGATGGTGCGCACGCCCACCTTCTATCTGTTGTGGATCGCCTACTGCCTCGGCTCGGCGGCCGGGCTGATGGTGATCAGCCAGCTCGTCCCCGTGGGCGAGGCGGCCGGCCTCGGCGCCGCCGCCGGCCTCGGCCTGACGATCGGCGCCATCGGCAACACCGGCGGGCGCGTCCTCTCGGGGTGGATGTCCGACACGTTCGGCCGGCTCAACACGCTGCGGCTGATGGTGGCGGTCTCGGCCGCGGCGCTGCCCGTCTTCTACAGCTTCGCCGGGCAGGTGGCGCTGTTCTACCTCCTGCTCATCGTGATCTACTACTGCTACGGCACGCTGCTGTCGGTCTTCGCCTCCACCTGCGCCGACTTCTACGGCACGCGGAACATGGGGGTGAACTACGGCCTGCTGTTCTCGGCCTGGGGCGTCGCGGGCATCGTCGGCCCGGTGATTGCCGGCCGCGTCTTCGACGCCACCGGCGACTACCGGCAGGCGTTCTTCATCGCCGCCGGTCTCGCGGTCGTGGCGCTGGCGTCATTGGCCCTGGCGCGGGCGCCGAGCCGCGCCGCCACCGCCTAGCGGTCCGTGGTGAAACCCCGCGCTGCACCGGGAGTCGGTCGTGACACCGGGGGCTATGGGGTCCCCGCAAGCGGACGCCGGGGGTTCGGGGCGCAGCCCCGTCTGATGGAAGCCGGGAGTCGGAGCGGAACATGAACACGGATGTGGCCGGCGCGGCGGCCCGGACGGCCGCCGGCCTCCTGGGAGTAGCGCTCGTCCTGATCGCGAGCGCGGCCGGCGCGGCGGCGGCGCAGGGCGCCGGCGGCACGCTCGAGGGGACGGTGCAGGACGACAGCGGCGCGGTCCTCCCCGGCGTCACGGTGACCGTGACGAGCGCGGGCAGCGGCCGCTCGCGGAGCGTGGTCACCGACAGCCGGGGCGAGTACCGCATCGTCGGGCTCGCGGCCGGCGACTACACGGTGCAGGGCATCCTGCCCGGCTTCCGGACCGAGCCGCAGGCGGTGACGCTCGGCGACGACGCGCTCACCCACGACATCGTGCTCGGCATCGCGCCGCTCGCCGAGACGGTCACGGTCACCCGGACGGACCAGGTGCTGGAGCTCGTGCCCACCTCGGTCACGGTGGTCCAGCGCGACGCCATCGAGGTGGGGCAGCGCCGCGCGTCGCTCGACGAGGCGCTGCGCGGCATCCCCGGGCTGTTCGTGCAGAACCGGCGCAACTACGGCCTGTCGGGCGGCATCGGCCTGAGCATCCGGGCGCCGGAGCCGCGCTTCGGCCTGCGCGGGCTGGCGATCCTCCAGGACGGCATCCCGATCACGACGGCCGACGGCACGACCGAGCCGGGCAACGTCGACCTGGGCTCGGTGGGCCGCATCGACGTCATCCGCGGCCCCAGCTCGGTGCTCTACGGCAACTCGGCGGGCGGCGTCATCAACCTGGAGACCACCTTCGACACGTCGCGCCGGCTGACGATCGCGCCCGACATCCAGTTCGGCAGCCACGGCTACAATCGGCAGCAGGTGCGGCTGGACGGCGGCAACACCGGCACGCAGTTCATGGCCAGCATCAGCCGCTTCGAGACCGACGGCTTCCGCCAGAACGGCCACGCCGAGATCACGCAGGCCAACTTCGTCGTGCGGCGCGAGCTGACGGCCGACACCGAGATCCGCGGCATCTTCAATCTGTACGACGCGCCGTTCGCCCAGAGCCCGAGCTTTCTCAACCGCGAGGACGCGAGCACGGCGCCGCAGCGCGGCGCCGACGGCGACTGCATCGCCGGCGCCTGCCTGGCGCGCGGCGTCGCGCTCTCGCGCGGCTGGGGCGAGGGCGCGAGCCAGGGCCAGGGCGGCGTGACGCTGGAGCACCGCTTCAGCGACACGCAGCGCTTCCGCGCCACCGGCTGGGGCATGTGGCGCGACCTGGACGCCATCGGCGCCTTCCGCAACATCGAGCTGGGCCGCACCGGGTTCGGGTTCCGCTCCGAGTACGTGGGCGCGGCCGAGGCCGGGTCGGTGACCATCGACTGGGCGGCCGGCGTGGACGTCGCGACGCAGAACGACGACCGCATGGAGTTCGGCCAGGCGGGCGACGGGTCGTCCACCGACCTGCGCGTCGACCAGACCGAGGACGTCCTGTCGGCCGGTCCGTTTGCCCAGATCGGCATTGCGCCCAACGACCGCGTGCGGCTGAACGCCGGCGTGCGCTGGAACTACTATGATTTCCGGGCCGGCGACCGCAAGCTGGACGACGGCGACCAGACCGGCGACCGGACGATGGACGCCGTCAGCCCGTCGGTCGGCGTGACCGTGGCCGCCACGGAGAACATGAACCTGTTCGCGAACCTGTCGACCGCCTACGAGACGCCGACCACCGTCGAGCTGTCGAACACGCCGACGGGCGAGGGCGGGTTCAACCAGGACCTCGAGCCCGAGGATCTGACCAGCTTCGAGTTCGGCATCCGGGGCCTCGCCGAGCCGGCGCGCCTGCGCTACGAGGTGGCCTTCTACACGGCCAACGTGACCAACGCGTTCGTGCCGGTGCAGCGCCCCGACGACGAGATCTTCCAGGTCAACGCCGGCGAGACCTCGCGCAACGGGGTCGAGATGCTGGTCGAGTGGGTGCCCGACTCCACGTTCAGCGCGCGCTTCGCCTACACGTACCAGGACTTCATGTTCAACCGCTTCGTCCTGAACGGCACCGACTACGCCGGCTTCCTCGAGCCGGGCGCGCCGCCGCACCGCGTGTTCGGCGGCGTCACTCACCGCGCGCCCTTCGGCATGACGTCGATGGCGACGGTGCGCTGGGTCGACGAGTACACGCTCAACAACGCGAACACCGCCCACAACTGGGCCTACACCGTAGTGGACCTGCGCTTCGCCTTCGACACGAAGGGGGGCGACGCCGACTTCCGGCCGTTCATCGGAATCGACAACCTCTTCGGTGAACGCTACAACTCCTCGACGATCACGAACGCCTTCGGCGGACGCTACTACGAGCCCTCGCCGGGCCGGGAAGTCTACGTGGGCATGAGGGTCGGTTTCGGGGTGCGCTGACGAGGAGGAGATCTCGATGTCCGTCGACATGAAGCCCGAAGGAAGCCCCGTGACGCAGACCGCCGCGCAGCCCGAGACGCCGCCCGCGGCGCAGCCGGAGGCGGCCGCGCCGGCCGTCGCAGCGCCTGCCGAGGCGGGCAACGGGGCGCCCGCGGTGCAGACCGGGGCGCGGCCGCAGCCCGATCCCAAGCCCGCCATCGACATCGACCGCGCCCAGGAGGTGGTCGACCGCTTCCAGAGCGAGTCGACCAAGTGGCTCTACGGCCTCGACGACGCGGCGCGCATCCTGTCGTGGGCCTTCTTCACGCTGCTGCCGTACACCGACAAGCTGAGCCAGGGCAAGCTGCTGCGCCAGCCGCACCTGATGTTCCGCGGGCCGACGGGCACCGGCAAGACCGACCTCGTCAGCGCGTGCGCCATGGCGGTCGACGCCCGCTTCGAGCGCATCCAGGGGCTGCCGACCTACATGCCGGAGGACATCCTCGGCTACGAGACCATCGTCGAGGAGCTCGACGGGACGCGCAAGATCCACTTCAAGCCGGGCAAGCTGATGGCCCACATCGTCCTCATCGACGAGGACAACCGGCTCTCGGGCAAGACGAAGGCGGCGGTGCTCGAGGGCATGGAGGAGAGCTCGGCGACCCTCAGCTCGGACTACGGCAACCTCGCCGAGGGCAAGATGCTGCCGCTCTTCCCGCTGTCGTGCGACTTCAACGACATCGACGGGCCGCGCTTCTTCATGGTCATCTGCACGGAGAACATCTTCGGCGAGGAGGAAGGCACCTTCGCCAACCCCGTCGCGCAGCTCGACCGCACCACGCTGTCCATCAACATGATGGATCCGGACGACGAGGACGACGAGCTGAAGATCAGCGCGCACAACGTGGTGGGCAAGCACGTCGAGAAGCTGACCAACCTCCACGAGGTGCTCGACATCGCCCAGCACATCTTCGACACCGTGAAGATGT
>CAZMWA010000274.1:0-5689 GCA_964569405.1 uncultured Vicinamibacteraceae bacterium | reverse complement strand
GCGGGGCGAGGGAGGCCGCACCACCTCGGTGCGGGAGCGGCTGGAGCGCCACCGGCAGGCGCCGGCCTGCGCCACCTGCCACGCCTCCATCGATCCGCCCGGCTTCGCGCTCGAGCAGTTCGACGGCCTCGGGGCGTGGCGCACCACGGACGAGTTCGGGAACCCGATCGACGCCACCGCCACCATGCCCAACGGCCGGACCGTGGCCGGGATGGCCGGCCTGCGCGCGCTGCTGCTGGAGGAGCCGGAGCAGTTTGCCCGCACCGTGATCGCCAAGCTGCTGTCGTACGCCCTCGGGCGCGGCCTCGAGCCCACCGACTGGCCGACCGTGCGCGCCGTCGCGCGCGAGGCCGCGGCGGACGACTACCGCTGGTCGGCCCTCATCGCCGGGATCGTCCGCAGCCCGGCGTTCCTGATGCGCAACGCGGCGGCCGATTGAGAGGAACATCATGACCATCACCGGGAAATCGCTGCCGCGGCGCACCGTCCTGCGCGGTCTCGGCGTGACGTTGAGCCTGCCGTTCCTCGACGCGATGTCGCCCGCGCTCGGTGCGCTGGCGAAGACCGCGGCGAAGCCGATCCACCGCTTCCAGGCCATCTACGTGCCCAACGGCATGGCGATGCAGTACTGGACGCCGGAGGCGGAGGGCCGGGACTTCGAGCTGACGCCGATCCTGGCTCCGTTCGCGCCGTTCCGCGACCAGTTGCTCGTGGTTTCGGGCCTGCGCGCTTCGTGGGCCTACGTCCACGCGGGCGCTTCGGCGTCGTTCCTGACCGGGACGCCGCGCGGCGGCCAGAACGAGACGGACGTGCTAGCCAGCACCTCCGTGGACCAGATCCTCGCGCGGGAGCTGGGCAAGACCACGCAGCTCGGCTCGCTGGAAGTGTCGATGGACAAGTTCGCCAACGCGGGCCAGTGCACGGCCGGCCTGAGCTGCGCCTACACGCAGACCATCTCGTGGCGCACGCCGACGATGCCCCTGCCGATGGAGAACAACCCGCGCGCCGTCTTCGAGCGGCTGTTCGGCGACAGCGGCTCGGCCGACCCGGCCGTCCGCCGGGCGCGGCGGCGGCAGAAGCAGAGCATCCTCGACTCGGTCACCGACAAGCTCACCGACCTGAAGGTGGCGGTCGGGCCGCGCGACCGCGTGAAGCTCGAGGAGTACACCGAGGCGGTCCGCGACGTCGAGCGGCGGATCCGGATCGCCGAGCAGCAGCGCGACGTCGAGCCCTCGTTCACGGAGCAGCCCTCGGCGCCGCCGCGCGTCTTCGAGGAGCATCTCGGCCTGATGTTCGACTTGCAGTTCCTGGCCCTCCAGGCCGACCTGACGCGCGTGGTCACGTTCATGATGGGACGCGAGCAGAGCACGCGCTCCTATCCGCAGATCGGCGTGCCCGACGCCCACCATCCGCTGTCGCACCACGAGGACGACCCGGAGCGCATCGCGGTGATGTCGAAGATCAACGCCTACCACGCCGCGCTGACGGCCGGTTACCTGGCGCGCCTGCGCGCCGCGGAGGACGCCGACGGCTCGCTGCTCGACAACATGACCATCCTCTACGGCGCCGGCATCTCGAACAGCACGCGCCACCTGGGCGTCAACCTGCCCCTGCTGGTCATGGGCGGTGGCGCCGGCAGGCTCAAGGGCGGCCGGCACCTGCGGTACTCCGGCAGATCGTCCAACGCCGACCTGCTGATGACGCTGATGGACAAGCTCGACATGCCGCTCGACCGCCTCGGCAACAGCACCACGAAGCTGCCGATCGACACGCTGTCGGAGGTGTGAAGCCGGGTCGGCGGCGCGGGCGCTTCCCGGCAGTGGGAAGCCGTCCCGGATTACGACACAAACCGGTTGACACATGTGTGCTGACACACTACCGTTGGGTGGTGGCCGAGACTCGCAAGGTGCAGGTGACGCTCGACGAGGAACAGTACGCGGCTGTGTCCCGGATCTCGCGCCGGGACGGGCGCAAGCTGGCCGCGGTCGTGAGAGAGGCCGTTGAGGAGTACTGCGTCGCGCCGGAAGCCAGGCAGCGCCGGCTGGACGCCATCGATACCTTGTACTCCCTCGATCCGGCCCCCGTGCCGGTCGATCAGGAGCAGTGGGAACGGGAGTACAGCCGCGTCAAGACCGGCCACGCAACCGGTTGCGTGCCAACGGTGACGGCAGCCTCTCGCCGGGACCGGCGGGACGATGAGCGAAGCTGAGCCGCTCTTCGTCGACACGAACGTCTTCATGTACCTGGCGGGGGACGATCTGCCGATGCGGGACCGGTGCCGCGCGGCCCTGCGCACGCTCGTCGGCCGCGACGTTCCGCTCGTGACGAGCGCGGAGGTGCTGCAGGAGATCCTCCACCGCTACGTCAGCATCGACCGGGTCGATCAGGCGCGCCTCGTGTACGGCGCCGCGGTGGACATCTGCAAGGAGATACTGCCTGTCGCGGAGCGCCAGACGGCGCGGGCGCTCGCTCTGCTGTTGCAGCATCCCCATCTGCCGGCGCGCGACGCCCTGCATGTGGCGGCCATGGAGGATCGTGGCATCCGCCGCATTCTCTCGGCCGACCGCCATTTCGACCGCGTGGACGCGGTACACCGCGTCGATCCCGCGGAGCTCGATCCGCGCGCGGGGCAGGCAGGGTAGTTCGGGATCGACACTGCGGATCCTCTGTTCTACACTCCTTCGGATGAGGATGAATTCCCGCACGGCGGCTCGGTGGCCCGTGGTTCGGGCGGCGCTCCTGGCGGCGCTGGCGGGTGTGAACGCTGCGGCCGCATCCGCCGGCGCCCCCGCCGCGGACCCGGCGCTGGCCGACGCGGCGCAGCGCGGCGAGTGGGACGTCGTGCGCGCCATGGTGGCGCAGGGGGCCGACGTGACGGCCCCGCAGGGGGACGGCGCCACGGCGCTGCACTGGGCGGCCTACCGGGACGAGCGCGAGGTGGCCGAGCTGCTGATTCGGGCCGGCGCCGACGTGACCGCGGCCAACGATCTCGGCGTCACGCCGCTGTGGGCGGCCAGCGAGAACGGCAGCGCCGCCGTGGCGCAGCGGCTGCTCGACGCCGGGGCGGACCCCGACGCCGCGCTCCTGTCCGGGGAGACGCCGCTGATGACCGCCGCGCGGGTCGGTGCGGTGGACGTGGCCCGGCGGCTGCTCGCGGCCGGGGCCGACGCGGGCGCCACCGGCGCGCGCAGCCAGACGGCGCTGATGTGGGCGGTGGCGCAGCGGCATCCCGCGGTCGTCGAGGTGCTCCTCGCTCACGGCGCGGCGGTCGACGCCCGCACCGACGTCTGGACCGAGGTGGTCAAGACCACCCCCGAGCCCTGGAATCCGGAGTACGTCACGGAGATTCCGCAGGGTGGCTACACGCCGCTGCTCTTTGCGGCGCGCGTGGGCGACCTCGTCTCGGCGAAGCTGCTGGTTGCCGCCGGCGCCGACGTGAACGACCAGCCGCCCTACGGCACGAGCGCGACGGTCGTGGCGGCGCACAGTGGGCACGGCGCCGTGGCGGCCTTCCTGCTGGAGCAGGGCGCCGATCCGAACGCTGCGGACGCCGGCTACACCGCGCTCCACGCGGCGATCCTCCACAAGGACGCGGCGCTCGTGCGTGCGCTCCTCGGCCACGGTGCGGATCCCGAGGCGAGGGTGCAGGCGCCGACGCCGATCCGGCGCGACGCCGTCGACTTCTACCTGCATCCGTCGTACGTCGGGGCCACGCCGTTCTGGCTCGCGGCGCGCTTCAACGCGCCGGACATCATGCATCTGCTCCTCGCGGGCGGCGCCGACCCGCTCGCGGTGCACCACCCGACGTACTGGCCCGGCTCGCTGTCTGTCCGGGACGAGCGGGTGCAGGTGGAGGAGGGGGCGACGAGCGCGCTGATGGCGGCGGCCGGCCTGGGCGGACGCGATCCGCTCGTCGCGGTCGACCGTCTCGACCGCATCGCCGAGAGCGCGCCGGTCCGCAGCACGCGGCGCGAGCCCGACCGGGTCGTGCGGGAGCGCACGATGCTGGAGGCGGTCGCGATCGCCGCCGAGCAGGGGATCGACGTCGACATGGCCAACGCCGAGGGCAACACCGCATTGCACGCCGCCGCCCGCGGCGGATACGACCGCGTCGTCGAGTACCTGGCGGCGCGGGGCGCGCGGGTGGACGCCGCGAACCGCGACGGCCGGACGCCGCTGGCGCTCGCGCAACGCGCGCGGGACGAGGCGGCCCGTCAGCGGACAGTCGAGCTGCTGCAGCGGCTGGGCGCCGGTCAATAGGCCCTGGATCTCCTGTCCCCTGCCCCGATCGGCATCGATCGCCCGCGGGTGGGTTAGACTGAACGACGCACCCCGGTGCGCGCAGCCCGCGGCGGGTCGCACCGCGGCTCGGACCCTGTGCAATATCAGCCTGCGAACCGCGTCAGGGCCGGAAGGCAGCAGCGCTAAGCAGTCACTGATATGTGCCGCAGGTCCTTCCGGGCCGCGGTGGGACCCGCCTCGTCGAACGATGGCCTACCAGGTTCTCGCACGCAAGTACCGTCCCCAGCGGTTCACCGACGTCATCGGGCAGGTTGGCGCGACCCGGACCCTGCAGAACGCCATCACGAGCGATCGCCTGGCGCAGGCGTTCGTGTTCGCCGGCCCGCGCGGGGTCGGCAAGACGACCACGGCGCGCATCCTCGCGCGGGCGCTCAACTGCGACGCGGGCCCCACCGCCGATCCCTGCGGCACGTGCGAGCAGTGCGTCGAGATCGCCGACGGGCGCGACATCGACGTGCTCGAGATAGACGCAGCCACGCACACCCAGGTGGAGAACGTGCGCGAGGTGATCATCGCCGGGCTGGCCATGGCGCCGGTGCGCGACCGGTACAAGGTGTTCATCATCGACGAGTTCCACCAGTTGTCGAGCCACTCGTTCAACGCCCTGCTCAAGTCGATCGAGGAGCCGCCGCCGCACGTCGTGTTCATGATGGCGACGACCGAGCTGCAGAAGATCCCCGAGACCATCCTGTCCCGCTCGCAGGTGTTCGAGTTGCGGACCATCGGTACGCAGGCCATCTCCGAGCAGCTCCGGACCATCGCCGGCCGGGAGCAGATTGCGATCGACGACGCCGGCGTGGCGCTGATCGCGCGCGCGGCCGACGGCAGCATGCGCGACGCATTGAGCGCGTTCGACCAGGTGATCGCGTTCGCGGGCGAGCGGATCACCGCCGCGGAGGTGTCCACGGTGCTCGGCCTGATCGGCCGCGACCCGGTCCTCGACGCGGTGGAGGTGGTGGCGAACGAGGACGCGCCGGCGGTGTTCGAGCTCGCGGGGCGGTTCGTCGAGGCCGGCTACGATCTGCGGCTGGTCTGCCGCGAGCTGACGCGCGCCCTGCGGGACATGCTGGTGATTTCCATCGACGCCGGCCGGGCGCAGGATCCGGAGATCGCGGGCGATGCCGAGCGCGACCGGCTGGTGGCGCTGTCCGGCCGCTTCTCCCGCGAGGACCTGATGCGCGCGTTCGACGTGCTGTCGCGGGCGGAGCTCGACATTCGCGGCGCCGCGCAGCCCCGCCATCACTTCGAAATGGCGCTGCTCAAGTGGATGCACCTGCGCCGGCTCGTGCGGTTGACGGAGCTGCGGGCGGGCGGCGCCGCCCGCGCCGGCGCGCCCGCCGGGGCGGCGCCGCCCGCCGCGTCCCCGGCCGCCCGCGCACCGCGCGCG
>CAZMWA010000273.1:0-3649 GCA_964569405.1 uncultured Vicinamibacteraceae bacterium | reverse complement strand
GTCTCGTACTCGAAGGTGCGCGCCGTCACCCGCGTGGCCACGCCCGACAACGAGCAGGCATTGCTCGACGTCGCACTCGCCGGCACCGCGGCCCACGTCGAGCAGGTGGTACGGACCTGGCGGCGGGTGGACCGCGCGGCCGAGGCGGCGGAGGACCACCGGCGGCACGAGTCCCGGATGCTGCAGACCTGGGTGGACGACGACGGCATGGTCGTGGTTCGCGGCCGGTTGACGCCGGAGGTGGGCGCCGTGCTGCGGCGAGCGCTGGACGCGGCGCTCGCCGCCGGGGCGGGCACGGTCGAGGCGGCGGCGGCGGACGCGGACGGGATGGTCCCGACCAGCGCGCAGCGACGGGCCGATGCGCTGGGGATGGTGGCCGAGTGCGCGCTGGCCGGCAGCCTCGACAAGGGCACGGCTGGCGACCGCTACCAGGTGGTCGTGCACGTCGACGCTGACACCTTGGCGGACGGCCGTGAGGCAGGCGAGGACGGCATGGCGGGCGGGGACGCGACGGCCCATGTCCGGCCCGGTGCGTCGGCCCAGGTCGACGGTGGCGACCGGGGAGGACGCGGTGAATCGGCCGTGGGCGCAGGCGCTACGGCGGCCGCCGGCGGCGGACCTCGGACCCCGGCGCCGTACGTTCCCGCAGGAACGCACGGCCGGCGCGGCGCGTGCCCCGGTCCCGCCGGCGGCCAGTCGGCGCTCGACGAGGCGGGCGGCGTCCACGTCTCCGCGGAGACGGCCCGGCGGCTGGCCTGCGACGCCGCCACCGTGACCATGCGCCACGGACCGGCCGGCGCAGTGCTCGACGTCGGGCGCCGCACACGCACCATTTCCCCGGCCCTGCGCCGGGCCCTGGCGGCGCGCGACCGTCACTGCCGCTTCCCCGGATGCACGGCAACCCGCTGCGATTCGCATCACATCGAGCACTGGGCGCAGGGCGGGGCGACCGCGCTCGACAACCTGGTCCTGCTCTGCCGCCGCCATCACCGGGCAGTGCACGAGGAAGGCTTCCGGGTCGTGCTCGGCCCCGCGGGCGAGGCGCGGTTCGTGCGGCCGGACGGCCAGCCGCTGCCGGAGGCGCCGCTTTCGCCGGTGGTGGCGGGCGCGCCGCTGGCCCCGCTGACGGCGCGCCTCGACGGGGCGGGCATCCGCATTGGCCCGCACACGGCCACGCCGGCCTGGCGGGGCGAGCGGCTGGACGTCGACTG
The DNA here is from genome assembly GCA_964569405.1 of uncultured Vicinamibacteraceae bacterium. GTDB lineage: Bacteria > Acidobacteriota > Vicinamibacteria > Vicinamibacterales > UBA8438 > JAAXGX01. The sequence continues at coordinate 2,438 of CAZMWA010000273.1, read as the reverse complement.
GGCCGTCAGCCTGCTGTGGCGTCCGGGGCCTCAGCGCGAGCCGAACAGGTAGTTGATGGTGACGCTGAAGGTCGGGGATGACATATTTGGCTAACCACGGATGACAACGGCATTGTGCCACTCGCCCGTCGACACCGCCTGCACCGTGGCGGCGCCGCGCAGCTCGCTGCGCAGCAGGACCTGTCGTCCGTCCCGCGACCTGATCGCCAGATCGCCATCCTCCTGGGGCATCAGATTCCACTGATGCAGGCCGCTGTAGCGCTGCTTCTCGCCCTCGCTGGTCGCGTGAGTCAGGAAGCAGGCGCCGCCGCGCTTGCAGACGGCGACCATCTGCCGAATGCCGAGCAGCGGGTTCTCGGCGTGGTCCAGGGCGTTGCGGCAATGAACGAGGTCGAACGATTCCTCGGCGAACGACTCAGTCAGCGTTTCGGCTTCGGCCACCTGGTCGACGGTCCCGTTGCGGCGGGTCAGGCCGAACTCGTCGCACAGCTCGAGGTACTCGGTTGCGAGCGGGTCGACGGCAGTGATCCGGACCTGCCATCGGCCGGAGATGGTCCCGACGTGGCTGACCGGACCGCTGCCGACGTCGAGCACCTGCACCGTCGACCCGGGTGGAAGGTGGCCGACCAGTTTCTGCAGGTGAGGCTGGAACGGACGTTCTGTCCAGACCCGGCCATGGAACAGCTCGAGGAATCGCTCGTTGCGGTTCGTGCGGTCGAACAGTGACCGCCAGAACGCAACTTCGTCCGTCAGAGCACGCTGTCGCTTGTTCGATTCATTCACCGTAACCGCCCCTTGGTCCGACGCGCGGCTCAGCCTCTACCACCTGACGGGGCAGGTAGACGCCCTGCAGGAGTTGCTCATGACGCACGTGACGACGCCGGGCCTTCACCCCTTGCGCTGACCCCTGCGCGCCTTCAGCGCGAGCCGAACAGGTAGTTGATGGTGACGCTGAAGGTCTGCAGGCCCGGGAAGTTGAAGCCGCCCTTGATGCGCACCTTGAGGCCGGGCGCGGCAATCACGGCCGCAGCGAGCTCGGCCCGCGCGAGCGGCACGATCGGGATGCCGTGCTCGCGCAGGGCGTCGGCGACGTCCACGACGCCGATGTCCGCCCGGTTGGTGGCGATGACGTCGCCGGCGAGCGTGCCGACGCCGCCGCCGTACTCCAGGCCGACCTGCACGGTGCCCCCCACGGTGACGAACGGCGAGAAGCGGTGGATCTCGACGCCGGTCAGCGAGACGCCGTCGGTGACGTAGCGCGCGTCGCCCGCCGACGTGAAGTCGATGACCGACTGGTCCCGGAAGCGCCGCCGGACGAACGAGATGCCCCAGTCGCCGCCCAGCTCGCTGCCGCGGATGATGCCCGCGCGCAGCGCGGAGCCGGACAGGTCGAGCTCGTCGACGTTGTCCCACAGGACGCCCACCGGCATCGTGGTCTGCGACGCGCTCCAGCGCGGGGTGAAGCCGAACGAGACGCCCCAGTGCGAGTCGCGGTCCTGGGCGCCGGCCGCGGCCGGCAGCCCCGCGAGCGCCAGCGCCGACAGCAGGCCCGCGAGCGCGGGGCGCATGCTCTTGTGCAACGACATCGATTGTTCCCTTCCTTCCCAGGATGATAGCCCAGCGGCGTTCGTGGTTCCCGGCCGGGTTCAGGTCAGCCAGGGGGTCCAGCGGGCGCGCCAGGCCGAGCTGCGCCGCCAGATCCGGAGCAGGAGCCGGGTGACGAGGTGCCTGCCGTGGCGCCCGGGATGCCGGGCGCAGGCCGCCGCGTAGGCCCTGTAGGCGCGCTCCTCGTCCGACAGGCCGTCGAGGTACGGGTGAAGGATCCGGCGCTGGGCCGTCTCGTCCGAGCGGTGGCGTTGCTTTATGCCGCGGCCACCCATGCGGTAGTAGTAGACCGGGTCGGGCAGCGGCTCGATGCGCCGGCCGTCGCGGATGAGCCGGTTGTAGAACGCCAGGTCCTCCAGACCGACGCGGTACTCCTCGGTGAAGCCGCCCGCGGCCTCGAAGACGTCGCGGCGCACCAGCGCGCAGGTGTCGCCGACCACGTTGGCGACGTGGCTCCAGGCGCGGGCGGCGCCGAGGAAGCGGATGGGGGCGCCGAGCGGCGCGCCGTCGGCGCGCGGGTCGCCGTCGCCGGTGAAGCGGATGCTGGCGGCAGGAACGCAGTCGGCCTCTGCGAAGCGGGCGGCGCGCACGAGGCGCGAGACGGCGTCGGGGAACAGGACGTTGTCGTCGTCGAGGAACAGCAGCCACTCGCCGCGGGCCGCGCGGGCCGCGGTGTTGCGGGCGGCGCCGGCGTAGCGGTTCTCCTGGCGGACGACGCGCCAGCCGCGGGCGGCGAAGTCGGCCTCGACCTGCTCGAGGGCGGCCAGGGCCGCGGAGCTCTCGCTGCCGTCGTCGACCAGCACGCCGTCGAGGTTGGGGTAGTCCTGGGCGAG
>CAZMWA010000272.1:0-3236 GCA_964569405.1 uncultured Vicinamibacteraceae bacterium | reverse complement strand
GAGCCTGGCGGACCGCCGACGAGTTCGGCAACCCCATCGACGCGACGGCGACCGTCCGGCCGTTCGGCATGGTCGCCGTCGCGTCGATGGGGTTGCCGAACTCGTCGGCGGTCCGCCAGGCTCCGAGCCCGTCGAACTGCTCCAGCGCGAAGCCGGGCGGGTCGATCGACGCGTGGCACGTGGCGCACGCCGGCGACTGCCGGTGCAGCTCCAGCCGCTCGCGCACGGTGGTGGTGCGGCCGCCGTCGCCCCGTTCCGGCAGCGCCGGCACGTCGGCCGGCGGCGACGGGGGCGGCGCGCCGAGAATCGTGTCCAGCAGCCACTTGCCGCGCAGCACCGGCGACGTCCGGGTGGGATAGGAGGTCAGCGCCAGCAGGCCGCCGTGCCCGAGCAGGCCGCCGCGCTGCTCGCGGTCGGGGAGCGTGACGCGCCGGAACCGCGTGCCGTAGATGCCCGGGATGCCGTAGTGGCGCGCCAGCCGCTCGTTCACGAACGTGTAGTCGGCGGCGAGCAGGTCGAGGACGCTGCGGTCCGCGCCGAGCGTGCTGGCGAGAAACAGGGTGGTCTCCTGCCGGAACGCCTCGACGAGGTTGTCGTCGAAGTCGGGGTAGGGCACCGGGTCGCCCTTGACGTCCTCGAGGTTGCGCAGGTGCAGCCACTGGACGGCGAAGTCGTCCACCAGCGACCGGGCGCGCGGGTCGGCCAGCATGCGCCGCACCTGCGCCGCCAGGACGGCCGGATCGGTCAGGATGCCCGCCTCCGCCGCGGCGAGCAGGGGCCCGTCGGGAATGCTGCCCCACAGGAAGAACGACAGGCGCGAGGCAATCTCCAGGTCGCTCAGCCGGTACGGCTCGCCGGGCGCCGCGCCGGCCGCATCGCTCTCGATGCGCAGGAGGAAGTCCGGGTCGACCAGCATGCGCTCGAGCGCGAGCTGGATGCCGGCGTCGAAGCTCCCGCCGCTCTCGCGGCCGGCCGCGAAGAAACCCAGCAGCGTCTCGACGTCGGCCGGCGTCAGCGGGCGGCGGTAGGCGCGCCGCGCCAGACGCGACACGATCTCGGCGGCGCACGCCCGCTCGTCGGCCGCCACGTCCGTGGCGGGGCGGCAGGTGAAGATGGCCCGCCGGCTCGGCGTGTCGCCCGGACCGGCCATGCTGTACGGGCCGCCGATGGCCACCGCGCTCACCGCGGCGTTGCCGTGGTACGCCTCGTCGTTCGAGAGCACCTCGCCCGCCTGCCGCGGCTTCAGGATGCCTTCCGGCTCCCACAGGTTGCGCACGAACGAGACGCCCACCGTGCGCGGGCCGGCCTCGACCGGCACGCGGACCTCGAGGCGCTCGTCGGCGTGCTGCAGATACGTTTCCCACGCCGGGTCGCCCCGCTCGGCGATCGTGAACGTGACCGGCGCGGGCCGGCCGCGGGCCTCACCGCCGACCGTGAACCGTTTGACCAGCCTGCCGTCGATCCGCACGTCGAGCTGGTGCGCCGAGCCCATGCCCAGGATGTAGTCCTGCCAGTTAGACCGGAGCTCGATCTTGACGAGGTACTCGCCGTCGACCGGGAAGTGATACGGGACGGCGACCCCGCCCCGCGAGCCCAGCGGCAGTTGCTCGCTCTGGCGGTCGTCCTGCAGCAGGAGCAGCGGCACGTCGAACGTCTCGAAGCCCGGGCCCGCCGGCGGCAGACCGGTGGCGAGCCGCGTGATGCTGCGGGCGGCCGAGAGGTAGCGCTCGAGCTGCGCCGTCGAGATCGACAGCACGTCGGCGTTGTTGTCGAAGCCGGTGTCCGAGGTCTCGTCGCCCGGGAGCAGCGGCGTCACGTCGAGGTCGAGCGCCAGCAGGTCGCGGACGGCGTTCCGGTACTCGGTCCGGTTGAGCCGGTGCACGGTGCCGGTCCGACCCGGGTCGGGCCGCGCCGCGGCGGCCCGGTCGATGTCCGCCTCGAGCCGGGCGGCGACGGCGTCGTACGTCGCCGCGCCGGGACGCGGGCGGCCCGGCGGCGGCATCGCCCCGGTCCGCAGCTTCGCGATGACCCGCTCCCAGACGTCCGCGTCGCGGCTCGGGTCGCCGGCGTCGACCGCGGCGGCGTCGAGCACCAGGCCGCCGGTGCGCAGCCGGTCGTTGTGGCAGGCGATGCAGTAGCGGTCCAGCATGGCGCGCGGCGAGGGTTGCGCGCTGGAGGCGCCGGCCGCCAACAGCGCCGTGGCGCACGCCAGTCCGGCCGCCGTCCGCCGCAAGCCGCTCCGCGATGGCACCATCAGTGGCTCCCTCCGGACCGCCGACGCCGCCCTGCACAGTGCGGCAGTCCGCATCCTACCCCGCACCGAGCGGGCGGGCAACACCTCTTCGACGCTCTCCGCGTTTCCTGCACGCACAGAACGGTGTGGCCGGACGATGCTACCATTCGTTGATACTTTGGGTATGTCGTCTAGTTACGATCTCGGCGAACGACAGGGAAGGTCACGATGGCGGCAGCCAAATCAGCCACCAGAACCCGGGTAACCGTCTCCCTGCCGATCGAGACCGCGCGCTACCTCCGCTCGACGTCCAACGCCAGCGCGGTGGTCCGTGAGGCCGTCGAAGCGTACCGGACGCGCGAGCTGGCGCAACGCCTCGAGGAGGCGTACCGGGCCGGCGCCGCGGAAACGGAACAAATCAATCGGGAGTGGGAGCGCGCGGACGCGGAGGCATCCGAATGAACGCGCCCCTGGCACGGGGCATGGTCGTACGGGTTCGCCTCGATCCGACCGAGGGACGCGAGATCAGGAAGACGCGCCCGGCGGTGGTCGTGTCCAACGACGTCGCCTGCCGTTTCGACGCGGTGATCCAGATCGTACCGGTCACGAACCTGCCCGAGCGGAGCCTGAGGCCGTACGAATCACGATGCGGCTCGCCCGCCAGCGGTCTCGCCAGGCCGTCGCGAGCCGTGACCAATCAGATTCGCACCGTGGCGCGGAACCGCATCGGCGGCGTGCTCGGGCGCCTCGCCCCCGACGAGGTCGCGGCCCTGAACGAGGCGCTGCGGATTCAATTGGCGCTCGACCCGCGATAGCTCGATCGGCCTACGGCAGCGCCAGCGCCAGCCACTCGCCGGGATGCTCGATCGAGCCGATCGGCAGGACGATGTGCTGCCGGCCCTCGTGCAGGTAGGTGATCGGCGAGCCGTTGGTGCCGGCGGGCAGCTCGGTCTCCCAGACCACGGCGCCCGACGCCTTGTCGAAGGCCCGGAACCAGCGGCCC
>CAZMWA010000271.1:0-7954 GCA_964569405.1 uncultured Vicinamibacteraceae bacterium | reverse complement strand
CCTCGACCTCCGGCTCCGGCTCGGCCGGCGGCGGGGGCGGCGCCTCGACCGGCGCGGCGCGCTCGACCTCCACCGGCGGCGTGCGCAGCGTGGACACGAGCAGGTACGTCGCGCCGGCGGCGAGCACGAGGGCGATCAGCGCGTACAGCCACCGGCGGCCAGGCGGCGCCGGCTCCTCGTCCCGGCCCTGGTCTTCGTCTGCGGGGTATTCGTTCAGGAAGGACATGAGTTCATGGTATTAGATCAGCGCGAGGTGAGCTTGTGAAATCCCGTGAAGCGCTGGCGCTGCTGATCTGGCTCGCCGCGGCGCCCTGTCTCGTTGCCCAGGACCGCGATCCGTACGTCGCGCCGCTGTCGGTCGAGGAGATGACCGGCCGGCAGGGCGTGCTCGAGACGGACCTGGGCGCCATCGTCATCGACCTGCTGCCCGAGCACGCCCCGAACCACGTCGGGCTGTTCATCGCGCTGGCCGAGGCAGGGGAGTACGACGGCACGATCTTCCACCGCATGGTGCGGCACGGAATCGTGCAGGGCGGCGATCCGCTGACGAAGGATCCGTCCCGCCGGGACGTGTACGGCCGCGGCGGCCTCGGCCTCGTCGCGTCCGAGCTCAACGCGCAGCGGCACACGCGCGGGGCCGTCTCCGCGGTGGTCGTCCCGGGCCAGCCCGACAGCGGCGGCGCGCAGTTCTTCATCTGCGTCGTCGACCAGCCGGGGCTCGACGGCCAGCACACGGTGTGGGCCCGCGTCGCGGAGGGCATGGACGTCGTCACGCGGATCTCGGAGGCGCCCGTCGACGCCGAGGGCCGCGCCACCGAGCGCATCGCCATCCGGTCGGTCACGCTCCGCGACCGCCCGCCGCCCGAGGTGCCGCCGTTCACGGAGGAGTCGGACGCCGAGCTGGCGGCCTGGCGCGTGATTCTCGACACGACCCACGGCCGCATCGCGATCGATCCGTACCCGGACCGGGCCCCGAACCACGTCCGCAACTTCCTGCGTCTGGCCGACGCCGGGGTCTACGACGGCATCGCGTTCCACCGCGTCGTGCCCGGCTTCGTCATCCAGAGCGGGCACCTGCCCACCCGGCGCGAGCGGCTCACCGACCGGCAGCAGCGCTTCGTGCAGAACCTCGAGCCGGAGTTCAGCGACACGCCGCACGTCCGCGGCATCGTGTCGATGGCGCGGCTCGACGATCCGGCCAGCGCGTCGACGTCGTTCTTCATCGTGACCGACACCGCCTCGGAGCTCGACGGCTTCTACACCGTGTTCGGCGTGGTCGTCGAGGGGCTCGACGTGGTGGCGGCCATCGAGGCGCAGCCGACCGAGGGCGAGACCCCCGTCAGCCGCGTGGAGATCGTCGACGCGGAGGTCGTCCGCCGCTGACCTGAGGTTGAATTCACTGTACAGAGAATATGCCTGCTTGGCCGAAGAATGAGCCAACGTGATATTATTTTCTGTACAGTGAAAAAAGGCCTCTGGTGATGCTTGACCCTAGCGTTACGGTGCCTCGCCTGCTCCACCAATTGCTGGAAGCGCTGCGGGCGTTACCGGGGGCACGGGTTGAGTTGGAGCCGGCTCATACGGCGGGCTCCCAGCTGGACCAGGGCCATGATGCCGAAGTCTGCCTGCGGGTATCGGGCAAGGCCGTCACCCTGCTGGTCCAGGTGAAGAGGCGGCTCTTTCCTCGCGATGCCCGCTTGGTCTTGTGGCGGCTCAAGGCGCTAGGTCAGGCAGGGTCCGGAAGAGAGACCGCGCGCGAGGTCGTGCCGCTGCTGGTGGCCGAGTCGCTCTCCCCAGGGGCCAAGGAGCTGCTCAGGGACGAACAGGTGGGCTATTTCGACAGCGGCGGCAGTCTCTTCCTGCCTGCTCGAGGTGTCTACCTCTACGTAGACAAGCCGCCGCCCAAGTCTCTGTCGAGATCCGTGCGGTCCCTGTTCTCGGGGCGCCGCGCCCAGGTGCTGCATGCGCTGCTTGTACGGCGCAGGGAATGGTTCGGCGTCACGCCGCTAGCCTTGCTGGCGCGAGTATCGCCCGCGACCGCCTCACAAGTTCTCACCGAACTCGAGCGCTTCGACTGGTTGGACTCGCGTGGTCGTGGCCCGCGCAAGGAGCGCTACCTACGCGAGCCCACGGCTCTGCTGGACGCGTGGACCAAGCAGCTCGTCGCGGTACGTCCTCATGCAATGCACCGCTACTATGTCCCCGCGGTGCAGACGGACCGGCTCGTCGAGAAGATCGACCACGTTTTCACGACCCATGCCGTCGAGTATGCGCTCACCCACGAGGCCGCGGGGCAGTGCTACGCGCCCTTTCTGTCGAGGTACTCTCAGGTGCGCTGCCGTGTGATGGCAAGCTCGGCGGCGGACCTTGCCATCGCCGAACTGGGCGCGCGCGCCGTGGATGAAGGGTTCAACCTCGCGGCCATCGAAGCCGGCTCGGCTGGCGACTTTCTGTTTCGTGAACGAATGGGCGGGTGCTGGCTGGCGAGTCCGATCCAAGTCTATCTCGACCTTCTGCGCAGCGAGGGCCGGGCCAAAGAGATGGCGGAGCACCTTCGCCGTGAGAAGATCGGTTTCTGATGGCGAAGCCAGCGACACTCGATGGCTACACCGACCAGTATACGGTCGATTGTGAGCGCGTCTTGGTCACGCTGCTCCGTGGACTCGGGCCGTGGAAGGACTCCGTATATCTGATCGGCGGCCTCACGCCCAGGTATCTGGTTCCCGCACGGCCGCCCGAGGTGCCGCCGCATGCCGGGACACTGGATGTTGACATCGTGATCGACCTTCAGATCCTGGCGGACACCGAGGCGTACCTTACGTTGGAGCAAAACCTTCGACGGATGGAATTCGAGCGGGCCGAGAACGTCCAGGGCCAAAAGCTCTCCTGGCGCTGGCAGACCCGCACCGAACACGGTGCCTTGATGGTGCTCGAGTTGCTGGCTGACGCACCGGACATAGCCGGCGGGAGAGTGCAGCCGCTACCCACCCACGGAACGATCTCCGCACTGAATATTCCGCACTCCTCGATCGTCTTTGACTTGCACCAGGTTACAGAGATCCAGGCCGAACTCCTCGGCGGCAACGGCGTTGCCACGGAGGAGGTCAGGCACGCCAACGTGGTAAGTTTCACCTGCCTGAAGGCGTTGGCCTTCGACCAGCGCTTCGAACGCAAGGACGCTCACGACCTGATCTACTGCATCGAGCACGCACCCGAGGGCTTGAATGCAGTCTCCGAGGCTTTCCGCCAGGCCCGCGATGGACACCGCGCGGTGATCGAGCAGGCGCTGTGCGCGCTCCGCGGGCGGTTCGTGCAGGACGATACGACGGAAGGGTACCGCAAGGATGGCCCGGTTGCGGTGGCCCGGTTCGAGTTGGGAGAAGGCGACGAACCGAGACAGCGCGAGGCGCGGTTGCTGCGCCAGCGGCAAGTGTGCGATCTGATCGAACAGCTCGTGGCTATGGTCGGGTAGCCCAATAGGGAGAGAAGTGCTGGCTCAGCCGCTTCCGGCCAGCAGCTCGCGCGCCAGCTTCGCGTACAGGTCCACGGCGCGGACCAGCTCGTCGATCGCGACGTGCTCGTCGGCGGTGTGGGCCACGTGCACGGAGCCCGGACCGAGCAGCAGCGGCTTGCCCCAGGCGGAGAGGAAGGGGATGTCGGTCGTGAAGGCGAAGACCTCGGTGTCGAAGCCAGGCACCGTCGTCAGGCTGACCGGCGGCACGACCACGACGTCCTCGATGGCGACGGGGCCGGGGAGGCCGTCGAGCAGCCGGCGCACGTCCGGCGCGGGCGCGACGGTGCGGAAGTTGACGTCGGCCTCCGCGGCGGGCGGCACGACGTTGGGCGCGACGCCGCCGGACAGCAGGCCCACGGTGTAGGTCGTGGCGCCGAGCACCGGATCGGCGGGCAGGTCGAGATTCCGGAGGGCGACGAGGGCGTCGAGGAGCTTCTCGATCGCCGAGTCGCCGAGCGCCGGATAGGCCGAATGGGCCGCGCGGCCCGCGGCCGACAGGCGTACGCGGTAGGCGCCCTTCGTGGCCGCGGCCAGGCGGTTGTCGGTCGGCTCCCCGTTGATCAGGTAGCGGCAGCGCGTGGCGAGCCGGTTGGCCGCGTGCGCGCCGTGGCTGCCGTGCTCCTCGCCCACGACGACGAGCAGGCCGACCCGCGTTTCGCCGTCCGCGCGGAGGCGGTCGAGCGCGCCGATCTCCGCCGCGAGGATGCCCTTGGCGTCGCAGGCGCCCCGGCCGTAGAGGACGTCTCCCTCGATGCGGCTCGGGAAGAACGGCGGGACGCAGTCGATGTGTGTCGAGAAGACGATCTCGGGCTCGGCCGGACCGACGGTCGCGATCAGGTTGACGCGGTCGTCGACTACGGGCTGGGAGGTCACGCGGTAGCCGCGCTCCCGCAGCCTGCCGGCCAGCCAGTCGGTCGCCCCCGCCTCGCGGCCGCTGGTCGAGTCGATGTCGATGAGGCCGCGCGCCAGACCGACGACGTCCTGCGCTACCGTATCCATGCCTCGAGCTCGGTGCGGGTGTCGGTGCGGTCGTCGCGGTACTTCACGATCACCGGCGTGGCGAGCGAGAGTCCCCACTCGCGGCCGGCGGGCGCGGTCACCGCCCGGGCGCCCGGCACGACCACCGCGCCGGGCGGGACGACCGTGGGCTGCCCGGGTGCGGCCCTGATCAGCCGCCCGTTGGGCAGGTCGTACAGCGGGGTGGAGCCGGTCAGCACCGTGCCGGCCGCGATGACGGCCCGCTCGCGCACGACCGCTCCCTCGTACAGGCCGGTGTTGCCCCCGACGAGCACGTCGTCCTCGACGATGACCGGCAGGGCCCCGACCGGCTCGAGGACGCCGCCGATCTGCGCGGCCGCGCTCACGTGGACGCGGCTGCCCACCTGGGCGCAGGAGCCGACCAGCGCGTGCGAGTCGATCAGGCTGCCGTCGCCGACCCAGGCCCCGATGTTGACGTACATCGGGGGCATGCAGATGACGCCGGCGCCGATGTAGGCGCCGTCGCGAATCGAGGAGCCCCCCGGCACGAGCCGCACCTGCGACGCCGCGTCGAGCCGCTTGAGCGGCAGGTTGTCCTTGTCGAGAAAGGGCTGCTCCGGGCTCGCCGCGGGATAGGCGGCGATCTCGCCCGACCGGAACCCCAGCAGGATGCCCTGCTTGACCCAGGCATTGACGCGCCAGCCGCTCGGCGCCGCCGGGTCCGGCTCGGCGGCGCGCACGCGGCCGGCCGACAGCTCCGCGCGCAGCCGCGCGAAGACGGCGCGCGCCGCGTCCCGGTCGCCGCCTCCCGGGAGCGCCGCGAGCCGCTCGACCTCCGCCGCCAGCCCGCCTGCCGCGCCGGTGGTCACGACGCGCCTCCGCCGCCGGCCGGCGCCGCGGCGCCGCGCATGCCGAGCTCGGCGAGCACGGCCTCGATGCGCTCGCGCGCCGCCTGCGAAGGCGGCGCGAGCGGCAGCCGGTAGCGGGCCGGCGCAAGGCCCTGCGCCTCGAGCGCCGCCTTCACCGGGATGGGGTTGGACTCGATGAAGTTGACCTGCATCAGCGGCAGCAGGCGCTCGTGCACCGCGCGGGCCGCCGCGAAGTCGCCGCGCGCCGCGAGATCCACCAGGCGCGCCATCTCGGACGGCGCCTCGTTGGCCACGACGGAGACCACGCCGCGCCCGCCGAGCGCCATGAGGGCCAGCGTGAAGGCGTCGTCGCCCGAGAGCACGCTGAAGTCGTCGGGCGCGGTGCGGCAGATCTCGCACATCTGGCCGAGATCGCCGGAGGCCTCCTTGACGCCGGCGATGTTGTCGATCGCCGCGAGGCGCAGGAGGGTCGCCGGCTGGATGTTGCAGGCGGTCCGGCCCGGGACGTTGTAGAGGATGATCGGCCGGTCCACGCTCTCGGCGATGGTCCGAAAGTGCCGGTACAGGCCTTCCTGCGTCGGCTTGTTGTAGTAGGGCGTGACCGACAGCAGGCCGTCGGCGCCGAGCGCCGCCAGCTCGCGTGCCAGCGCCACCGTCGAGCGCGTGTCGTAGCCGCCGGCGCCGGCGAGCACCGGCACCCGGCCCGCCGCCTCGGCGATGACCAGCTCGACGACGCGCAGCCTCTCCGCGTGCGTCAGCGTCGGGCTCTCGCCGGTCGTGCCGCACGGCACCAGGAAGTGCACGCCGGCGTCGATCTGGCGGCGGGCCAGCCGCCGGACGCCGGCCTCGTCCAGACCGCCGGCGGCGTCGAACGGCGTCACGAGCGCCGTGCCGCACCCCGACCAGCGCGCCACCATGGCTACGGCTCCAGCCCCAGCACGTCGCGCATCGTGAACCAGCCGCGCCGGCCGTGCACCCAGCGGGCGGCCGCGATGGCGCCGTGCGCGAAGGTTGCCCGGTCGCGGGTGGTGTGGGTCAGCGACAGCGTCTCGAAGGGACCGTCGAAGCCGACGGTGTGGGTCCCCGGGGCCGACCCGACACGGGTCGACGCCATGTCGATGGCCGCCTCGTATCCGGACCGGCGCATGGCGTCCTGCAGGGCGATCGCCGTCCCGGAGGGGGCGTCGATCTTGGCCGCGTGGTGGGTCTCGTGAATCCAGGCGCCGAACTCGTCGAGCGGCTGCAGCAGCCGCGCGGCCCGTTCGACGACGGCCTGGAACACGTTGACCCCGAGCGAGAAGTTCGCGGCTGCAAGCACCCCGATGCCGGCCTCCGCCACCAGCGCCTTCATCCGCTCCTCGTGCGCGTTCCAGCCGGTGGTCCCGATGACGGTGTCGAGCCCCACTGCAGCCAGCCGCGGCAGGTTCGTGAGCAGGGCGTCCGCCGTCGAGAAGTCGACCGCCACGTCGGCGGGCGGCAGGCGCGCGGCGTCGATGCCTTCACCCCCGCGGTTGTTGTGTATGTCCAGGCGTTCGACGACCTCGCAGTCGTACGCGCCGCACAGCGCCTCGACGGCCTTTCCCATGCGGCCGTAGCCGACGATCAGGAGTCGCAAGCTCATGCGGTCACATGCCTTCGCGGTCCGCCGCGCCCCGCGCCCCGCTCGACCGGCACGCCGGTCGCGAGCGAAGGATCGGGGACGGCGCATTATACTCGTGCGCTGCCGCTTCTTGCACTCGCGGCCCGACCCGGACCCTCGCGTTGCGCCGCGAGCGGCGGGCGCCGGCCGCGCGGCGGGCGCGGCAGCCGATGGCGGGAGTCACGATGCCGGTGCCACAGACGATGTACGCCGTGGAGATTGCGGGCTTCGGTCCGGCGGACTCGCTGGTCCGCACCGAGCGGCCGGTGCCGCCGCTTGCCGCCGGCGAGCTGCTGGTGCGGGTGGCGGCGGCCGGCGTGAACCGGGCGGACGTGATGCAGCGCGAGGGTCACTATCCGCCGCCGCCGGGCGTCACGGACCTGCCGGGCCTCGAGGTGTCCGGCACCGTGGCCGCGGTCGGCCCCGGCGTCGAGGGCTGGTCGGTCGGCGAACCGGTTTGCGCGCTCGTGGCGGGCGGCGGCTACGCGGAGTACTGCGCCGTGCCCGCGCCGCAGTGCCTGCCGGTGCCGGCGGGCGTGGATCTGGTGGAGGCCGCCGCGCTGCCGGAAGCCTGCCTCACCGTCTGGACCAACGTGTTCGAGCGGGGCCGGCTGCAGGCCGGGGAGACCCTGCTGGTGCACGGCGGCTCGAGCGGCATCGGGACGACGGCCATCCCGCTGGCGCGCCTGCACGGCGCGCGCGTGTTCACCACGGCAGGCTCGGACGCCAAGTGCGCCGCGTGCACGCGCCTGGGGGCGGAGCTGGCCGTCAACTACCGCGAGCGCGACTTCGTCGCCGAGGTCAGGGCGGCCACGGATGGCCGGGGCGTCGACCTGGTTCTCGACATGGTGGGCGGCGCGTACCTGCGCCGCAACCTGGACAGAGCAGAGCGAATGCCGACACTGGGGGCCTTTACGGGTACGGCCTCCTACGCTGTGCTGGCCGACATGCGGA
>CAZMWA010000270.1:0-15371 GCA_964569405.1 uncultured Vicinamibacteraceae bacterium | reverse complement strand
CCGCCACCGCCGCCGCCGCCGTCGCCGCGAGCGGGCCGGGCGGGCTATCGGCAGGCGATGGATCGCTTCGCGTTGCACCAGGGCGTGGCCGCCGCGTTCCGGATCGTGGACGCCGCCAACGAGTACATCGCGGACGTCGAGCCGTGGGTGGTGGCGAGGGATCCGGCGCGCGCCGCAGAGCTCGACCGGCAGCTCTACGACGTGAGCGAGGCGGTGCGGCTGGCCGCCGTGCTGCTGGCGCCGGTCATGCCGCGGTCGTGCGCCGAGGTGCTGGCGCGCATCGGCGCCGCCGCCCCGGCGGACGCGCTGCGTCTCGAGCGGGACGGCGCCTGGCGGGCGCCGCCCGGTGCGGAGCGGCGCCTGGTCAAGGGGCCGCCCCTCTGGCCGCGCATCGAGGCCGGACAGGCCGCGGCGTCGGACGCGTCGCGGCCGGCGCGGAGAGAGCAGAAAGCGAAGGAGCAGGAAGCAATGAGCGCATCGGATGCGGCGCCGCCGCCGCGGGAGCAGGCGCCGGAGCAGCAGGAACAGCGGGAGCAGGCGCCGGAACGACCCCGGATCTCGTTCGACCAGTTCATGCAGATGGAGCTGCGGGTCGGCCGCGTCGCGGCCGCCGAGGCGGTGCCGAAGTCGAGGAAGCTGCTGCGCCTCGAGGTCGAGGACGGCACGGGGGTGCGCCAGATCGTGGCCGGCCTCGCCAGGTCCCATCCCCCCGAGACGCTGGTGGGCCGGAGCGTGGTCTTCATCGCGAACCTCGAGCCGGCGAAGCTCGCGGGCCTCGAGTCGAACGGCATGGTCCTGGCCGCCTCCGGCGCGGACGGCACGCCCGTACTCCTCACGGTGGACCTGCCGGACCAGGCGCCCCCCGGCTCGAAGATCTCGTAGGAGTCTGCACCGCACCACCATGCAGACGCCGCAAGCCGCGCACGGCGCGGCTCGGCGGGAGTGGCGCGGGGCTATGGGGCCCCCGCAAACGGACGCCGGGGGTTCGGGGCGAAGCCCCGTCTTATGATTGACTCGCACTGCCATCTGGCCGACGCCGCCTTCGCGGACGACCTCGATGCCGTGGTCGGCCGGGCGCGCGCGGCCGGCGTCGAGCGAGCGCTGTGCATTCTCGACGTGACGAACGACGACGAGGCGCAGCGCGCCGAGCGGGTGGCCGAGACGTGGCCGGCCGTGCGCTTCGCGGCCGGCGTGCACCCGCATCAGGCAGCGCCGTTCGAGGACGAGGCGGAGGCGGCTGTCAGCGCGGTCCGCGCGGCGCTCGAGCGCTTCAGCGGCGTCTGCGCCATCGGCGAAATCGGGCTGGACTACCACTACGATTTCGCCCCGCGGCCCGTGCAGATCGAGGTGTTCCGGCGCCAGATCGCCCTCGCGCGGGAGCTCGGCCGGCCCATCGTGATCCATACGCGCGAGGCGGACGACGATACGTTCGCGGCCATCCGCGCCGAGGGGCGGGGCGACGTGCGGGGCGTCTTCCACTGCTTCACCGGCGATGCGTCGGCGGCGCGCCGCGTGCTCGACCTCGGCTTCCACGTCTCGTTCTCCGGCATCGCGACGTTCCGGCGGGCGGACGACATTCGCGCCGCGGCGGCGGTCGTGCCCGCCGACCGGCTGCTGGTCGAGACCGACGCGCCCTACCTCGCGCCGGTGCCCTTCCGCGGCCGCCGCAACGAGCCGGCCTGGGTGGCGCACGTGGTCGAGGTGCTCGCCGGCGTGCGCGGGGAGGCGACCGCCGACCTCGCGGCAGGGACGTCGGCGGCGTTTACCGCGCTCTTCGACGCCGCCGTCTGATGCCCGGCGCCGTACGGGTTGCCCGCCGCGTTGACACCCGTTTGGCGAGTGTGTTCTGATTCCTTCCGCCCCGTGCCCGCAAGAATCGACTCGCCCGTACTGGCTGACCTTGCGCAACTCTTCGAGCCGATTCGGGCCGAGCTCGAGGCGGTCGAGGACGCCTACACCACCCACATCCAGTCCGGCGAAGACCTCGCCCCCGGCGCCCTCGAGGGCCCCGCGCATGCCGTCGACGAGCTGATTCCGGAAATGGCGCGGTACATCCAGGCCGGCGGGGGCAAGCGGGTGCGGCCGGCGCTGCTCCTGATGGCGGCGCGCATGTGCGGCTACGCCGGCGAGCGGCCCGTCCTGTTCGCGTCGGCCGTCGAGTTCATCCATACCGCGACGCTCGTCCACGACGACGTCATCGACGGCTCCGAGCTCCGGCGGGGTCGCCGCGCGATGCACTCGCGCTGGGGCAACAACATGACGGTGCTGCTGGGCGACTACCTCTACATCCGGGCCATGGAGGTGGCGCTGACCTACGACGACGCCATCGCCATCGTGCGGCTCCTGTGCGACGCCACGCGGCGGATGATCGAGGGCGAGATCTACCAGTTGACGAAGGTGGGCGCCGCCGACATCACGGAGGAGGAGTACTTCGAGATCATCCGGCGCAAGACCGCGTACCTGTTCAGCGGATCGGCCGAGATCGGCGGCCTGCTCGGCAAGGCCGCGGAGGAGCAGCGGCTGGCGCTGCGCGAGTACGGGTTCAATCTCGGCGTCGCCTTCCAGCTAGTCGACGACCTCCTGGACTTCACCGCGGACCGCGCCGCGCTGGGCAAGCCGGTCGGCGGCGATCTGCGGGAGGGGAAGGTGACGCTGGCGGCAATCCACCTCCTGCGCCGCGAGGGCCGGCCGAGCCGCGCCCACGACATCGTCCGGTCCGTCGTGGAGACGGGGGAGATCGCGGCAGAGGCTTGGAGCGAGCTCCTGGTGCTGCTCCGGGAGCGGCAGGCCATCCGGTACGCGCACGAGAAGGCCGTGGAGTACGCGGCGGCCGCCAAGCAGTGCCTCGACGCCTTTCCTCCGTCTCCCGAACGCGCCGCGCTCGGCGCGCTGCCCGACTTCGTGCTCGCGCGGGACCGTTGACAGCCAGCCCTCCCGCCGGCGCTCGCGAGCGGGCCGCCTTCCTGCGCGGCGAGATACGCCGCCACGAGCACCTCTACCACGTGCTCGATCGGCCGGAGATCACCGACCCCGAGTTCGATGCCCTCCTGGTCGAGCTGCGCCGGATCGAGGCGGAGCATCCCGCGCTCGTCACGCCCGACTCGCCGACGCAACGGGTCGGCGGCGCCCCGCGGGAGGGTGTCGAGCGGGCGGCCCACTCGTCGGCGATGCTCAGCCTGGACAACGCCCTCGACGACGCCGAGCTGCGCGACTTCGATCGCCGGGCGCGGGAGCTGGCGGAGGCGACGGAGCTCGACTACGTCGGCGAGCTGAAGCTCGACGGCGTCTCGCTGGTGGTGCGCTTCGCCGCCGGCCGGCTGGCGCTGGCGCTGACCCGCGGAGACGGCGTCCGGGGCGAGGTCGTCACGCCGAACGCCCGCACGCTCCGGACTGTGCCGCTGTCGTTCACGGAGGCAGAGCTGGCCGCCGCGGGGGTTCCGGGGGATTTCGAGGTGCGCGGCGAGGTGGTCATGCCCAAGCGCGCGTTCGAGCTCCTCAACGAGCGCCAGCTGGCGGCGGGCGAGCGGACGTTCGCCAACCCCCGCAACGCCGCGGCCGGCGCGCTGCGGATGCTCGACGCCTCGATTACCGCTGCCCGCCGGCTCGACTTCTACCCGTATCGGCTGCTGGCGGACGGCGCCCCCCTCTTCGACTCGCACTGGGTGTCGCTGGAGGCGCTCGACACGCTGCGCTTCAGGGTGAATCCGAACCGCAAGCGGTTGCGCGGCGTCGACGAGCTGCTCGCGTTCCGCGACGAGTGGCTCGGCCGGCGCGAATCGCTGCCGTACGAGATCGACGGTCTCGTCTTCAAGGTCGACGCCGTGGCGCTGCAGCGCCGGCTCGGCGCGACGGCCAGGGCGCCGCGCTGGGCAATCGCCTGCAAGCCCGCGGCGCAGCAGGCCGAGACGGTCGTGCGGGACATCGAGGTGCAGGTCGGGCGGACAGGCGCCGTGACGCCCCGCGCCATCCTGGAGCCGGTGCAGGTGGGCGGCGTCACCGTGTCGCACGCCACGCTGCACAACGCCCAGGAGATCGACCGGCTCGGGCTGCAGATCGGCGACCGGGTCGTGGTGATTCGCAGCGGCGACGTCATCCCCAAGGTCGTGCGCGTGGTCGACGAGGGCCTCGACCGGCGGCCGTTCGAGATGCCGGCCGCGTGCCCCGCCTGCGGATCGCCGGTGGAGCGCCCCGAGGGCGAGGCCGTGGCGCGCTGCGACAACGTGAGCTGCAGCGCGCGCCTGAAGGAGTCGATCCTGCACTTCGCGCACCGCACGGCGATGGACATCGACGGCCTGGGTTCGTGGCTCGTCGACAAGCTGATTGCGCCGGCCGGTTCCGGTCGGAAGGCGCCGGCCGGTCCTCTTGTCCGGGATCTGGCGGACCTGTACGAGCTGCAGGTGGAACGGCTCGCGCCGCTCGAGAAGGATGCCGACCTGGGCGCGAAGAACGCCGACAAACACGTCCGGGCCATCGCCGACGCCAAGCGGACGCTGACGCTGGCGCGCGTCGTGCACGCGCTCGGCATCCCGGGCGTGAGCCAGCGCAAGGCCGACCTGCTGGCGCGCGGCTTCGGCAGCCTGGAGGCGCTGGCGGCCGCAGCCGTGGACGATATCGCGGGCATCAAGGGCGTCAGCCGCCGGGATGCCGCCGCGGTCCAGGCCTCCCTGGCGGAGGCGCCGACGCAGCGGCTGGTCGAGTTGCTGGTGGCGGCGGGCCTGCCCGGCAGGGAGGAGGCGGAGAGCCCGGCCGCGGCGGATGCCGAGGCCCGCCGCGCGAAGGGCGCGGTCCAGCCGCCTCCCGCGCCCGACGAAGCGGCGTTCCGACGGACTCTCCGGCGGTTCGTCCAGCGCGTGGTGAAAGGGATAGGCGACGTGCTCGCCGGCAAGCTGGTCGACAAGGGCCTGGTGCGGGGACCGGCCGACCTCAATCGGTTGAGCGATCCGTCGAGCGCCGCGCAACTGGCGCGGATTCCGACGCCGGTCAAGCTCGGCAGGAAGTCGGCGCGCAAGATTGTCGAGAGCGTCGAGCGGTCGAAGCGCGCGCCCCTCGCCCGGCTGGTGTACGGCCTCGGCATCCGCCATGTCGGGGAGCGCACGGCCGAGCTGCTGGTGGAGCGCTTCCCGAGCCTCGACGATCTGGCCGTGGCGACGGCCGAGCAGCTCGAGGAGGTGGACGAGGTCGGCCCGCGCATCGCCGCATCCGTCCGCGCGTTCTTCGAGTCGGATCGGAACCGGGCGCTGATCGAGCGGTTGCGGAAGGCCGGCCTGCGGTTCGAGGAGGCCGCGCCGGCGGCACCGGCCCGCCCCGGTCCTTCCGGACTGGCCGGCAAGACGTTCGTGCTGACCGGCACCCTGCCCGGCATGACCCGCAACGAGGCCAAGGGGCTCATCGAGGCGGCCGGAGGCCGCGTGGCGGGGTCGGTCAGCGGGAAGACGGACTACGTCGTGGCCGGAGACAATCCCGGCTCTAAGCGCCGGAAGGCGGAGGAGCTGGGCGTCGCGGTGATCGACGAGGCCGGCCTCGTGGCGCTCGTCGAGGGACGGGGTTCGAATGAGCATGTGTTCCACGAACGACGACCGGAAGGGGTTCCGTAGCCGGTCGCGGCCCAACGCGGGCAACTCATATGATTCGCCATGTCCCTCTCAGCCCGAGCTTGAAGTATTATATGATTGATCTTGGCCATCCGGTGCAGGTGGCGTCGAGTCGGGTGCCGCCGTGAGCATCGACCGGTCGACCCGCGACCAACTGGTGAGCCTCGTCAGACGAGGTGCCCGGACATCGGAGTTTACTCGTGAGCGTCCGACGGACTGGCGGCCAGGGGAAGTGCCGAATCCTGAGGGACTGGTGCTCCCGTACTTCGACGAGAAGTCCGCGTGGGAGTTGATCGCCTCCAAACTCGAGAGCGGACACGAAGTGGAGACAGTCACTCTCAACCAGCCGCCGGGCAAGACGGGCTACGTCATGCAGGTCAATCTCAATCCGGGGAGGCCCTCGCTCTATGTCAAGCTCCAGCTTGGGTCCGGCGTTGTCATCGGACGCAGTTTTCACGAATCGGAACGAAAATGAGGGTATCGGGGATGGCGGGTACACGTCCAACTGAGGCTCTTCGGGTTGTCGGTCGACAGGAGTGGTCCTGTGCGCAATGCGGAGCACAGACGGTTGAAACCGTGGAGCAGCGTCACACATTTCGGTACGGGTCCGGCGAGTCGGCGGCTGATCTGACCGTGGAGCTTCCCGTCCGTCGATGTACGGCGTGCGGCTTCGAGTTTCTCGACCAGCAGTCCGAAGAGATCAAGCTGGAGGCGATCTGCGAGCACCTCCGCGTGCTTTCGCCAGCAGGGATTCGGCGGATCAGAACGCGCCATGGAATGACCCAGGCCGAGTTCGCGGAGGTCACTGGACTCGGAACGGCGAGCCTGGTCCGTTGGGAGAACGGTTCAATGAACCACACTCGGGCGTACGACCGCTACATCCGGCTTCTGGACAGCCCAGACGTGATGCGGCGGCTCAAGAGACTTGCGGGGCTCGCTGGAACCCCGATCGAGCAGGCGCACCCTGGCGACGAGCGGTGGCGCGTACGGAAGGTCACCGAAGACGTGCGCCGACACCAGCGCGCGTTTGTCCTGCGTCCTGCCGCCTGACGGCATGTACACGACAACTTTCTATTCGTTCAAGGGCGGCGTTGGTCGTAGCATGGCGCTGGCCAATAGTGCCGTGGAACTCGCCAAGCGCGGTCGTCGAGTGCTTGCGGTCGATTTCGATCTGGAGGCTCCTGGCCTCGATACGTTCGACATCCTGCGGCCTCGAGATGATGTGCTGGGCATCATCGATTTCGTCCATGAGTACCTGGACTCCGGTCAAGCGCCCGAGGTATGCAGATTCATGTCCAGACTGCCTGCTGTGGGTGACAACGATGGGGAGTTGTGGATCATGCCGTCGGGCGCGCAGAGCGCCATGTACGCGGCACACTTCAACGAAATAGACTGGGCCGAGCTGTACGAAAAGCGTGACGGTTATTTGCTTTTCGAAGATCTCAAGGCGCAGTGGGCGCAGGCCATCAATCCGGACTACGTCTTGATTGATTCACGCACTGGACATACGGACACTGGCGGGATCTGCACGAGACAGTTGCCGGATGCGGTTGCGATACTTTTTTTTCCGAATGAACAGAATCTGCGTGGACTCGCAAAGATTGTCAAGGATATACGGGGAGAAGCGAGCGGGCCTCGTAAGAAGGAAATCGACCTTCATTTCATAATGTCGAATGTTCCAGACCTGGACGATGAGGATCGCATTCTGCAGAGGAAGATGAACGCTTTCCGAGAACAGCTGGATTTCGTGCGGGAACCGATGATCGTGCACCGCTATGACAGTCTGTCGCTCTTGAATCAGGTGGTGTTTGCGAAAGATCGTCCCAGAAGTCGGCTGGCTAGAGAGTATCGCCGTCTCGTTCGGGAGATCGTGGGACGCAACCTGGCGGACCGCGACGGGGCTCTGGACTACATCAAGGGAGCCGGGGAGCGGTGGCGGCGTCGCGGAACGATGCGCGAGTCTCCGGAAAAGACAAACCTGAAATTGCAGCAGATCGAGGACAAACACGCGACCGATGGCGACGTCCTGTTTGCTCTGGGCGCGTTCTTCGAGAACGATGGGCAACCGGATCGTGCCGCGTCGTTGTTCAACCGGGCGATCGATGCGGGGTGCGAAGAGCCGGAGGCGTATCTGAATAGGGCTCGTCTTCGTGCCGGCGAGGATCCGACGGGCGCTACGAACGATGCCCTGCACGTTCTGCGGGCGGAGGGCTTGCCGCCGCCGCTCGTCAGGGAGGCGGCGCGGTTGGTGTCGGAGGAGAGATCTGGCGACGTTGCGGAATCCGTTGCGGTGACGTCGTTGGATGCAGACGGACGCGTCTGGCTTGCGAACGTCCTCACCGAGTCGCCGAGGGAGATCAAGATGGGGGCCTCGATTCTGGAGCCTCTCGTCGATGATGAGAAGTTGGCCCCCGAGGAGCGCGCGGCAGCAACCCGCGCACTGGTACTGTGTCGCATGGGACTTGGCGAGTGCGCCGCGGCCCGAATGTTGCTAGACCGGGACGGACGCGTGCCGGCTGATATGGACATAATAGATGCGTTCAACTATGGCATGGCTAGCTGGGGCGAGAAAGGTGAGGTCGACATAGAACCGTTTGCGCGAGTCATCGAACTTCACGGCAACGGCCCAGGGTGTGACGACGCCAATTGTCATCAATGCATGGCAATCGCGAACTGGGCCGTGGGGGACGAGGGAATGGCGTTGGAGTCGATGCAACGAGCGCACAACGCGTTGGAGGGGGGGGGAGTCAAGGAGTTCAGTTGCTGGCGCTACTATCGGGTGCCGACGAGCGAGTTCCTGAAGGATCTCGATGACATGGATGCGTTGATTCGCGGCGATGCCACTCGAGAACCGCAGTTCATGAGAGCGGTTGGCGCCGCCTGACCGCCATGAAGCACCGGATTCTGGTCATCGACGACGAGGCCGCCGTCCGCGAGTCGCTCGAGATGATTCTCGAGTACGACGGCTACGACTGCCTGCTGGCGCCGAGCGGCTACGAGGGCATCGAGCGCGTCGGCCGCGACAGCCCGGACCTCGTGTTCCTCGACGTCAAGATGCCCGGCATGGACGGGCTCGAGGTGCTGCGGCGCATTCGGGAGCTGGACCCCCTGCTGCCCGTGGTGATGATCTCCGGCCACGCCACGGTGGGCACGGCGGTGGAGGCGACCAAGCTCGGCGCGTTCGATTTCCTGGAGAAGCCGATCTCGACCGAGCGCGTCCTGGTGACCATCCGCAATGCGCTGGCTCAGCGGCGCCTGCGGGTCGAGAACCGCAGCCTGCGGCGGGCGGCGGAGGTACGGCACGAGATGATCGGCGCCAGCCCGGGGCTGGCGGCAGTGACCGAGGCGATCCGTCGCGCCGCCCCCGTGCGGAGCGCGGTGCTCATCCAGGGCGAGAGCGGGGTCGGCAAGGAGCTCGTGGCGCGCGCAATCCACCGCAACAGCCCGCGGGCGCGCGAGCGGTTCGTGCAGGTCAACTGCGCGGCGATTCCGGACGACCTCATCGAGTCGGAGCTGTTCGGCCACGAGAAGGGGTCGTTCACCGGGGCGACCGAGAAGCAGATCGGCAAGTTCGAGCAGGCCGACCGGGGCACCATCTTTCTCGACGAGGTCGGCGACATGAGCCTCAGGACGCAGGCGAAGGTGCTGCGCGTCCTGCAGGAAGGGGAGGTCGAGAGGCTGGGCTCGGCGCGCACGCGGAAGGTCGACGCGCGGGTGCTCGCGGCCACCAACAAGGATCTCGAGCGGGCGATCGAGGAGGGCGGGTTTCGCGAGGACCTGTTCTTCCGGCTCAGCGTCATTCCGATGCACGTGCCGCCGTTGCGTGACCGGCGCGAGGACATTCCCCGTCTCGTGGAGCACTTCGCGACGCTGTTCGCGCGCGAGAACAACTTCAAGCCGAAGCGGTTCGCCGGCGCGGCCCTCGCGGCGCTCGAGCAGCAGCATTGGCGCGGGAACGTCCGCGAGCTCCGCAACTCCGTCGAGCGGCTGCTCGTCATGGTGCCCGGCCAGGAGATCGACGTCGCCGACGTCCGTTCCGTGCTGCGCCTGGGGGAGCGCCCGGGCGGCGGGCGGGCGGCCGGGGAGGGCGGCCGCACCCTGCGCGAGTTCAAGGAGATCGGCGAGCGGGCCTTCCTCGTCCGCAAGCTGCGCGAGTTCGGCTGGAACATCTCGAAGACCGCCGAGGAGATCGACACGCCGCGCAGCAACCTCTACAAGAAGCTCGAGCAGTACAATATCCGGCAGGAGACGGACGCCTGACCGTCCGTCGACCGGATCTTTGACATTCCGCCGCAGCCGGCCGGACGACCGCTGCGCGCCTGCGCTGCGGCGCGGGCGCGGGGAGGAAAGTCCGAACTCCGGAGGGCAGTGCGCCGGGCAACGCCCGGTCAGGGCAACCTGAAGGAAAGTGGCACAGAAAACATACCGCCTGCCGCGGTCCCGTCGGGACGGCGGCGGGTAAGGGTGAAAAGGTGCGGTAAGAGCGCACCGCGCCCGCCGCGAGGCGGGTGGCAGGCCAAACCCCGCACGGAGCAAGACCAAATAGGGAGGCGTTCGAGGGCGGCCCGTCCGAAGCCTCCGGGTAGGTCGCTCGATCCCGCCAGCAATGGCGGGGCTAGAGGAATGGTCGTCACCGGCGCCGCCGCGAGCGATCGCAGGGGCGCCGGCACAGAATTCGGCTTACGGCCGCGCTGCGGCGGAATCCTGGGGGAGGGCAGCTTGCGACGTTCAGCGCTCGTCGTCGGTCTCGTCGCGTTGGTTGCGATCGTCGTGACCCTGGCGCCGCGCGCGCAGCGGAGCGCGGCCCGGCGCGCCGCCGGGTCGGCATTGACGGTCGACGAGTACACGCCGCGCTCGACCCTGGTGGTCGACGAGCACGCCGTGCCGCGCGCCCGGTATCCGGTCGTGGACGTGCACAGCCATCACCGCCCGGGATTCTCGGCGGCGCGCTGGGCGGGGATCGTGGCGGAAATGGACGCGCTGAACCTGCAGGTGCTGGTCAACCTGAGCGGGGGGTGGGGGAGCCTGCTGCAGCGCGGCCTCGACACCATCGCCGACAGCGCGCATCCGGACCGCATGGTGCTGTTCGCCAATCTCGATTTCCGCGGCGGCGTCGGCCCGGGCTTCGGCCAGCGCGCCGCCGCGCAGCTCGAGCGGGACGTGGCGGCCGGGGCGGTTGGCCTGAAGTTCTTCAAGGACTTCGGGCTCAGCGTGCGCGACGAGCGCGGCCGGCGCCTGCCCGTCGACCATCCGGAGCTCGATCCCGTCTTCGAGCTGTGCGCGCGGCTCGACATCCCGGTGCTGATTCACACCGGCGAGCCGCTGTCGTTCTACGAGCCGGTCGACCGGTTCAACGAGCGCTGGCTCGAGCTGACGCTGCTGCCGAACCGGCGGCTGCCGGCCGACCGCTACCCGAGCTTCGAGGAGATGATGGCCGAGCGCGACCGCCTGTTCGCGCGGCATCCGCGGACCCGTTTCATCGCGGCGCACATGGGCTGGCACGCCAACGATCTCGGGCGCCTGGGACGGCTGCTCGACCGCTTTCCGAACGTGTACCCCGAGACGGGCGCCATCCTCTACGAGCTCGGGCGGCAGCCGCGGACCGCCCGGGCGTTCTTCATCGCCTATCAGGACCGGATTCTGTTCGGCAAGGACCGCTATCAGGCCGACGAGTTTCCGTACTACTGGCGCACATTCGAGACGGGCGACGAGTACTTCGACTACTACCGGCGGTATCACGCCTTCTGGAAGCTCTACGGGATGGACCTGCCCGACGAGGTGCTGCGCAAGATCTACTACGCGAACGCGCTCGAGGTGGTGCCCGGGATTCCGCGCGGCCGGTTTCCGCCGGCGTGACCGGCGCGCGCGCACGGCCGGCCCGTCAGCCGCCCGCGCGCCGGGGCGTCACGACCAGCGTCGTGCCCTCGGTGCCGGTCACCTCCACGGGGCAGCCCTGGCCGGGGCGTCCCGCGCCGCGGTCGGGTCTGGCGCGCCACAGCTCGCCGCGCACGCGCACGTACCCAACCGGGTCGAGCGGCTCGACGGTCGTTCCCTCCGCGCCGATGAGATGCTCGATCCGCCGCCGGTAGTCGGCCTCGTAGGCGGAGCGCAGCATCGGGTAGAGCGCGTAGTCCTTGATCACCCACGCCACCGGCACGCCGGCCGCGAGCCACAGCGGCGCATCGAACGAGTCGCGCAGCCACCAGCCCGCGAGCGCGGCCAGCAGCCAGCCCGGCACCTGGAACGCCGTATACCGCCAGAAGGCCGAGTGTCGCGTCCGCACGGGGGTCGATCTCGCTGCCAGTGGTGTCCGTAAGTGTAAGGTAGTGGCCGGCCGTGCGTGGGGCGGGGGAGGCAGGGCGTCGTGAAGATCGCGTTCAACGGGTCGCCGGGTCCGACGCTGGGCGTCGAGCTGGAGCTGCAGTTGCTCGATCCCGAGACGAAGAACCTGGTGTCGGGCGCGCCGCGCATTCTGGAGCGGTCGGCCGCCGGGGACCACATCAAGCCGGAGCTGATCGAGTCGACCATCGAGCTGAACACCGAGGTCTGCCCCGACGTGGCAGCGGTGCGCCGCGATCTGAACCGGCGGGTGAAGCGGCTGCTCGCCCTGTGCGACGAGCTCGGCTACGAGGTCGCGTCGGCCGGCACCCATCCGTTCGCCGAGTGGTCGGAGCAGCGGGTCACGGCGAACGAGCGCTACACGATGCTGGTCGAGCGTTGCCAGTGGCCGGCCCGCCGGCTGATGATCTTCGGCCTGCACGTGCACGTCGGGGTGGAGAGCGGCGAGAAGGCGATTGCCGTGTTCAACGCCCTGAGCACTTACCTGCCGCACCTGCTCGCCCTGTCGGCCAGCTCGCCGTTCTTCAACAGCCTCGATACCGGGCTGACGTCGTGTCGGGTCAAGGTGTTCGAGAGCCTGCCGACGGCCGGCCTGCCGTATCGCCTGCTCAACTGGGGCGAGTTTCAGCGCCTGATGACGACGCTGGTGAACGCCCGGGCGATCGAGTCGATCCGCGAGGTGTGGTGGGACGTGCGGCCGCATCCGAACTTCGGCACGGTCGAGGTGCGCATCTGCGACGGACTGCCCACGCTGGACGACGTGGTGGCGATGACGGCGATGATTCAGGCGCTCGTCGTGTGGCTGGGCGACCGCTACGACGAGGGCAGCTACCTGCCGCTGCAGCGCGACTGGATTCTGCGGGAGAACAAGTGGCGGGCGGCCCGCTGGTCGATCGACGCCGACATCATCGTCGACGAATCCGGGCGGCTCGAGCGGCTGTCCGACTCGGTCGAGGAGCTGCTCGAGTCGCTGCGGCCGGTGGCCGCGCGGCTCGGCTCCCTGACCGAGCTCGGGCGGGTCGGCGCCATCCTGCGGGAAGGCCCCAGCTATCGCCGGCAGCGCAGCGTGTACGAGGAAACCGGCCGGTTCAGCGCCGTGGTGGAGGAGCTGGTCCGCGAGTTCCGCGGCTCGATTCGGTAGGGGCCTCCAACCTCAATCGGACGGGACTGCGCCCCGGACCCCCGGCGTCCGCTTGCGGGGACCCCTGCGCCCCGCGCCGCTACCGCCGAGGCGCGCTGCGCGCGCCTTGCCACGCCAGCCAGCGGCCGTCGCGGCGCTCAAGATGGATCGGCACGCCGAAGCAGGCGGAGACGCACTCCGCCGTCAGCGTCTCCTCGATCGGCCCCGCGGCGTGCACGCCGCCGCTCCGCAACAGCAGCGCGTGGGTGAAGCCGCGCGGAATCTCCTCCACGTGGTGAGTCACCAGCACGGTGGCGGGCGCCCCGGGATCGGCGGCCACGGCGCCCAGCAGCGCCACGAGCTGCTCGCGGCCGCCCAGATCGAGTCCCGCCGTCGGCTCGTCGAGCAGCCACAGCGCCGGGTCGTTCATCAGCGTGCGGGCCAGCAGGACGCGCTGGCGCTCGCCGGACGACAGCGTGCCGAAGCCGGCGCCGGCCAGCGCGGCGCATCCGAAGCGCTGGAGCAGCTCGCGCGCGCGGGTACGGTCGGCGTCCGAGTACTTGTGCCACCACGGCGCCAGGGCGGCGTGCTTGCCGGTGACGACGACGTCCTCGACCCGCAGCGCGGGCCGCAGCATGTCGGCCAGCGCTGCGCTGGTGATGCCGAGTCGCCTCCGCAGCTCGCGGACGTCGGTACGGCCCAGCCGCTCGCCGAGGACCTCGATGGTGCCGCGGGACGGATGGACGTACAGGCTGGCGAGCCGGCACAGCGTGGTCTTCCCCGATCCGTTCGGCCCCAGCACGGCCCAGCGCTCGCCGCGCCGCACGCGCCAGTCGACGCCGCGCAGAATGACGTGCTCGCCGCGGATCAGATCGACGCCGGCCAGGGCCAGCACGAGGTCGTCCCGCATCCGTCAGCATTGTACAGACGACACACCCGGCGGCCACCGGAGGAGCCACCACCGCCATCGTAGGCGGTGGCCCCAAGGCGCGCACGGCGCGCCTCGGCGGTAGCGGCGCGGGGCGAAGGGGTCCCCGCAAGCGGACGCCGGGGGTTCGGGGCGCAGCCCCGTCTGAAGGAAGCCCGGGGCAAAGCCCGTCCAAAGCTAGAATAGCGGCGTGCGGCGCACGCGCGACGGGTCTTCCGCGTCGCGAATCCTGATCCGGCTGCCGAACTGGGTCGGCGACATCCTGCTGGCCCTGCCGGCCCTGCTGGCCCTGCGCGCTGGCCGGCCGCGCGCCCACCTCGTGGGCATGGCGCGCCCGCAGCACGTGGAGCTGGCGAGCCGCATCTCCGCCATCGACCGCATCGTGCCCGCGCCGCCGGCGGCCGGCCGCCTGCCCGCCTGGTGGCGCGCCGTCCGGGTGCTGCGCGCGGCCCGCTTGCAGGCCGCCGTGCTGCTGGCCCCGTCGTTCGAGGGCGCGCTCACCGCGCTGGCCGCGGGGATCCCTGTCCGGGTCGGTCACCGCACGGACCACCGCTCGCTGCTGCTGACTCACGCGCTGGACCCCGCGCGCCGGCCGCACCGCGCCGACGGGTTCCTGGAGCTGGTGGGCGCGCTCGGCGCAGACCCCGTGTCCGGGCCGCCGCCGTTCAGCCTGCAGGCGGCCGAGCGGCGGCATGTGGACCGCCTGTTCGCGCAGGCGGGACTGGGTGCCCGGGACCGCCCGGTGCTGGTCAATCCGGCGGCCGCCAAGACCCCCCGCGCCTGGTCGGCCGACCGCTTTCGGCGGCTGGCCGAGACGATCGCCGACCGCCACCCCGGGCTGCCGGTGCTGGTCCACAGC
Source organism: uncultured Vicinamibacteraceae bacterium (assembly GCA_964569405.1). GTDB lineage: Bacteria > Acidobacteriota > Vicinamibacteria > Vicinamibacterales > UBA8438 > JAAXGX01. The sequence continues at coordinate 534 of CAZMWA010000270.1, read as the reverse complement.
CACCCGCCGTTCGCGCCGCCCGCGGGCTGGTCGCGGCATCCGGCGATCCGGAGCGTGCGCGACGTCACGCTCGTTCAACTGGGCGCCGTCATCGAGCGCTGTCGGCTGTACGTGGGCAACGACAGCGGGCCGATGCATCTTGCGGCCGCCCTCGGCGTCCCGACCGTCGGCATCTACGGCCCGTCGAGTCCAGCGCGCACGTCGCCGCGGGTCGCGGCCGGGACGGCGCACCGCGCGGTCTCGGCGCTGGCGCCCTGCTCGCCGTGCCGGGAGCGCTTCTTCGACGAGTGCCCCGCGCCGCCCACGGCGGACGGGCGCCCGCCCTGTCTGGACGCGGTCGCGGTCGAGGACGTGGCCGCCGCGGTGGACAGGCTGCTCCAGCTCTAGCCCATGTTTACCGTGCGCCGTGAAGGGCGTCGTTCCTCAGCGGGTGAGAATCCCGCCCGGCAACTGTCGCTCCAGCCGGTAGCAGTCGGGGCGGATGATGGAGGCAACGACATCGTCTGAAGCACGCCGACGAAACGGGTCGCCACG
>CAZMWA010000269.1:0-4709 GCA_964569405.1 uncultured Vicinamibacteraceae bacterium | reverse complement strand
AGCCTGCGCCGCCAGTGCTCGGGCAGCCACACGACGCCTTCCGTGCGGTGGAGGATGAGGTATTCGGTCTCGCTTCCGGCGTCTTCCGCGGGGAGGCCCGCGGCCTCATTGAAGCGCGTGGCGCAGCGCGGTCTGGTTGGTGCCGAAGAGAGACTGAGCTCGCGTGGGATTACTTCCTGATGTCCAACAGGGTGTAAACGGCAAAGGCACGCAGGTCTTTGCGAGGAGCTCGCACAAAGTCACTAATAACCTTCTCAGCTTCCTGGATGCCTTGCAATACAGTAAGTTTGGAAAAGACCGCGTAAGGGTCGTAATCGGCACGGTGCCGTTTTTTCTGCATGTCGATGAATACGTTCGCGAAATCCTGGATCTCGACCGGAAACCGACGGGTATCCTGGCCCTCACAGCGCTTCCTGGCGGTTCGATGGTCGAGAGCGCGATACGTTGACGCCATGCGTGCTTGCTGCGGCTCGCGCCTGCGCCGCCTACGATCAGATCGGCGCAAGAACCAGCCAGGCAGTGGAACATGGCGTAGTAAGTCGTACTGACCGCGCGACGCAGGTTGGTCTCTCGTGGACGGCGTGGCGATGTGGTCGTCAGGTCACGCGCGGTCCTAATGAAGTCCAGCGGCTTCACGCTCCAAGCTCCGTGCGAACTGCGGCCATTCGGACTTGCCCACAAAGGAGAAGCTGGGGAATTGCTTTACACCTTCGTCGAGCAACTTGGGGCGAATGCGCCTAATCAGGGTAGACGTCCAACGAGCATCCAGCGCGTCCTGGTCACCGTCGAAGACGATCACGATACGGAGGTATTCCTCGCCGTCGCCGTCGCCAAATTCATCCAGTGTCGGAATCACGCGTACGGGACCGAATGCAGTATCGTCGAAACGCTCGGCCAGGGTCTTCCTGACGATCTCGGCGACTTTCGCCTGAACACCCCGGTCCATGACTCTCGTACCCCGCTATCTCGTTCCAGCATACATGGGCTGGCGTCCGCCACGGCGGATCAATCGGGACTACCGCGGCCGCGGACGCCCTACATGTACGGGTTCGGCGGCGTCTTGCCGCGCAGGCGCGCGTAGACCGTGAGGGCGCCGCGGTGGTGCGCCGTGTGGTCGGTGATGCCGCCGAAGATGGTCGTGCGCGGCATGCCGCCCATCACCACCCCGTCGACGATCGGCGCCGACCACTCTGCCTCGCTGCGGTCCCGCACGAGCGCGCGGCCGTTGTCGAGCGCCCGCCGGAACCAGGCGCGGGCCTCGGTCAGCGACCGCACGCCGCGAATCTGCCGGTCGTGGTCCTCGAAGCCCATGTCGAAGCCGTTGGGGTCGAAGGCCCCGGCGAAGAACCAGTCGATGGTGTGGGCGGCGTGGGCCACGTGCTGCGCCACGGTCAGGAGCCCGTCCGCCGGCGCGAACGCCGAGTCGTCCTCGGAGAGGCTCCCGGTGCTGCGGTCGAAGTATTTCTGGGCGAGATCCAACTGGGCGAGCAGGGTTGGGCGTAGAATGACACCTAGCGCCGCGCGGCGCGGCTCGGTGGCACGGAAGTCGGCGCCCGGTCCGGGAGGCGGTGCGCCGCCGCAAAGGAGAGGGACATGACTCAGCGCGTGCTTCTGTCCGTGAGTGCCGTGGCCCTGCTGGCCGCGGTCGGATTCGCCGCGGTCCCACCGGCGGCAGCCCAGAGCGCCGCGCCGCGGACGGCCTGGGGCGATCCGGATCTGCAGGGGTTCTGGACCAATACTACCACCACGCCGCTGGAGCGTCCCGCCGACCTCGCCGGCCGCGAGTTCCTGACCGACGAGGAGTGGGCCCAGCGCAATCCGGGCTCGGGCATCTCGGCGTTCAACGCGGGGCCGACCGGCGCCTACAACGACTTCTGGCTCGAGAAGGGCGAGCTCTCCATGCGCACGTCGCTGATCGTCGACCCGCCGGACGGTCGGCTCCCGGCGCCGACGGAGGCGGAGGCGGCGCGGCGCGCGGCGGAGCGTGCCCGGCTCGGGGACGGGGGGCGTCCGCGGGACTCGTGGGTCGACTTCAGCACCTACAACCGGTGCATCTCGCGCGGCATGCCGAGCGGCATGATGCCCGGCTTCTACAACCACAACTATCACATCGTGCAGACGCCGGACCACGTCGTCGTCCTGGTGGAGATGGTTCACGAGGCCCGGATCATCCCCCTCGACGGGCGGTCCCACCTGCCCGCCGCGTTCCGGCAGTGGATGGGGGATTCGATCGGGCGCTGGGAGGGCGACACCCTGGTGGTCGAGACGGTGAACCTGCGGCACGGGCACAGCGAGGACGGCGGCGTGCGCGTGGTCGAGCGCCTGACACGCACCGACGCCGATACGATCGACTACCGCATCACCGTGCACGACCCGCGCCTGACGGCGCCCTGGACCGCGCTGGTGCCGATGGCGGCCATGGAGGACGTGCTCTACGAGTACGCCTGCCACGAGGGGAACTACTCGCTGGCGAACATGCTGGCCGGCGCCCGCGCCGACGAGCGCGCCGCCGCCGAGGGGGCGAGATAGGAGAGGCAACGATGCGCCGACGACTGCTGCTGTTTGCGGCCGCGCTGGCCGTGCTCGTCGCATGGGCGTCGCCGGGCGTGGCGCCCGCGACCGCCCAGGCCGACGTGCCGGCGACGCCGTGGGGCCACCCGGACCTGCAGGGCGTGTGGGACTTCCGCACGATCACGCCGCTCGAGCGGCCGGCGGAGCTGGGCGACCGCGCGTTCCTGACCGAGGAGGAGGCCGCGAGCCTCGAGCAGGCGGTGGTCGACCGGGACGCCGAACTGCTCAACCGCCCGCCCGAGCGGACGGCGGCGGGCGGCAATGTCGACCGCCGGGACGACGGGACGCCCGGGTTCTACAACAACTTCTGGCTCGACGGCGGCACGCGCACCGTGGGCACGAGGCGCACCTCGCTGGTCGTCGATCCGCCCGACGGGCGGCTGCCGGCGCTGACCGCCAGCGCGCAGCGCCGGGCCGAGGAGACCCTGGCCTACCGGCGCGCGCATCCGGCCGACTCGTGGCTGGATCTCGACGCCGGCGACCGCTGCATCCTGGGGCTGAACGCGGGTCCTCCCATCATGCCGGCGGCGTACAACCAGAACCTGCAGGTGTTCCAGACCCCCGACCACGTCATGCTGCTGACCGAGATGGTCCACACGGTCCGCGTCGTGCCGCTCGACGGCCGGCCGCGGCTGGACGCCGACATCCGGCAGTGGTCCGGCGCTTCGCGCGGCCACTGGGAGGGCGGCACCCTGGTGGTCGAGACGACGAACTTCGTCACCGACCGCTGGTGGACGTCGTCGAACCCGATGGGCTCGCTCGGCTCGAGCGAGAACCTGCGGCTGGTCGAGCGGCTCACGCGCGTCGATGCCGACACGCTCGAGTACGAGTTCACGGTGCACGACCCGCAGACGTGGACGCGCCCGTGGACGGTTTCGATTCCGATGCGGCGCAGCGATCAGCCGTTGTACGAGTACGCCTGCCACGAGGGCAACTACAGCTTGCCGAACATGCTGGCGGGCGAACGCGCGGCGGAGCGGGCGGCCGCGGCCCGGTAGGAGTGGAGTGGCGACCGCGATGCCGCTGCTGGCGACAGGCGTCTGCGCCTTGGAACGGCGCCGACACCTGCCGGGTTGGCTGGGCGCTTGGCGGAGCCGTCAGGCCACGATTGGCGGGCTGGCGCTCGTGCTCGGGGCCGCCGCGCTCGGGGCGGCCGGCCAGGAGCCGGCGAGCGGCGCGGCGCGCGCTGTCGACGCCCGGCTCCTGCAGGCGGCGTATGCCGGGGACGCGGCGGCCGTCCGCGAGGCCCTTGGCGCCGGCGCCGACGTCGGCGCCGCGGACGATTCCGGCTCGACGGCCCTGACCTACGCGGCGCAGCGCGGATTCGCCGCTATCGCGCGGGAGCTGCTGGCGGCGGGGGCGGACGGCGGCGTCGCCGACATCCTCGGCCTCACGCCGCTGATACATGCGGCCGGCAACGGCCACGGGGAGGTCGTGGAGGTCCTGCTGCGCGGCGCGCCCGACGCGCTGCGCGTCGCGGACCGCGGGGGGCGGACGCCGCTGTCGCACGCCGCGTTCGCCGGGCATGTCGATGTCGTCGGCGCCCTCCTGGACGCGGGCGCGCCTCCCGAGGCGCGGGACGGCGCCGGCCTGACGCCGCTGGCGCTGGCCGCGGGGCAGGGGCACGCGGACGTGGTCCGGCGGCTGGTGGCTGCGGGCGCCGACGTCGACGCCCGGGATCGGGAAGGGGTCACGGTCCTGATGGTGACCGCGTCGGCCGACCACCCGGCGGCAGTCGAGGCGCTCGTGGCCGGCGGGGTGGACGTGAACGCCGCCACCGCCACGGGCTCGACGGCGTTGATGGGCGCGGCGTTCGGCGGCGCGCTCGACAGCGTCGGCGTCCTGCTGGCGAGCGATGCCGACGTCGAGGCTGGGGACAGCGACGGGCGGACTGCCCTCATGGCGGCGGCCCTCAACGGCCACGCCGACGTGGTCGAGGCGTTGCTGCGGGCCGGCGCCGCCGCCGCGCGCGAGGACAACTACGGCGGCTCGGCCGTGACCTACGCAGCCGCGAACGGCTACCTCGAGATCATGGGGGCGCTGGCGCGCGCCGGCGCCGCGGCGGCCGGCGGCGACGCGCTGGTGCTCGCCGCGCGCGACGGCCACGCGGGCGTCGTCGAGGCGCTGCTGGAGCAGGG
>CAZMWA010000268.1:0-14880 GCA_964569405.1 uncultured Vicinamibacteraceae bacterium | reverse complement strand
CGGCGGACCATCCCCTACGCGTTCGGGCTGACCCTCCTGATGGCGGCCGCCGCGCTGGCGACGGGCGCGTTCCGCTGGTAGTCGGGTTGCCGGATCAGTCGCGCGAGGGCTCCAGGGCGCGGGCGCCATCAGGAGGGTCAGCCCGAACGCGTAGGGGATGGTCCGCCGCTGGTGGTCGCCGAGGTCGACGCCGGCCAGCCCGGTCAGCAGGAACGTCGCCGGCGTCAGCGGGCTGACGGGAAACCCCGTCGTCATCTGCCCCAGCAGCGCGGCCCGCGCTACCTCCACCCCCGGCACGCCGGCGACGCCGGAGGCTTCGGCAATCACCGGCAGCACGCCGAAGTAGAACGAGTCGGGATCGAAGAGCAGGCTGAGCGGCATCGCGGCCGCGGCCATCAGCGGCGGCAGGTGGGTTGCCGCGGCGGACGGCAGCGCCGCGACCAGGCTCTGCCCCATCGCGGCGAGCATGCCCGACTCGCGCAGGACGCCGGCGAAGACCCCGGCCGCCAGGATCAGCGCCACCATCGACATGGCGTGGCTGCCGTGCCGCGCGAGCTGCTCGCTCTGCGCCGCGGGACGCGGATGGTTGACCAGCAGCGCCACGGCGAACGCGCAGATGAAGACGACGGGCGGCGGCAGCGGCCCGAGCACCAGGGCCGCGAGCGTCGCGCCGGTCAGCAGCGCGTTGAAAGTCAGTCGCCGCGGGTCGGCGTGCGGCGCGGCGGCATCCGGCTCACGCGCACGCCCCCCGGCCGGCCGGGACGGCGCCGCGATTGATTGGGCGGCAATCGGAGCCGCAGACGACGATCCCCGCCCCAGCCGTCGCCGCTCGCAGCGGCCCATCCAGGCCGCGGCCGCGAGCACGCCGAGCAGGCCGACGGCAAGTGGCGGCAGCAGGGGGCGGAAGAGCAGGCCGACCTCGACCTGCAGGGCGGCGGACGCCCGCAGCATGGGGCCGCCCCAGGGCATGATGTTCATCGTCCCGGCGGCGAGCGCCGCCGTGCACGCCAGCACGCGCCGGTCGAGGCCCAGCCGGTCGTACACGGGCAGCAGGGCCGGAATCACGATCAGGAACGTCGACGCGCCCGAGCCGTCGAGGTGGGAGAGCATGGTCACGAGGGCGGTGCCGGCGACGAGGCGGACCGGATTGCCGCGGCAGCCGCGCACGACGGCGCGGATCACCGGCGAGAACAGGCCGGCGTCGTTCATGACCCCGAAGTAGAGCACGGCGAAGCCCAGCATCGCGGCGGTGCCGGACACGCCCTGGATGCCGGCCAGGGCGTACGTCCCGATATCGCGGCCGAAGCCGGCGAGCAGCCCCACGCCCAGGGGCACGACGACCAGGGCGACCAGGACGGACGTCAGCCGGAAGAGGATCAGGACGAGGAGGGCGGCGATGGTGGCGGCGCCGAGTGCGGTCAGCATCGGGACGCCGCCACCGGGGCGCGATCAGTCGCGCAGGGCGAAGGTCGACAGCGAGTGCCCGGAGATGATGGCCACGTACTGCCGGCCGTCCACCTCGTAGGTCACCGGGCCGTTGATGATCTGGCTCCCGAGGCTCGCCTTCCACAGCAGCTCGCCGGTGCGGGCGTCCAGGGCCTGGAAGTAGCCGGACCGGGCGCCCGTGAACAGCAGGTCCGACGCCGTCGTGAGGATGCCGCTGCGGATGACGTCCGTCATCTCGAAGCGCCACTGCTCCTCGCCGGTCAGCGGGTCCAGCGCGAGCACGGCACCGCGGCCCCCAACCTCCGTCCAGTTGTTGATGGGACCGCGGGTCAGCGTGGGCGGGACGGGTGCGTCCGGCACGGGCTGCCAGGTTCTGGGAAAGTCGAGGCGGCGGCCCGTGAAGGACCGTCCCGGGACGTAGACCTGCGGCGCGGCGTCGAAGACCGTGGCGTAGTCCTCCCAGGCCGGCACGTAGAACAGCTCCGTCCGCGGACTGTAGGACGGCGAGTACCAGTTCGTCGCGCCCGATATGCCCGGATACGTCGGCTCCCCGGCGGGCTGCGGGGTCTCGACCGGACGCCCGCTGTCGTCGAGCGCCTCGGCCCAGTTGACCGACACGAACGGCCGGCCCGTCAGAAAGCGGCCCGTGGCCCGGTCGAGCACGTAGTAGAAGCCGTTGCGGTTGGCGAACAGCAGCACCTTGAAGAGCGTGTCGTTGCGGGTGATGTCCGCCAGGACGGGAATCTGCACCGCGTCGTAGTCGTACGGGTCGTCCGGCGTGAACTGGAAGTGCCAGCGCAGCTCGCCCGTGTCGGCGTCGAGCGCCACGACCGAGCAGGAGTACAGGTTGTCGCCCGGCCGTTGCGCCCGGTTGTAGTCGGGACCCGGGTTGCCGGTGCCCCAGTAGATCAGGTTCAGCTCGGGGTCGTACGAGCCGGTGAGCCAGGCCGCGGCGCCGCCGTGCATCCAGGCCTCCGGATCGCAGTAGGTCTCCGGGTCCGGCGGGCACGGCTCCCAGGTCTCGTGACCCGGCTCGCCGGGTCCCGGAATCGTGTAGAAGCGCCAGACCTCCTCGCCGGTCTCGGCGTCGAGCGCTGCGATGAACCCGCGGATGCCCTGGTCGCCGCCCGTGGAGCCGACGATGATCTTGCCGTCGACGGCCAGCGGAGCCAGGGTGAAGGCGTAGGCCAGCGTCATGTCCGCCACGCGGGTGTTCCAGAGCTCCACGCCCGTCGTCGCGTCGATCGCCACCACGTGAGCATCGAGGGTGGCCATGAACACCTTGTCGCCGAGCACCGCCACGCCGCGGTTGTTCGCCCCGCAGCAGGCGAGGTGGTTGGGCGACGTCGGGTAGCGGTAGATCCAGAACACGCGTCCGGTGCGGGCGTCGAGGGCGACGATGTCGTTGGGCCGCTGCGTCAGGTACATCACGCCGTCGACCACGATGGGCGTCGTCTGCCACGGCCCCGCCACGGCGGTCTGGTACACCCACTGCAGCCCGAGCCCGCCGACGTTGTCGGGGTTGATCTGGTCGAGCTCGCTGTAGCGCTGGCTGAAGTAGTCGCCCGAGTAGGTCAGCCAGTTCCGCGGCTCGTCCGCCGTGCCGCGCAGGCGCTCGAAGGTCACCTGCGCCGACAGCGGGGCGGACAGCAGGCCGGCCAGAACCGTCCCGAGAACCGCGCGCCGGACCATCGTCCCTGCGGTCATTGTCTGCCGTCCCCGGCCGCCTCGGCGGCCATCCGCTCGAGGTTGCGGTTGATCTCGAGGATGTGCCGGATGTCGTGGTTGCCCTCGTGGCAGCCGTACTCGTACAGCGGCCCTTCGATCCTGACCAGCGGCAGCTCCACCGTCCACCGGCTCACCCACGTCGTCGGATCGCTGACCGTGAACTGGTAGTGAATCTGGTCGGGGCTGGCCGTGGGCGTGAAGCGCTCCACGACGTGCAGGGCCCCCGTGGCGCCGCGGAAGCGCCGCCGCTCGGCGTAGTTGCGTGTCTCGACCACCAGCGTGTCGCCTTCCCAGCGCCCGCGCGAGTCGCCGGGGAACTGGCGGATCCGGTCGGAGATGTGCGGGCGCCCGTCGAGCGGGACGATGCGCGGCGGGTTGTTGGCCAGCTCCGTGTGCACCACGATGTGGTCCGGCGTCTGGAAGATCTGGTGGATGTCGTTGTACGAGGGCGGCATCATCGGCGGTCCCTCGTGCCCCCAGGTGATGCACCGCTCGCTGTGCGGCCGGGTCTCGTGGCTGTCGAACACCTCGCGCATCGCGCGAGCGTGCGCCGCCCGCGCGGCGCCCTGCGGCGTCAGGGCGGGCATCCGGCCGTTGCGCGGGTAGGTGATCAGCGAGGTCCGGCGGCTCGACAGGCCCTTCGGTACCGGCGTGCGCAGCCAGATCTCGTTGTCGTAGTGGATGTGGTGGCGTTCCTCCCGCGTGCGGTTGCCCTGGAACTTGTAGCGCTCGAGCTCCTCGCGGTCGTCGATCTCGATGAGGGTGAGGATCTCGCGCGCGGACGGATCGACGCCCGCGGCCGTGAGCGTGTCTTGCAGGAAGGCCCACTCTTCCTCGGTGAAGAACTCCTTGTCGCCCAGGTGCTCCGGCCGCTCGAGCGGCGTGAAGGTCTGGGTCGTCCAGTACCCCTGCAGATCCGGCCGGCCGTCGGGTGTGCGCGGAAACGCCTGCTCCGCTGCCGCCTCGGGGGCGGGTTGCGCCTCACTCTGCGCGGATGCCGGGACCGGCGCCAGGAGCCCGACTGCGGCGACTGCTGCCAGCGCGAAACGAGCGGCGTGGCTCATTCTGATCCTCCTGATCCTCCCTGGGCTGCGAACGTTTGCCGCGTGGATAACGGAGTATGACGCTCGCCGATGACCGGCGCAAGCAGAGAGATAGCGCCGCCGCAGGTCCGGGCAGGGCCGCGGGGAACGCGGCGGGGGAACTCGTCGGATCGGTTCGACCCCGCCGATGCAGCAGCGGGACCCTGAGCCGCGGGCTCGTCGAGGTGGGAGCCGGCGCGGCGCGCGCCGGTCGATCCGGCGCGCACCGCGCGAAGCGGATCTACTTGCCCTCGGCAGCGGCCTCGGCTGCCATCCGCTCGAGGTTGCGGTTGATCTCCTGGATGTGGCGGATGTCGTGGTTGCCCTCGTGGCAGCCGTACTCGTACATCGGCCCCTCGGTCTTGATCATCGGGACCTCGGCGCTCCACGAGCTCTGCCACGTCGTCGGATCGTCGATGGTGAACTCGTAGTGGATCTGGTCCTCGGCGACGCGCGTGAAGCGCTCCACAACGTGCCGGAACTGGTTCGAGCCGCGGTAGTTCCGGCGGGCGATGAAGTTCTTCGACTCGACCACCAGCGTGTCGCCCTCCCACCAGCCGCGCGAGTCGCCGTTGTACTGGCGGATGTCGTCCGCGATGTGCGGGCGCCCGTCGAGCGGGATGATGCGCGGCAGGCCGGTGCCCAGCTCGGTGAAGACGACGACGTGGTCCTTCGTCTGGAAGATCTGGTGGATGTCGTTGTACGACGGCGGCAATATCGGCGGCCCCTCGTGCCGCCAGGCGATGCAGCGCTCCGGCAGCGGCCGGGTCTCGTAGCTGTCGAACACGTTGCGCATCGCGGCCTCGTGGGCGATGCGCGCGGCGCCCGCGGGCGTCAGGGGCGGAATCCGGCCGTTGGGCGGATCCGTGATCAGCGACGTGCGGCGCGTCGACAGGCCCTTGGGCACCGGCGTGCGCAGCCAGACCTGGTTGTCGTAGTGGACGTAGGACGGGTCGCGGTTCTCCTGATACAGCGCCTCTTCGCGCTCCGCGTCGTCCTCGATGGCGATGGCGTCGCGCCGCAGCGGATCGACGCCTTCGGCCGTGAGCTGCCGCTGCAGCTCGGCGACCTCCTCCTCCGTGAAGAACGCCTTCTCGCCGAGGTGCTCCGGACGCTCGACGGGCGTGAAGGTCTGGGTCGTCCAGTAGCCCTGCATGTCCGGGTGGCCGTCCGGCGTGCGCGGCATGGTCCACGCCGCGGACGCGTCGGTCTCGCCCGCGACCTGCGCCGCCGCGGACACGGGCGCCAGCAGCGCGATGGCGACGAGCGCTGCGGATGCAGCAAGAGCGGAGTGCCTCATCTGATCCTCCCCTACCCACCGATGGATACGCGAGTATGACGCCCGCCCGGGGCCGGTGCAAGCGGCAGCCCGCACCGGCCCGGACCCGGATTTCGCAACGCCGCGAGGCGCTACCTCGAGGCCGCGGCCGCCTCGGCCGCCTGGCGCTCGAGGTTGCGGTTGATCTCGAGGATGTGCCGGATGTCGTGGTTGCCCTCGTGGCAGCCGTACTCGTACATCGGCCCCTCGGTCCTGATCATCGGGACCTCGGCGCTCCACCGACTCGTCCACGTCGTCGGGTCGTCGACGGTGACCTCGTACCGGATTTGGTCCTCCGCGACGCGCGTGAAGCGCTCCACGACGTGCCGGAACTGGTTCGAGCCGCGGTAGTTCCGGCGGGCGATGAAGTTCTTCGACTCGACCACCAGCGTGTCGCCTTCCCAGCGCGCGCGCGAGCTGCCGCCGAACTGGCGCACGGTCTCGGGCAGGTGCGGGCGGTCATCGAGCGGGATGATGCGCGGCAGGCCGGTCCCGATCTCGGTGAACAGCACGATGTGGTCCGGCGTCTGGAAGATCTGGTGGATGTCGTTGTAGGCCGGGGGCAGCATCGGCGGCCCCTCGTGGGCCCAGATGATGCACCGCTCCATCAGGGGGCGCGTCTCGTAGCCGTCGAACACGTTGCGCATCGCGCGCTCGTGCGCCACCCGTGCCGCCCCCTGCGGCGTCATGGGCGGGAACCGGCCGTTGCGCGGATAGGTGATCAGCGAGGTCCGCCGGCTCGACAGGCCCTTGGGCACCGGCGTGCGCAGCCAGACCTGGTTGTCGTAATGGACGTACGACGCCTCGCGGTTCTCCTGGTAGAGCGCCTCTTCGCGGACGTTCGGATCCTCGATCTCGACGGCGTCGCGCCGCAGGGGATCGACGCCCTCCGCGGTGAGCTGCCGCTGCAGCAGCGCCAGCTCCTCGTCGGTGAAGAACTCCTGGTCGGCCAGCCGCTCGGGCCGCTCGACCGGCGTGAAGGTCTGCGTCGTCCAGTAGCCCTGCATGTCGGGCTGTCCGTCCGGCGTGCGCGGCAGCGTCCACGCTGCCTCGTCCGCGGCTTCCTGGGCCTGCGCCGCCCCGACGGCGGCGACCGACGTCAACGCTGCGACCCCGACTACGGCGACAAGCGCGGCAAGGCTGCGGTGCATCTGACCCTCCCTGATCGCGTCCAAAGACGATTCGAACAGTATACCGCCGCGGCCCGCCCGGCCGCGCCGGCGCGACTCTCCTGCTACCCCTGCGGCAGCGCGAACGCCACGAGGGAGGCGTCCGGTCCCGCGCCCGTGGCGATGACGATGAACTGGCGGCCGGAGCGGGTGACGTACGTCATCGGGTTCCCGCTCGTCCGGAACTCCGTGGGCGCGCGATGGATCTCGCGGCCGGTGGCGGCGTCGAACGCGTACAGGTACCGCTCGCCGCCGCCGATGAAGACGAGCCCGCTCGCGGTCGACATCGGCCCGTTGTTGCCCGGCGTGCCCAGGCGCGCCGGGAGGTCGACGCCCCGCAGCAGCGGGTGCGCCCGGATGATCGGGCTCCCGTCGCCGAACGGCACCTTCCAGGCAATCTCGCCGCGGTGGAGATCGATGGCGACGAGGTTGGCGTACGGCGGCTTGATCATCGGGATCGGCCCGAGACGGCTCCGCGCGGCCGGCACCTCGCCGGCCAGGCCCCGGAAGATTCCGCCGGACGCGCCCCAGGCGCAGTTGTTCGTGTAGGCGACGTCCACGTCCGGCAGGTCCGGGTCCGTCGCGCAGACCTGATTGGGCGACACGCCCTCGGACGACCGCACGACGAGCAGGCCGAGCTCCTCGATGAACGTCGCGCCGCCCCAGTTCGCGCCGCCCGACTCGCGCGGCCGCATCAGCGTGCCCTGCAGGCTCGGCGGCGTGAACAGGGGCCCGAGCCGGAACTGCTGCATCTGCTCGATCGCCAGCGCGTGCACCTCGGGCGTGAGGTCGTTGGCGTCGTCCAGCGACGTGCCCTGGCCGGCGAACGGCGGCGGCCTGGTGGGGAACGGCTGGGTCGGCCACGGGACCTCCCCCGGCACGTCGGTCTCGGTGTCCACCGGACGCTCCTCGATCGGCCACACCGGCTCGCCCGTCACCCGGTCGAAGACGTAGGTGAAGCCCTGCTTCGACACCTCGGCCACCGCGTCGATGGTCCGCCCGTCGACGGTGATGGTCACCACGTTGGGGGGCGACGTGAAGTCGTAGTCCCACAGCCCGTGGTGGACGCCCTGGAAGTGCCACAGCCGCTCGCCCGTCCGCGCGTCGAGGCACAGGAGCGATTCGGCGAACAGGTTCGCCCCCAGCCGGCGACCGCCCCAGTAGTCGCCGCTGGGCGTGCTCGTCGGCACGTACAGCAGGCCGCGCTCCGCGTCGAGCGACATCAGCCCCCACACGTTGGCGTGGCCAGTGAAGCGCCACGACTGGTCCTCCCAGGTGTCGGCCCCGAACTCGTCGTTCGACTGCGGCACCGTGTAGAACACCCAGCGGCGCTCGCCCGTGTGCACGTCGAACGCCTGCACGGACCCCGGCGTATCGAAGCGGTGCTGGATGCGGTCGGGCACGCGGCTGCCGACGATGACCAGGTCCTCGAAGACGACCGGCGGCGACGTCTGGTCGAACTCGTCGTGGCTGACCTCGTTCGGGAAGCCCTCGGTCAGCGCGACCTCGCCGCCGTTGCCGAAGCTGGTGACGAGTTCGCCGGTCCGCGCGTCGAGCGCGTACAGGCTCACGCGGCTGTTGATGAAGACACGCATGTCGTCGCCCGCGCCGTGCACGGCGACGCCGCGGTGCTTGTAGCCGCCGGGGCTGGCGCCCGCGGCGCCCGTCTCGTAGGCGCGCGGGTCGAAGGCCCACAGCTCCGCGCCCGTCTCGGCGTCCAGGGCCACCACCCGCGTGTACATGGTGGAGAGGTACAGCACGCCGTCGATCATCAGCGGCGTCCCCTCGAAGTTGCCCGGGCGCGTGCCGTACTCGCGCAGCGGCAGCTCGTTCGGCTCCCACTCCCAGACAATCTCGAGCTGGTCGACGTTGGCCGCCGCGATCTGGTCCGCCGGCGAGAACTTGGTGTGCGCCTGATCGCCGCCGACGTACGGCCACTCGATCGTCGGATCCCGATCCTGCGCGCCGGCGGCTGCCGCTACCGCCAGGACGATCATGCCCACGAGCACTCTGGTCATCGCAGTCTCCCCGGACTCAGTGTGAATAGTGTGCAAGCAGCAAACCGCTGTCAAGGCGGATCGGGTAGAATGCAACCTGATCAGATGGCGCTCCACGACATGCTGCGGGTAGTCGTTGTCGGTGCCGCTGGCGTCATCACGCCAGCGGGCGCCGGGTGATGACCCTGCGAGAGCGAGCGGGCAGCCAGGGGCCATCATCCGCAGCCGGATGATGGCTATTTTTTTGGACGATTTCCTGCCATGGGCGACAACGGGCATTCGAAGCGCAGCGACGCCATCACCGCGGGGCCGAGCCGGGCGCCGGCGCGCGCCATGCTCAAGGCAGTCGGCTTCACCGACGAGGACCTGCGCCGGCCGATCATCGGCGTGGCGAACACGTGGATCGAGATCGGGCCGTGCAACTATCACCTGCGCGACCTCGGCGAGCAGGTCAAGGCGGGGATTCGCGCCGCCGGCGGCACGCCGATGGAGTTCAACACGGTGTCGATCGCCGACGGCATCACGATGGGCAGCGAGGGCATGAAGGCCTCGCTCGTGAGCCGCGAGGTCGTGGCCGACTCCATCGAGCTCGTCGCCCGCGGCAACCTGTTCGACGGCCTCGTGATCCTGGTCGGTTGCGACAAGACGGTGCCGGGCGGCGTCATGGCGCTGGTGCGGCTCAACACGCCGGGCATGGTGCTCTACGGCGGATCGATCGCGCCGGGCCGCTGGGAGGGCCGGGACGTCACGATCCAGGACGTCTTCGAGGCGGTGGGTGCGCACGCCGCCGGCAAGCTGACGGACGCGCAGCTCGGCGCGCTCGAGAACAGCGCCTGCCCGGGGCCGGGCGCGTGCGGCGGCCAGTTCACGGCGAACACCATGTCGATGGTGTGCGAGCTGCTGGGCGTGTCGCCGCTGAGCGCGAACGGCGTGCCGGCGATGGTCGCCGAGAAGGGCGACGTGGCGCGCCGCGCCGGCGAGCTCGTGATGGAGCTGGTACGGACGGATCTGCGGCCGCGGCAGATCGTCACGCGGGCCGCGGTGGAGAACGCCATCGCGGGCGTCGCCGCAACCGGCGGCTCGACGAACGCCGTGCTGCATCTGCTGGCCATCGCGCACGAGGCGGGCGTCGACCTGGAGATCGACGACTTCGATCGCATCAGCGAGCGGACGCCGCTGCTGGCCGACCTGAAGCCGGGCGGGCGCTTCGTGGCGACCGACCTGTACCGCGCCGGCGGCATCGGGCTCGTCGCGAAGCGGCTGCGGGAGACCGGCCTGCTCCACCGCGACGCCCTCACGGTGACCGGCGCGACCATCGGGGAAGCGGCGGGCGCGGCGGCGGAAACCGCGGGGCAGGTAGTCGTGCGGCCGGCGGCCGAGCCGATAACCCCCACGGGGGGGCTCGTGATCCTGAAGGGCAACCTGGCGCCCCTCGGCTGCGTAGTGAAGGTGGCCGGTCACGCGCCCGCGACCCACCGCGGCCCCGCCCGCGTGTTCGACAGCGAGGAGGCGGCGTTCGAGGCGGTGGGGCAGGGTCGGATTCGGGCCGGCGACGTCGTGGTCATCCGCTACGAGGGGCCCAGCGGCGGTCCCGGGATGCGCGAGATGCTCGCCGTGACGGCGGCCATCGTCGGGGCCGGGCTCGGCGAGTCGGTGGCGCTGCTCACCGACGGCCGGTTCTCGGGCGCCACCCGCGGCATGATGGCGGGTCACGTGGCGCCCGAGGCGGCCAAGGGCGGGCCGATCGCCGTCGTGCGCGACGGCGACCCCATTCTGTTCGACGAGCGGAACCGGAAGCTGCAGCTCGAGGTGAGCGACGCGGAGATCGAGTCGCGGCTGGCCGCCTGGCGGGCGCCCGAGCCGCGCTTCGCGAGCGGCGTCATGGCCAAGTACGCCCGCCTGGTCTCGTCGGCGTCGACCGGGGCCGTAACGAGCTAGAACTACGGGGAGCCAGTCATGTCTTCGATGCGGACCGGTGCGCAGATCGTGTGGGAGGCGCTCGTCCGGGAGGGTGTCACCACCGTCTTCGGCTATCCCGGCGGCGCGATCCTGCCGGCGTACGACGCCATGCTCGAGTACCCGATCCGGCACGTGCTCGTGCGTCACGAGCAGGGGGCCACGCACATGGCCGACGGCTACGCGCGCGCCAGCGGCGAGGTCGGCGTCGCCATGGCCACGTCCGGACCGGGCGCGACGAACATGGTGACGGGCATCGCCACGGCCATGCTGGACTCGTCGCCCATCCTCTGCATCACCGGCCAGGTCGGCAGCAAGGTGATCGGCACCGACGCGTTCCAGGAAACCGACGTCACAGGCGTCACGCTGCCGATCACCAAGCACAACTACCTGGTGTCGGACGTCGACGACGTCGCGCCGACGATTCACGAGGCGCTGTACGTGGCCCGCTCGGGGCGGCCCGGCCCGGTCCTGGTCGACATCACGAAGGACGCGCAGCAGGCATCCACCGAGATGCAGTGGGATCCGGGCGCCGTCAAGCTGCCCGGCTATCGACCCGACCTGCGCGCGTCGGACGCGGAGTACCGCCGCGCCGCCGAGCTCATCAACGGGTCGAAGCGCCCCCTCATCTTCGCGGGCCACGGCGTGCAGCTCTCGGGCGCGTCGCGGGAGGTCAGGCAGCTCGCCGAGCGGGCCGACATGCCGGTGGCGATGACCCTGCTGGGCATCGGCGGCTTTCCGGCCCTGCATCCGCTCAACCTCGGGATGATGGGGATGCACGGCGAGGCCTGGGTGAACCAGGCCGTGCAGGAAGCCGACCTGCTGCTGGCGCTGGGCATGCGCTTCGACGACCGGGTGACCGGCAACGTGAAGACCTACGCGCCGAACGCCCGCAAGGTGCACATCGACATCGACCCGTCCGAGTTCAACAAGAACGTGCAGGTGGACGTGGCGCTGGCCGGCGATCTGCGGGTGGTGCTCGAGGAGCTCGCGCCGCTGATCGCGGCGGGCGATCGCAAGAGCTGGCTCGCCGCCATCCGGGAGATGAAGGGCGAGGTGGCGGTGCGCGACATCCAGAACCTGCCCGACAGCGGCCACCTCTACGCGGCGCACGTCATCCACGACATCTGGCGGCTGACGAAGGGCAAGGCCGTCGTGGTGACCGACGTGGGCCAGCACCAGATGTGGGAGGCGCAGTACTACCACCACGAGCAGCCGCGTTCGCTCATCACCTCGGGCGGCCTCGGCACGATGGGGTTCGCCCTGCCCGCCGCCATCGGCGCCAAGCTCGCGCAGCCCGACGCGGAGGTCTGGGTGGTGGCCGGCGACGGCGGCTTCCAGATGACGATGGCCGAGCTGGCGACGATCGCCCAGGAGAAGATCAAGATCAACGTGGCCATCATCAACAACGGCTACCTCGGGATGGTGCGCCAGTGGCAGGAGTTCTTCTACGAGCGGCGCTACGCGGCCACGCCGCTGCTGAGCCCCGACTTCGCGAAGCTCGCCGAGTGCTTCGGCCTGACCGGGATGCTGGTCGACAAGCGCCGGGACGTGGTGCCCAGCGTCGAGCGGGCGCGCGCCGACGAGCGGACGGTCGTCATCGACTTCCGCGTCGAGCAGGAGGACACCGTCTACCCGATGGTGCCGGCCGGCGCGGATCTGCACAACATGATTCGCCGCCCGAGCCCGAACCCCATCGTCGAGACGGCCGACGACGAGTAGGAGTCTGGCAGGCATGGCACCCATGCAGACGCGGCACACGTTCTCCGTCTACGTCGAGGACAAGCCCGGGGTCCTCAACCGCATCGCCTCGCTGTTCCGGCGGCGCGCCTTCAACATCGAGTCGCTGACGGTCGGCCACACCGAGACCCCCGGCGTCTCGCGGATGACCATCCTCGTCAACAGCGACGCCCAGGGGGCGCGGCGGCTGGAGGCCAACCTGTACAAGCTGGTCAACGTCCTGCGCGTGCACGACATCACCGCCGAGCCGGCGGTATACCGCGAGCTGGTGATGATCAAGGTGGCCACCCGGACGCTCGAGAACCGCATCCACGTGCTGCAGCTCGCCGAGGTGTTCCGGGCGCGCGTGGTCGACGTCGCGCCCGACTCGGTCATCGTCGAGACGACCGGCGCGGAAGACAAGATCGAGGGCCTGCTCGAGGTGCTGCGCCCGCACGGCGTGCTCGAGCTGGTGCGGACCGGCCGGGTCGGGATGGTGCGCGGCCCGCAGAGCGTCATGGTCGAGCCGGCGCCCCGGCGGCCGCGCTCCGAGCGGCCGGCCGCGGCCGACGACGGGTCCATTTCCTATTCGGTATAGAGTATCCCGGCGCTCGACGGTGAGCGCCACGATCACGAGCGAGGACTGCCGGTATGGCGACGATCTACTACGACGATGCGGCCGACCTCTCGCTGATTCGCGAGAAGAAGGTGGCGGTGTTCGGCTACGGCTCGCAGGGCCACGCGCATGCCCTGAACCTCAAGGACAGCGGGGTGGACGTGCGGGTGGTGCTCCAGGCCGGCAGCCGGTCGCGGGCCCGGGCCGAGGCCGAGGGGCTGACCGTCACGCCCGGCGGCGAGGCGTCGGCGTGGGCCGACGTCATCATGCTGCTCACGCCGGACACGACGCAGGCCGGCATCTACGCCGAGCAGGTCGCGCCGCATCTGAGCGCCGGCAAGATGCTGATGTTCGCGCACGGGTTCAACATCCGCTTCAAGACGATCACGCCGCCGGCCGACGTGGACGTGGCGCTGATCGCGCCCAAGGCGCCGGGGCACCGCGTGCGCGAGGTCTTTCTCGAGGGCGGCGGCACGCCGGCCCTGATCGCCGTCGAGCAGGATGCCACCGGCGGCGCCCAGGCGCTGGCCCTGTCCTACGCGAAGGCGCTCGGGTTGACGCGCGCCGGCGTCATCGAGACGACGTTCGCGGAGGAGACCGAGACCGACCTGTTCGGCGAGCAGACCGTGCTGTGCGGCGGCGTGAGCGCGCTGGTGAAGGCCGGCTTCGAGACGCTGGTCAAGGCGGGCTACCAGCCGGAGGTGGCCTACTTCGAGTGCATGCACGAGCTCAAGCTCATCGTCGATCTGTTTTATCGCGGCGGCCTGAACTACATGCGCTACTCGGTGAGCGACACGGCCGAGCACGGCGACTACACCGGCGGCCCGCGGATAGTGACGGACGAGACCCGCCAGGCGATGCAGCAGATCCTCGCGGAGATTCAGGACGGCACGTACGCCAGCCGCTGGATTGCCGAGGACCGGGCGGGCCGCCCCTGGTTCATGGCGCAGCGCCGGGCGGAGCAGGCCCACCAGCTCGAGCAGGTGGGCGCCGAGCTGCGCAAGATGATGCCGTTCCTCGACGCGGTGACGCTGAAGGAGGACGTGTAGACGAAAACCTGGCGCGTTCCACCGCAGGCGGATGCCTGCGGTGGAACGGACCGGGACGCGGGCGAGCGTATCGGACCGCAAACGGAGCGACTCCCCCGCCGGAAGCGGGGGAGTCGACGCAGGTCTGCGCTACTTCGCCTCGGCCTTCGGCGCCGCAGGCCTCCTGGCCGCCGCCGCGGCGCGCGCCTCGGCCGCCTTGGCCACGCGCTCCGCGGAATTCCGAATGCCCAGGCGCGTGAAGATGCGGTAGACCATGTCGCTGCCGCCCGCGATGAGCAGGGCGGTCAGCACCTGGCCGGAGAACGTGGCGGCGTGCTCGGCGTCGCCGGCGATGTTGAGCACCTGGCTGACGAGGTCGACGTTGAAGGAGTCGACCACGATCCACGCCAGGATGACGGTCAGGGGCGTCTTCACGCCCCTGCCTTCGAAGCGCTTGGCGAACCATCTCCAATTGAAGACCGTCGTCATCGCGGCCTCGAAAATAACAGACAGCAACAGGAACAACACCAGAATCTGCACCAACTCGAGCCAGGCTGACTGGGTCATCTGCCTTCTCCTGGTAACGGGTTCGGTAACGACAATGGTCCTAGTACGCCGTACCGCTGCTGCTTCTGGAAATCGCTGCCATTATACCGCTTGCCCCCGCCAATTCAAGGCTCGCGGCCGGCGGCGCGGTCGCCGATCGGCACCGCCTGAAGCACCCCCGGCCGCACCCTGTATGCTGGAAAGCACACAAGGCGCGCACGGCGCGCCTCGGCGGGAGCGGCGCGGGGCTATGGGGGTCCCCGCAAGCGGACGCC
>CAZMWA010000267.1:0-25675 GCA_964569405.1 uncultured Vicinamibacteraceae bacterium | reverse complement strand
GGGTTCTTCGGTCCGCCCCGCGGCGACCGGACGTGGGACACGCTGTTCGAGTCGGGCGGCCGGGTGGTTCAGGACGGGTTCACGGCGGAGATGGCCATTCCGTTCAAGAGCCTGCGCTACCCGCAGCGCGACGGCGTGGCGGCGCACCGCTGGGGGCTGCAGATTGCCCGCCGCATCGGCGGCAAGGACGAGACCGTCGTGTGGTCGCCCGTATCCCGCGGCGTCGCCGGCTTCCTGCCCCAGATGGGCGTGCTGGAAGGGATGACCGACCTGTCGACGAGCCGCAACATCGAGATCCTGCCGACGTTCACGGCCATCCAGTTCGGCTCGATCGACGCCGCCAGCGGGGATTTCACCACCGCCGATCCGGCGCCGGAAGGGGGCGTCAACTTCAAGTACGGGGTCACGTCGAACCTGACCGCGGACTTCACGCTCAATCCCGACTTCTCGCAGATCGAGTCGGACCGCCCGCAGATCGAGCTCAACCAGCGCTTCGCCCTCTTCTATCCGGAGCTGCGGCCGTTCTTCCTCGAGGGCGCCGAGATCTTCGACATTCCCGGCCCGGTCGACGCGGTCCACACGCGCACCATCGTCGACCCGTTCTACGGGGCGAAGCTCACCGGCAAGGTGGGGCGGACCACGCTGGGGCTGCTGTACGCCAACGACGAGGCGCCGGGCAACGTCGACGACGCGACCGACCCGGCCTTCGGCCAGACGGCCCAGACGTTCGTGGGGCGCATGCGCTACGACCTCTACGCCGAGTCGCACGTCGGCGCCATCGTCACCAGCCGCGAGCTGCTCGACGGCCACAGCCGCCTGGCGGGCCTCGACAGCAACTTCCGGCTGGGCCGCACCCAGAGCCTCGCGTTCCGGGCGATGGGCACGCAGCACCGCGACCACGACGGCGTCGACCGCAGCGGGCACTACCTCGAGGCCGTGCTGCGCAAGCAGGGCCGCAATCTCGGCTACCGGTTCCTGTCGTTCGTCCTCTCGCCGGACTTCCGCACCGACGTCGGGTTCGTGCGCCGGGTCGACCAGCGCCGCACGCTCGGCGACGTCTCGTATCAGTGGTGGCCCGAAACCTGGCTCGTGAGCTGGGGGCCCGAGGGCCGCTACGCCCGAAACTACGCCTTCGACGGCCACCTGCAGGACGAGGAGGCGCGGGTCGGCCTCAACTTCAACTTCGCGCGGAACCTGGGGGTGAACGGCCGCGTGAGCCGGGAGCTGGAGCGCTACGGGGGCATCGACTTCTTCAAGACGCGCTACCGGTTCTTCGGGCGCTACAGCACGACGCGCTACGGCGTCGGCGTGGGGATGAACCGCGGCCACGAGGTCTTCTACGACGAGGTCAACCCGTTCCTCGGCCACGAGACCGGCGTGTACTCGTTCCTCAGCCTGCGGCCCATTCCGCGGCTGCAGTCGGACGTCAACGTCAACACCAGCCGGT
Organism: uncultured Vicinamibacteraceae bacterium; assembly: GCA_964569405.1. Classification (GTDB taxonomy): domain Bacteria; phylum Acidobacteriota; class Vicinamibacteria; order Vicinamibacterales; family UBA8438; genus JAAXGX01. The sequence goes on along the minus strand of CAZMWA010000267.1, from coordinate 24,228 downwards.
TCACGGATCGCCGCACCGGCGGCGGCGAGGTGTTCGACGTCAAGATCTTCCGGGCCCTGTCCACCTACCAGTTCACCGAGCGGCTGCTCGTGCGGAACATCGCCGAGCACAACACGTTCGACAAGACGCTGGCGCTGAACCTGCTGCTGACGTACCGCGTCAACGCCGGCACCGTGTTCTACGTGGGCTACGACGACCACCACCAGCAGGCCGACCTGATCGAGCGCGACCGCGACGGCGACGGCATTCCCGACCGCCTGTTCCACACCACCGAACGCCGGCGCACGAACCGCGCCGTCTTCGTGAAGCTCCAGTACCTGTTCCGGTACTAGAATCGAAACAGGCGGTTGATCTTGACCACGAAGCTGCGGTTCTGCAGCTCGGGATGGCGGGGGGTGAGCGTGTCGCGCTGCTCGTTGTAGACCACGAACAGCTCGCTGCCGGGCTGATACTCCCAGCGGAAGCGGACGTTCGCGCCCAGCGAGGCGTTGCTCGAGTTGTACTGCACCAGCGCGCTGACGAACATCAGCGGGGTCGCCGTGTAGGTCGTGCGGCTCGTCACCAGGCCGGTCGTGAAGCGGCCCTGGGGCAGCTCGACGCGGTTGTACGAGATGCCCGGCTCGAGCGACAGCTGCGGCGTGATCTCGAGGCGGCCGCTCCGGAAGCCGCCCGGCAGGCCCATCTCCACGGTCGTCTTCTCGCCGCCGTAGAAGCTGCCGTGCTGCACGGCCAGCATCCCCGAGAAGGCCCGCTGCCGGCCGAACTGGTACGCCACCCGCGTGTCCTGGAAGCGGTAGCCGCCGACCGGGATGGCGACGTCGCCGGTAATCTGGAACGGCCTGTCGAGGAACTCGTAGCTGCGGGTGTACTCGACCTCGAACTGGTCCGCGTTCTCGAACTCGACGCCGAAGAAGCCCTGCCCCAGGCGCGTCTCGACGACGCCCGCCCGGCTCGTGTAGTAGTCGAACCGGCCCTCCCAGGTGAAGCGGCGGATGGCGGCAATGGCGTACGGCCGCGGGCTGAAGCGGAACGATCCGAAGCTGCGGTCGAAGTCCTCGCGGCGCAGGAATCCCACCTCCGGCCGGAAGTCCTCCCCCACGGCGAGGTGCTCGAGCTGCACGCCGTAGCGGTCGCCGCGGTACTCGAACCTGCCGCGGTAGCTGACGTCGTCGCCCCGCGAGCCGGGCGTCCCGGTCCGCGCCCAGTAGGTGTCGATGTTCACCGTGTCGTGGAAGCCGAAGTTGGCGTCGGCGCCGAACGTCTCGCTCGAGCCGGGACCCAGCGTGGAGACCGAGCGCCCGGTGAAGATCGCGCCGATGCTGCTCCGCCGCAGCACGTCGCGCTTGATGCGCAGGACCGAGAAGTTCGTCGGCAGGGCGCCCGTAACCTCCTCGTCGCCCGTCTGGATGTTCATCGCGCCCACGGTGAAGCGCCCGACCCGCCCGGTGAGGCGGCCCCCGGCCTGCATCGGCACCTCGCGCCCCTGGTTGAGCCCGACGCGCCGGCTGTAGAAGAGCACTGGCGTGTCGTTGTTCTGCCCGAACGGGCCCGTGCCGGCGCCGCCGAAGGCGAACACGCCCTGGTTCTCGAGGAAGAACTCGCGCTTCTCCGGAAAGAAGAGGCTGAAGCGGGTGAGGTTGACCTGCTGCTCGTCCGCCTCGACCTGGGCGAAGTCGGTGTTGAGAGTCAGGTCGGCGACCAGGTTCTGCGTCACGCCGTACTTCACGTCGAGTCCCGCGTCGCCGCCGAGCTGGTTGGAGACGTGCGGCGTCGTGGTCCGGTCGCTGGTCAGATCCGCGATGGCGTACGGCTTGAGCTCGAGCGTGGCGCCGCCCTGGGGCGCCTCGAGGCCGACCAGGGTCGCCGCCAGCGAGGAGAGGAAGATGGCGCCGGGCTCGCGCGCCACCGGCATCGGCACGACGTACGAGAGCTCGTTCTTCCAGAAGACCCGGCGGCTGACGTTCAGCCCCCAGATCTGCGCCTGCCCCGGACGGTAGCGCAGCGACTTGAACGGGATGGCGACCTCCATCGTCCAGCCGCCCTCGAAGCGCCCGGTCTCGGCCTCCCAGACCGGGTTCCAGTCGCCGTTGTAGTCGCTCTCCGAGGTCATCTGGCCGTCCATCCGGCCGCCGATGGCGTTGACGTTGAAGATCATCCCGTTGCGGCGGTCGTAGAAGCTGTCGATCATGAAGCCGACGCGTTCGTTCTGCAGGATGTTGAAGCTGTCCCGGCGCATCTCGTTGGCGACCCACCGCGATTCGGGCGCCGAGTCCCAGCAGCGCGCGCTGATGTAGACGTTGTCGTCGTCGAACAGCACCCAGACCTCGGTGCGCTCGGTGGCCGGCTGGCCCTCGAGCGGCAGGGTCTGCACGAAGTCGGAGAACGGCGGCGTGTCGCGGTACGCCGCCTCGTCGAGCGCGCCGTCGACCTGCAGGCTGGCGACCCGCACCGCGCGGATGGTGGCCCGGCCCGCCGCGTCGCGGTTGATGGTGGCGGGCGCCTCGGGCGGCGGCGGTCCGTCGATGGCCCGGGCCGGTGGCCTGAAGCCGGCGCCCGGTGCGGTCGCGCTGGCGGGTCCAATGGCAGCACCGGTGGGTGCGGCGGCGGCGCCGGGGGGTGTCGCCTCGGCCCGCGGCCGGGCGGCCGGCGGTCGGGCAGCCGGCCGCGGGGCGAGGCCGGGGTCGCCCCGCGCCGCTCGCCGCGCCGGCCGGCCGGGCTCCGCGAGGTAGCGGGCCAGCGAGTCCACCAGCCGGTCCTGGAGGTCGAAGAGCCCGGAGGTCGAGCTGTCCGCCTTCATCCAGTGCGCTGCCGCGCCCGTCTCCACCGCCACGACCCGCGCCGTGACGCGCAGGCGGTCCCCCACGCGCTGGTACTCGCCGGCCACGAGCCAGCGGATGCCGAGCGCGCGGCAGGTCTCCAGCACCGCCGCCGCGTCCGCGGCGTCCAGGTCGACGCCGGTCGCGTCCCGGTGCGCGCGTCCGAGGTCCTCGGGGGGAACGAATGCCGCGGAGGGCGCCGCCGTCAGCGCCGCCCCCAGGGTCTCGGCCATCCCGGCGCCGATCCACTCGTCCGTCGCCGCGCCGGTCAGGTTCTCGAACGGCAGCACGGTGATGGTCCGGCCGGCGGGCGCCGCGGGCGGCGCCGCGGCGGGCTGGCCGGCGGCGCCGGCCGCAGCCAGCACGAGCAAGGCGGCCGCCGCCGAAACGCGCCACGCGCCGGTTTGCACCTGCCGTCCCGATTCAGCCTGCCCGCGAGGCGGCGGGTTGCCGGCGTTCATGAGCTTCCGCGGCGGAAACTTTCACTATCAGTCCCCGAAATGTTATGACAAGTGAGGGCGGCTTGAAGGAGGCTCGACATGCAGCGTCTGTTTCCGGGTTGGTTGCGTGTTCTCGTGCCGCTGGTCGCCATCATGCTGCCGTGGGCTGCCGCCGCCGGGTGCCGGACGGCCGCCGGAGACGACCAGCCGGCCGTCGCGCCGCGGCCGGACGTGCCCCGGACGCCGTGGGGCGACCCGGATCTGCAGGGCATCTGGATCGGCTCCACCCTGACCCCCCTCGAGCGCCCCGCCGAGTTCGAGGGGCGCGAGTTCCTGACGTACGCCGAGGTCGCCCGGCTGGAGGACGCCGCCCTGCTCCGCAGTGCGCGCCTGGCGGGAAGGCCTTCCGAGCGCACGACCGCCGGCGGCAGCGTCGACTGGCGCGCGGACGGCACGCCGGGCTTCTACAACAGCTTCTGGCTGGACGGGAGCTGGATGTGGCTGCGCAGCCGGCGCACCTCGCTGATCGTCGACCCGCCCGATGGCCGGATTCCCTACGTCCCCGACGCGCGCCAGGGCGAGCGTCCCCACGGCTCGGGCCCCTGGCTGTCCTTTCAGGATCTCGACACCGGCGAGCGCTGCCTGGGTGACGGCCTGCCGCAGATCTGGTTCGGCTACAACCCCAACCACCAGATCTTCCAGAACCGCACGCACGTCGTCATCGTGCACGAGATGTTCCGCCAGCGGCGGATCATCCCGCTCGGCGGCGGCCCGCCCGCGAACGTACCGCGCTGGAACGGCGAGCCGCGCGGACGCTGGGAGGGCGACACGCTCGTGGTCGAGTCGCGGAGCTTCGTGGACCGCCCGGACGCCCGCTGGGCCAGCACGTGGCGGCACCCCACCGGCTCGCTGCACCTGCTGGAGCGGTTCACGCGCGTCGATGCGGAGACCATCGACTACGAGGTCACGATCACGGATCCGGCGCGCTTCTCGCGGCCGTGGACGATCGAGCTGGCGCTGTCGGCCGATCAGTCCGAACGCGGCGTCGCGGCGGGCGGACTGTACGAGTTCGCCTGCCACGAGGGCAACTACGCGATGACGAACGTGCTGCGCGGCGCGCGTGCGCAGGAGCGGGCCGCGGCGCCGCCGGCGGCTCTCGCGGACCAGGGGTCCTGAGCCCCGCCTACAGCTCCCCGTCCGCGCGAGGTCCGGTCTGCTTGATCACGTTCATGGCCGTGGCGATCATCGAGGACACGTCGGCCAGATTGGCCGGCAGGATCATCGTGTTGTTCTCCCTGGCCAGCATCCCCAGGCGGTCGACGTACTGCTCGGCGACGCGCAACTGCACCGCCTGCGTCCCGCCGGGCGACTCGATGGCCTCCGCCACCCGGCGAATGCCCTCGGCCGTCGCCGCCGCCACGGTCGTGATGGCGGCCGCCTCACCCTCCGCCTCGTTGATCTGCTGCTGCTTCTTCGCCTCGGACTCCTTGATGACCTTCTGCTTCTCGCCCTCGGCGGTGTTGATGGCCGAGTCCCGCATGCCTTCCGACTCGAGCACGGCGGCGCGCTTCTCGCGCTCGGCCCGCATCTGTTTCTCCATCGCCTCGAGCACGTCGCGCGGCGGGTTGATGTTCTTGATCTCGTAGCGCAGCACCTTGACGCCCCAGGGCTCCGTCGCCTTGTCCAGCTCGTCGACCACCTGGGTGTTGATGTGGGCGCGCTCCTCGAACGTCTTGTCGAGCTCGATCTTGCCGATCTCGCTGCGCAGCGTCGTCTGCGCGAGCTGCGTGATGGCGAAGACGTAGTTCCCGATGCCGTACGACGCGCGCTGGGCGTCCAGCACCTTGAGATACAGCACGCCGTCCACCCCTACCTGGACGTTGTCGCTCGTGATGCAGATCTGCTCCGGGATGTCCAGGGCCATCTCCTTCAGCGAGTGCCGGTAGCGCACCGTATCGAGGAACGGCACGAGGATGTGAAACCCCGCATCGAGCGTCCCGGCGTACTTCCCGAGCCGCTCGACCACGTACTGACTCTGCTGCGGCACGACCGTCGCCGTCTTGGCGATGATGACGACGAGCAGCAGCACCAGCGCCCCCACGGCAATCAGACCCATTTCCATCGCGTCACTCCGCCCGAATCCAGAGGGTCAGCCCCTCGACCCGCTCCACCCGGCACGCCTGGTCGGGACCGACCGTCGCCGCGCCGACGTTCCGCGCGTTCCACGTCGTTCCGCGCAGCTCGGCCTTCCCGAAGCCGTTGGCGGCGATCTCGCCGCGCGCCCGGGCCCGCTCGCCCACCAGGCTGTCCACCGCCGCGTCGCCCACGCCGACCCGCAGCCGCCGCACGATGAGCGGCCGGAAGAACACGAGCGCCGCCACGGACAGGCCGGCGAACAGCACGCCCTGCAGCGCCAACGGCTCCGCCCAGCCCAGCGCCGCCAGCAGACCCACCGCCAGGGCGCCGCAGCCGAAGAAGAACACGTAGAACCCGCCCGGCGACGCCAGCTCCAGCGCCAGGAGCAAGAAGCCGGCCACCACCCAGATCCACCAGTCCATCGTCAGTCCGGTTTCGATTGTAACCCTCGGCGCGGCGCGGGGTGATCGTGCCGGTCCGAGCCCGCTGCCGGCCGTCGCGGCAGCCGGTCGCCCGCTGCCGAACCTGGCAAGAAACGCAATGCTCGGGGCAAGAGGACGTTGAAGATACTGCGTCCTGACGGGGAAACCGGCGGCTCCATGATATCTTTCAGGAAGATATATCGGATGTCGGCCATCGGCCGGCGTCCTCCGGCAGGGAGGTGCGCATGAAGAAGGGCGCCCGAGCGGTGGACACGGAGCGGGGAGGTGCCGCGACGATCGGCGCGCGGGCGCCGGACGTGGATCGCGGCAGGACCCCGAAGACGAGCGCGGGGAAGGACGCGAGTCGCGGAAGTGCGGCGAGGAAGAAGGCCGGAACCGTGAAGACGGTTGCTCCCGGGCCGCGCGCTGGCCGCAAGTTCGCCCGCGTGTTCATGTCGGGACGCTCGCAGGCGGTGCGGCTGCCGAAGGAGTTCCGCTTCGACGTCGACCGCGTGATCATTCGCCGCGAGGGCCGCCACGTCGTTCTGAGTCCCCCGTTCAGGGACTGGGAGGACTACTGGGAGAACGCCACGCCATTGCCGGACGATTTCGAGGAGATCATCGCGGAAATGCGGCGGGAAGAGCTGCCGCTCGAAGAACGGGAGCCGTTCGATTGAAGGCAATGCTCGACACCAGCACGTGCATCTACGCCATGAACCGGCGCCGAGGCTTCAACGCCCGGCTGCCGCTCGCGGATTGCGGCGTATCCATCATCGTGCTCGGCGAGCTCGATTTCGGTGCGCACCGTTCGAACCGCAGCGCGCAGAGCTTCGCGTCCATACGCGAGTTCGCCTCGGCCGTGCAGGTGGTCGACATCGGTGCAGAGGTCGCACGCCGCTACGGCCGGCTCCGCGCCCACCTGCGGGCCGTCGGCCAGCCGATCGGTCCCAACGACCTGTGGATCGCCGCGCATGCCCTGGCCCGTGACGTGCCGCTGATCACGCACAACCTGTCCGAGTTCCGGCGCGTGCCGGACCTGGCAGTCGAGACGTGGATGACGGCGTAAGACCGGCCGCCACCTTCACCAGGTCCAATGGACGGAGACCGCGCGCCTCCGGCCACGCGAGGGCCGGAGGCGCGCGGGATTCAGAACGTCGCAATCGGATTCATGGGCGAGCCCATGCCCTGCTCTATCCGCAGCGGCGCCGCGGTGAACAGGAACTCGTAGCGGCCCAGGCGCCGGGCGAGCTCCGCGGCGGGGCCGAAGTCGAGGTTGTCGAAGATGCCGACGCCGAGCGCCACGAGGGCGAGCTGGTGCAGCGGGAAGCGCGCGCCGGGGATGCCGTGCGGCGACACGTCGGTCGACATGTCGTGGCCGATGAACGCGATCTCGCGCTCGTTCAGGAAGTACGCCACGTCGGCGTGGTAGCCGGCCACCCCGTCCGACGACGGCCACGGGCCGAGCGCGGCGCGCCGGATCCAGCGCCCGGTGTGCAGCAGGATGACGTCGCCGGACTCGGCGCGCACGCCCTGGATCTCCTCGAGCGCCTCGAGGTCGGCCTTGCGGATTGGCGTGCCCAGCTCCAGCCAGCCGCCCGGCGTGGCCTTGCCGGGCAGCAGGGTGGCGTCGTAGAGCACGCCGCGGGTGACGATGCCGTCGCGGAGCGCGTGGATGCTGCCCTTGGGGCAGCCGCCGGTCGCCTCGATCTCCTCGAACGTCGCCCCCGTGTGACCGCGTCCGTCCACGAGGATGTGACAGTCGATGGCGTCGAGGTGGCTGTGGATGACGCCGTGGTAGCTGCCGGTGTACTGCAGCCGGTCCGAGCCGCCCGTCTCGCTGATGCGGATGACCTCCCGGTTCAGGATCGTCGTTGCGTCGACGGCCTCCTCCTGCACGATGTCGTGCGCCAGCGAGACGCTGATGCCCTCCTGGACGAGCGCGGCGGCCTGCTTGCGCTTCGCGGGCGTGATGAAGTTCGCCGCGCCCAGCTCGTCGTCGGGGCCCCAGCGGCCCTGGTTGGACAGCTCCCCCATGGCCCGTTCGACGTCCGCCAGGGTCTCCATGCGCTGGTTCTCCTGGCTCTCGACCGCGACGCCCGCCAGCGCCAGGGCCCCCGCCGCCGCCACGGCCGCCAATCCGGTTCTCGTCCTCGTCATGCTGGTCCTCCCGGGTTCACGAGCTGCCACCCGTACCACGTCTCGGTCCGGGCGCGAAAAACTTCAGTCGTCGGCCAGGCGGCGACCTTGCGGGGACTGCCGAAGGTGCGCCAGCGCGCGGTTCTCGATCTGCCGGATGCGCTCGCGCGTGAGGCCGAACGCCTGCCCGATCTGCGCGAGCGTTCGCTCCCGCCCGTCCCCGAGCCCGAAACGCATCTGCAGGATCCTGGCGTCACGAGGCGGCAACGTGTGCAGGACATCGGCTATCCGGCGTCTCAGGTCGGCGCGCATCGCCGACTCCGACGGCGAGACCGCGCCGCGGTCCTCGATGGTGTGCCCGAGCGTCTGCGAATCGTCGGACCCGTTCGGCGATTCGAGCGACAGGGGGCCAAGGCCCGCTCTCAGTATCGTGCGGACTCTCGCGGCGGGCAGGTCGACGCGCTGCGCAATCTCCGCCGCCGTGGGCTGCCTGCCGAGGGTCTTGGACAGATCGTCCGCGGCGGCCAGGACCGTGCGCAGCGTGTCCGCCACATGCACCGGCAGCCGGATGATCCGTCCCTTCTCCGCGAGGGCGCGCGTCATGCCCTGGCGGATCCACCAGGTCGCGTAGGTGGAGAACTTGTAGCCCAGTCGATGGTCGAACTTGTCGACCGCCCGCAGCAGTCCCAGATTCCCTTCCTGCACCAAGTCCAGAAAGCCCAGCGAGTGATGGTGGTAGCGCCTGGCGTTGGCGATGACGAGCCGCAGGTTCGCCGCCACGAGCGCGTGCTTGGCCTCTGCGATCCCTGCCGTCGCCGCCCGCAGCCGCGCGCGGATGTGAGTCGCCTGCCGCAATGTCAGGCCGAGAGCGGCGACGCGCGCCAGTAGCAGCGCGCGCGCCTCGTCGAGGCCGGGAGCGGTCGGAACGCTCGCGGCACCCCGTGTGCGCTGCCGCCGCTCGAGCTCGTCGACCCCCTTGCGCAGCTCTTCCACCGCGTCCAGCGACGCGGTGGCCCTGCCCACGAGTCGGAGCTTGACCGACTCGGCGTACGGCACGGCGCCAACCGCGTGCGACAGCCGGACCCGCGCCCTCAGCGCCGCCCACCGCGCCCGGCGAGCCCGGCGGTGGTGGCGGACGGGAATCGCATCCAGGGCGGCGTCGTGCGTCCCGGCGTCGGCCTGCGCGGCGCGGATGACGTCGAGGTCGTGGATCACCGCGCGCGCACGGGTTCTGAGCTGCGCGTCCGTCTGCGCCTTCGGGGGCAGCGCGAGCAGGGTGCGGGCGGCGAGCGGGTTGGACCTGAGAACGTCGCCCATCTCGAGCACGTCCCGCGCGATGCACGGAATCCGCGACGTCAGCCGCAGGGCGATACGCTTGTTCCGTGCGAGGCGTTTCGCGAGCGCGGTTTCCTGCCCACGGGTGAGGAGCGGCGTCGCTCCCGCGTCGGACAGGTACGCCTGCGTGCTGTCGGGCGACGGGTCAGGCATGGTCCTCCTGAACGGCGTGCCGCCTGCCGGCGCGTGAAGCCGGGCCCGGAACGAGGTCTCGGGAAAGCAGGCCGTTGCCAGTATATAGGCGGGCGCCCCGCGGGCTCCTGCGCGTTCAGGGCGGGCCGACGGTGCGCATCTGGGCGGCCGGAGAATGTGATACGCTTGCAGAGCTTTTCTGAGTCTCCGCCGCTGTTCCTGCCTCATCGGAACGTCCGCCCAGCCTCATCGAAGCCACACGTGGCCGGTTCCCGCCGACACGCGTGAAGAGGGCCGGACTGGCCGCCGAGCGCACCTTGGCGGTGACCGACCCCGGTCCACCAGGAACAACGCATGCGCGTGTATATCGTCAATCCGAGCCATCTCTCGTTCGGGTCCGCCATCATCACGCCCCGCTGGCTGTACGTGCTCGCGGGGGCGACACCGCCGGAGTTCGGCGATCCGATCCCGATCGACGAGACGCTGGAACCGTTCGATGCCTCCCGGTTGCAGCCTGGCGACGTCGTCGGGATCGGCGTGCACACCGGCAACGCTCTGGTCGGGTATGCCCTCGGCAGGCGCGCCCGCGCCCGCGGCGCGTGGGTGGTCTACGGTGGCATTCACGCGACGCTGTACCCGGAGGAGGCCCACGCTCGGGGCGGGGCCCACGCCGTCGTCAGGGGCGACGGCGACGTGGTTTGGGGCAGGGTGCTGGCGGATTGCGCGGCCGGCGCCCCGGAGCGGATCTACGAGGCCGGCCGGATCGGTGCGTCGGCCTTCACGAAAGCGCGCTGGGATCTGCTGCCCCGGGAACGCTATGCTTGGGCTTCCGTCCAGACGGTGCGGGGGTGTCCGAAGCACTGCTCGTTCTGCTCGGTCTGGCGCACCGACGGTCAGGAGCCGCGCCAGCGCGGCGTCGACGCGGTGATCGAGGAGGTCGTCGAGCTGCGCCGCATGGGGTTCCGCTTCATCGCGCTGGCCGACGACAACTTCTATCCCGTGACGCTCGACGATCTCCGAATGGCCGGCCGCCGTGAGGATCCGCAACGCCTCCACGAGCTCGAAGCGATCCGCGCCGAACGCTTTGCCCTCATGGAGCGGCTCGCGCTCCTGCCGGACGACCTCGTCTTCTATACGCAGATCACCATGGAGGCTGCAGAGGACACGTCGTTCCTCGACGCGATGCGCAAGGCCCGGATCAGGGGTGCGCTGGTCGGCGTGGAAGCCGTGACCCCGGAGGGCCTGAAGGACGTCTACAAGGATTTCAACCTTGCCGGCGAGGCGCTCGTGGCCCGGCTGCGGACGTTCCGCAGGCACGGCGTGCACGTGCTCGGGTCGTTCATCTTCGGCCTGCCGAGCGATCGTCCGGGCTCCTTCGACGCCACCGTGGACCTGGCCGAGCGCGCCGACATGGCGTTCGCCCAGTTCGTCACGCTGACGCCCTTTCCCGGCACGCTCGACTTCGAGCGCTGGGAGCGCGAGCAGCGCGCTTCGATGCCCGTGATCGACGGCGTGCCGGCGTCCAGGTACTGGCTGATTCCGCACGTCCGGCGGCCCAAGCTCTACACGCCGCATCCCGTCATGTCCGCCGAAGAGATTCGGCGGGGCACGCAGCGGGCCTGGGACCGGTTCTACGGCATCCGGGCAATCTGGCGCCGTTCGAGGGTCGTCCCATCGCTGCGCGGCCGCCTGGCGTTTCTGCTGATTTCCAAGGTGTATCGACAGATGTACGCCAACACCGGCCTGGCGACCGACAGCGCCCGCGTCTCGCGCGCGGCGACGTGGGCGCGGTTGCTGGCCCGGCCGGTGCAGCGCCTGTTCGCCGCCAGGCCGCTGCCCGGCCTGCAGGTTCCCTTGCAACCCACATCCCCCGTCGCCGAGTCGACGGAAGCCGCGTAGCCGCGCGGCCGGAGCCCGGGTTCCCGGGCGTCCGGCGGCGTGCATGCGCCGCGGTCAACACGAAGACAGGAGCAGGAGCAGAATGCAGTTCACCGATCTGGGCTTGCGCCCGGAGCTCGTTCGCGCCGTTGCGGCCGCGGGCTACACCACACCCACGCCCATCCAGGAGCGCGCCATTCCGGTCGTGCTCGAGCGCCGTGACCTGATCGCCTGCGCCCAGACCGGCACGGGCAAGACGGCGGCGTTCCTGCTGCCGATTCTGCAGAATCTCGCCGCCGGCACGGCGTCGCGCCAACCGCGGGCGCTGGTTGTGACGCCGACCCGCGAGCTGGCCGCCCAGGTCGGGGAAATGGTCAAGCAGTACGCCCGACACCTGCGCGTCCGCAGCGCCGTTCTCTTCGGCGGCGTCGGCATGGCGCCGCAGGCGCGTCGTCTGGCCGCCGGCCTCGATCTGCTGATCTCTACGCCCGGCCGGCTGCTCGATCACCTCGGGCGCAGGCAGGCGCATCTCGGCGGTGTCGAGATGGTGGTCCTCGACGAGGCCGACCGGATGCTCGACATGGGTTTCCTGCCCGACGTGCGGCGGATTCTGGCCGCGCTGCCGGCGCGGCGTCAGAGTCTCTTCGTTTCGGCCACGCTGCCCGCCGAGATCGAGGCGCTCATCCGGCGATCGACGGCGGAACCCGTGCTGATCGAGGTGGCGCGCCGCGCGACACCGGTGAGCAGCATCCGCCAGGTGGTGCACCCGGTGGCCATGACCCGCAAGACGGAGCTGCTCGGCCGGCTGCTGGCGGACGCGGACATGGGACAGGCCCTGGTCTTCACCCGCACCAAGGCGCGGGCCAACCAGCTCGTCCGGCACCTCGAGCGGTCCGGCCGGCGGGTGGCAGCGATCCACGCCAACAAGAGCCAGGCCGCGCGCACCCGGGCGCTGGCGCACTTCCGCGCCGGGGCGGTCGACACGCTGATCGCGACCGATATCGCCGCCCGCGGACTCGACGTCGACGGCATCAGCCACGTGATCAACTTCGACCTGCCCCACGTGGCCGAGGACTACGTGCACCGCATCGGCCGTACGGCTCGAGCGGGACGCTGCGGCGCCGCGATCGCGCTGGCTGCCCCGGAGGAGGGCAAGCAGCTCGCCGCCATCGAGCGGCTCGTCGGCAGGCCCATCCCGTGCGAGCACGTCGCCGGCTTCGCGCCGGCTCCCGGCGCTCCGTCTCCCGCCGCCCCGGCGGGCGGCGACCGGCCGCGCGGCGGCCCCCGCCCGCGCCGCCGGCGTCGCGGGTCGCGGCGGGCGGCGATCTCGCCGGCGGGCTGAGCGGGTGACGGGCGGACCGGCACGGGCGCGGCGCGTCGCCGCGTCCCGCCGCGCGGCCCCGGTAATGGCCGGCTCCGGACGATATTGTGTCGGCGCGGCGAATTCTGAGCGATACTTTGAGCGTGCCATCGTCTTTCGAAACACCGAGGAGGCTGCTGATGAGTCACCGGACTCTCCCCGTACTGCTTGCGCTCGCCGCCGCCGTGGCGCTGGCCCCGGCCGTGGCGACCGCCCAGACGGCGGACGATGCGAGCGTGCCCCGCACCGCGTGGGGCGCACCGGATCTGGCCGGCGTCTGGGATTTCCGCTCGCTGACGCCGTTCGAGCGGCCGGAGAACCTGGCCGGCAAGACGACGCTGAACGACGAGGACGCCGCGGTCGTGCTCGCCGAGGCCGAAGAGACCTGGCGGCAGATTCAGGAGGGCAGCGACGCCATGCCGACGGGCTCGTACAACGAGGCCTGGTACGACGCGACGGGGGTGGCCGAGGACCGGCGCACGTCGCTGATCGTCGATCCGCCCGACGGCCGCGTGCCGGCGCTGACGGCCGCGGCGCAGAGGCGCCAGGAGGAGATGGCGATGGAGCGGCGCGGCCTGGGCCTGCACGAGCTGACCTACGGCGGCTGGGTCGCGGACATGGGTCCCGGGCACCTCGCGGTGCGCTGCCTCGTGGGCTTCAACTCCGGGCCGCCCATGCAGCCGAGCGCCTACAACAACAACATGCAGTTGTTCCAGACCGAGGACCACGTCGTGCTGCTCAACGAGATGGTGCACAGCACCCGCGTCATTCCGCTGGACGGCCGCGAGCGCAGCGGCATCCCCCAGCAGATGGGCGACTCGCGCGGCCGCTGGGACGGCGACACGCTGGTCGTCGAGACGACGAACTTCCTGCGGGGCACCGGCTTCCTCGGCGGCCTGACCAGCACGAACCTGCGCCTCGTCGAGCGCTTCACGCGCGTCTCCCCGCAGACGCTGCTCTACGAGGCGACGCTCGACGACCCGACGATCTGGCCGGTGACCTGGACCTTCGAGCTCCTCATGCAGCAGAGCGCCGATCCGCTGTACGAGTACGCCTGCCACGAGGGGAACTACGGGCTCTACAACATCCTGGCCGGCCAGCGCGAGGCCGAGCGGGCCATGGCGCAACAGCAACAGCAGCAGCAGCAGTAGCTGCAGGTGAGCGCCACAGGCCGGAGGGAGGACGTCATGAGCCGGCGAGTCGTGGGGCTGCTGGTGGTGCTGGCGGCCGCGCTGCCGTGCGCGGCGCAGCCGGCGGCCGGGCAGGCGGCGCGCATCAGCCCGCTGATCGAGCGGCTGGAGCAGGGCGGGGTGGTCGGCCCCGACGTCTGGCAGATGATCGACATGGAGCACGGGCCGTACCGCATCGACGAGCTCGCGGCGCGGTTCGAGGAGTTCGCCCGCATGCGGCGCCCGGACGGGCGGCTGCAGGTCACGCCCGGCGTCCGCATCCCGATGTACGGCGAGGAGAATTCGAGCTGGCTCGTCAAGCAGGTGCTCGACATCGGGGCGCTCGCCATCGTCTTCCCGCAGATCGACACGGCGGAAGAGGCGCTGCGGGCGGTGCGCGCCATGCGCATTCCCCCGCAGCGGGGCGCGCGGTACCCGGATCCGCCCGGCATCCGAGGCGCGGGCCTGTGGTCGACCGACGGCTTCACCGGCTTCCCGCTGTGGGGCGAGATGGACGCCGACGAGTACATGCGGCGGGCGGACCTGTGGCCGCTGAACCCGGCGGGCGAGCTGTTCGCCTACGTCATGATCGAGTCGCCCGAGGGTGTTCGCAACATCCGCGACATCCTCGACGTGCCGGGCATCGGCGGCATACTGATCGGTGTCAACGACCTCAGCATCAACCTGGGCGTCGGCCGGGCCACCCGCACCGGCCACCCGCTGGCGCCCGAGGCCCGGGCGGCAGTGCGGCACGTGCTGGCGGCCTGCCTGGAGAAGCAGGTGCTGTGCTCCATCATCGGGGGCGGCGACCGCGAGGAGCTCATCGAGATGGGCTTCTTCCGGATGCCCCGCTAGACGAGGGTCCTGTCATGCGTGCAACGAGCTCCATGCGCAGCGCGCCGGTGGGGGTCGGGCTGCTCGCCGCGGCCGCGTGCCTGGCGGCGCCCGCGGCGGGCGCCCAGCCGGCCGCCGCGGATACCGCCGCCGTCACCTTCACCCGGGACGTGGCGCCCATCCTGCAGCGCGCGTGTCAGGTCTGCCACCGGCCGGGGCAGATGGCGCCCATGTCGCTGCTGACCTACGAGGAGACGCGGCCCTGGGCGCGGGCCATCCGCGAGCGCGTGGCGCGCCGCGAGATGCCGCCCTGGCATCTCGATCGCACCGTGGGCATTCGCGACTACGTCAACGACCGTTCGCTGACCGACGCGGAGATAGGCACGATCGCGGCGTGGGTCGACGCCGGCGCGCCGCGCGGCGACCCGGCCGACCTGCCGCCGCCGGCCGCGTTCGCCGCGGACGACGAGTGGTACATCGGGACGCCCGACCTCGTCGTGACGATGGAGGAGGAGATGGTCGTCGCGGCGCGGGGCCCGGACACCTTCTTCAACATCTACGTCCCCACCGGCCTGACCGAGGACCGCTACATCCGGGCCGTGGAGGTGCATCCCGGGGACCGCCGCGTGGTGCACCACGTCAACACCTTCGCGGTCCAGGAGCCGGCGGCGCCCGGGGAGAACGGGCTGGCGGGCTTCCGCAACGTGGCCCTGCCCGGCGAGGTGTGGCTCAAGGAGACCTCCATCGGGAACAGCGGCGACATCTATCCGGAAGGGACCGGCCGGCTGCTGCGCGCCGGCGCCGTCATCCGCTTCAACATCCACTACCACCCGGTGGGGGAGGAGGCGCGCGATCGGACGAGCGTCGGCTTCCGCTTCCATCCGCGCGGCGAGGTGCCGGAGAAGATGCTGGTGACCCGGTTCATCACCGCGCGCAACCTGGACATTCCCGCCGGCGCCCGCGACGTGCGCCACGACGGCTACTGGACGCTGCCGCAGGCGGCGCAGATCGTCCACTTCCGCCCGCACATGCACTACCGCGGGCAGGCGATGGCGCTCGAGGCGGTGCTGCCCGACGGGCGGGTCGAGCTGCTGACGTCGGTGCCGCGCTACGACGTCAACTGGCAGTTGACCTACTCGTACGAGAACCCGCCGGCCTTCCCGGCCGGGACCGTGATGCACATGACGTCCTACCACGACAACTCGGCCGGGAATCGCAACAACCCGGATCCGACCATGTGGACCGGGTCGGGGTCGCGGACCATCGACGAGATGGCGATCGCCCACACCGACTGGATCTTCCTGACCGACGCGGAGTACCGGCGGATCGCGTCGGCAAGTCCGGCGAATCAGCAGTAGCGGGGGCCGTCGCCATGCCGCTGTCAGCCATGCCCACGCGACGCGCGCTCGCGGCCTGCGCCGCCGCGCTGCTGCTGTCGCTGCCGGCGCCGGCCCCGGCGCAGGAGCTCGTGCGCCCGGATCTGAAGACGATCAGCCCCGTCTTCGACGGCTGGCTCCGGAACCCCGACGGTTCGTTCACCCTCTTCTTCGGGTACTTCAACCGCAACAGCGGCGAGACGCCGATACCCATCGGCCCGGACAACCAGGTCCGGCCGGCGCCGGACGACCGGGGGCAGCCGACCAACTTCCTGCCCCTGCGCCAGTGGCACGTCTTCCGCGTGACCGTGCCGCCGGGCTGGGACGACGAGGTGATCTGGACGCTGGGGGTGCCCGGCACCGGCCACCGGGAGCAGACCACGGGCAGCCTGAACGCGATCTACGAGATCGGGGATCCGGGCGGGCCGCAGGCCCCGACGGTGGGCGGCGTGCCGCCCGGGCCGTTGACCGCGCGGGTGGGCCGCCCGCTGGCCTTGGCGGCTTCCGCGTCCCCCGCGGACGCCGAGCGGGGGGAGCTGGCGGTGCGCTGGAGCAAGAACCGCGGGCCGGCTGCCGGCCGCGTGACGTTCAGCGTGCCGGACGCGCTCGCCACGACCGCGGCGTTCAGCGCGCCCGGCACCTACGAGCTGCGGCTGCGGGTCGACGAGCACGTCAACATGGGGGGCTCCAGCGAGGAGCACCACACGGACGCACTCGTGACCGTGGCCGTCGAGCCTTGAGCTTACTGCTGCTCGGTCGCGGGGGCGCGGGGCGTCAGCCCGTGGGCTGCCAGGAAGCCGTGGATCTTGCCGAAGATCTCCAGCATCTCCTCGCGCGTGAACCGGCCGTGGCCGCCGCCCGGCACCGTGTGCAGCTCGTTCGGGACGCCCGCCTCGTCGAGCGCGGCGTGCAGCCGGACGGCGTGGTCGTAGGGCACCGCGCGGTCCTCGGTCCCATGGATGCTGAAGATCGGCGGCAGGCCGTCGCGCACGTAGGTGAGCGGCGAGACGCGCGCCGCCAGCTCGGTGCGGTCGGCGCGGCTGCCGAGCCACGACACGCCCCACGACGTCATGTTGGGACCCTCGAGCAGGTCGGCCACGTCGGTCACGCCGTACCAGTTGATCATCGCGGCCACGCGCAGCTCCTCCGCGCCGGGGCAGCGGCGGTCGAGCCCGGCCCCGGCCGGGGTCATCCCGGTCGCGAGCGTCAGGTGGCCGCCGGCCGACTGGCCGCTCACGACGATGCGGTCGGTGTCGAAGTTGTGCTCCTCCGCGTTGCGGATGATCCAGCGCAGGGCGCACAGGCAGTCCTCGACCGCCGCCGGGGCCTGCGAGACCTGCGAGAGGCGGTACTGCACGTTGACGACCGCCCAGCCCATCTCCAGGTACGGCAGGATGCGCAGCACGTACGATTCCTTGCTGCCCTGCCGCCAGCCGCCGCCGTGGATGTACATGAGCACCGGCGTCGGGCCGGCCGCGTTCGCCGGCAGGTAGAGGTCGACGCGGTTCTCGCGGCCGGCCGCCGTCAGATAGGTGACGTTGGGCACGACCTGGTACTCGTTGGCGACGAAGGCCGTCCACGCCGCCGTCTGGTCGAGCTGGGCGGCGGCCGGATGGGGCAGCGCCGCGAGCGCCAGCACCGCCGCCAGCGCGAGACCTGCGGGGAGCCGTCTGGTCATGTCGATTTCCTTTCGTGGGTCGGTAGCGTGCAGTAGTATAGCGTCGGCAGGCGGCGGCGAGAGGGCGCCGGGCGCGGGAGGACACTTGCCAGCCGCACCCTCCAGCGTATAGCTTGTCCTTGGGTACTCTTGCTGGCCAGCGCGTTCACCCGGTTCGAGACCGACGAGCCGTTCCTCTCGCCCTTCCTCTGACAGGTGATTCCGCCGCGATTCGGAGGCGCATGTGCGTGTGCATCTCGTCAATCCCAGCGACGTGTCATTCGGCACCGCCATCATCACGCCGCGCTGGCTGTACGTGCTGGCGGGCGCCACACCGGCGGAATGGGGCGATCCGGTGCTCACGGACGAGACGCTCGAGCCGTTCGACGCCGATCAGCTCGAGCCGGGCGACGTCGTCGGCATCGGCATTCACACGCTGAACGTGCTGCGCGGCTACGCGGTGGGCAGGCTGGCCCGCGAGCGCGGCGCCCGCGTCGTCTTCGGCGGCGTGCACGCGTCCCTCTATCCCGCTGAAGCCCGGGAGCTGGGCGGCGCGCACGCCGTCGTGCGAGGCGACGGGGACGGCGTCTGGGGCACGGTGCTGGGCGACTGCGCGCGGGGCGCCCTGCAGCCGCTGTACGAGGGCGGGCACGTCGAGGGGGCGTCGCTCCAGCGCGCACGGTGGGACCTCATGCCCCCCGATCGGTACATGTGGGCTTCCGTCCAGACGGTGCGCGGATGTCCCAAGCACTGCTCGTTCTGCTCGGTCTGGCGCACCGACGGCCAGCGCCCGCGGCAGAGCAGCGTGGACGTCGTCATCGAGGAGATCGTGGAGCTGCGCCGCCGGGGATTCCGCTTCATCGCGCTGGCCGACGACAACTTCTACCCGGTTACCCTCGAGGATCTGGCCCAGGCGGCCCGCCGCAAGGACCCGGGGCGCCTGCGCGAGCTGGAAGCGATTCGGGCCGAGCGCTTCGAGTTGATGGCGCGGCTCGCGATGCTGCCGGACGACACGTGGTTCTACACGCAGATCACGATGGAGGCGGCGGAGGATCCGGCGTTCCTCGAGGCGATGCAGAAGGCGCGCATCAAGGGTGTGTGCGTCGGCGTCGAGTCCGTGACCGAGGAAGGGCTCAAGGACGTGTACAAGGACTTCAACCTGGCGGGCGACGCGCTGGTCGCGCGGCTGCGCCGATTTGGCGAGCACGGGGTGCATCTGCTAGGTTCGTTTATCTTCGGGCTGCCCAGCGACCGGCCGGAGACTTTCGAGGCGACCGCGCGGGTGGCGCAGCGCGCGGGCGTCAGGTTCGCGCAGTTCGTCATGCTGACGCCGTTCCCCGGCACCGTCGACTTTCAGCGCTGGGAGTCGGAGATGGAGCAGGACATGGCGTACGTGGACGACGTGCCCCTGACCCGCTACTGGCTCATTCCGGCGGCCCGTCGCCCCAAGCTGTACCTGCCGCACGAGGCGATGTCGGCGGAAGCGATTCGGTTGGGCACGAAGGGCGCGTGGGATCGGTTCTACAGCCTGCGATCGGTCTGGCAGCGCGCCGCATGGTTGCGGACGCTGCGCGAGCGCCTGCTGTTCGTGCTGATATCGAAGCTCTTCCGCCAGATGTACGCGGGGACGGGCGCCGCGACCGACAGCGCCCGGATGTCGCGGGCCACCGTGTGGGCGAGGTGGCTGGCCAAGCCGACGCGGTACCTCTTCACCGCGGCGCCGATGCCCGATCTGCAGGTGCCCAAGGCGTAAGCCGCAATTCAGCACATAGTCACCAAGGAGGACGTCATTTCTGCAAAGGTTTTTGTCGGCAATCTCAACTTCAGCACGACGCAGGCGGAGCTCGAGAAGCTGTTCGCCCAAGTCGGCGACGTCACCGAGGTGTTCCTGCCCGTCGACCGCGCGACGGGTCAGCCGCGGGGGTTCGCCTTCGTGGAGTTCAGCGACGCGGCGGTCGTCGCAGAGGCCATCTCGCGGTTCGACGGCACCGAGCTGCAGGGGCGCACGCTGAAGGTCAACGAGGCGCGCGAGCGCACGCCGCGGCCGCCAGCCGACTTCGGCCCGCCGCCGTTCCTCGACGACGGGCCGCGGTTCCGACCCGCCAAGCCGAAGGGCAGCCGCCGGGGCATCCGGGGGCGCAAGCGGGGCTTCTAGGCGTCCAGCCTGTCACGATGCGGGACCGTCCCGTCAGGGATCGGGCGAGTTGCGTACGGCGCCGCCGACGGCAGCCGCCGTCACATGGCAGAATCGTACGCAGGAGGTAGTCATGCGTCTCGCCTCGTTCATCGCGTCAGCCGCGGGCATGCTCGTGCTCTCGTCCGCCTCCGGCGTGTCGGCGCAGGGCGCCGCCGGGGAGCCGCGCTCCGGCTGGTATGTCGGCGGCGCCCTGGGCGCCAGTTGGGCGTCGAACCTCATGCAGAGCGGCTGGAACCGGGATCCCCTCTGCTATCCGACCGATGCCTGCTTCGATCTCGACCCCAGACCCGAGGTTTCCGGATACCGCTGGCAGTACGACGTCGCCGCGGCCACCGGCCCCGTGTTCGATCTCGCGGCCGGCCTCGTCGCCAACCGCGCGCGCGTGGAGCTCGCGTTCGGGCAGAAGTGGAACGACCTCGATCAGATGTTCCTCGGCGTCACCGACTACGACGGGGTGGCCATGGCGGATCGGGTCGGCAGCACGGTCACGTCCGACACCAGCTCGTCGATCGACCACCTGGCCGTGCGCATGCTGACGGTCAACGCGTACTATGATTTCCCGGACTGGTCGGTGGTCTCGCCGTACCTGGGCGCCGGGGTGGGGCCGGCGTTCGTCACGGCGGCCGGCGTGCGCTTCTCCGACATGTACAGGGACACGGCCGTCAACGGCGACGCCCACGATCCGCCCCTGTCGTTCTACAACGCCAGCCTGGACGACGACCTGTCCGACACGGTCCTGGCCGGGCACCTGCACGCGGGCGCCGACTTCCGCGTTGCCGACAGGACTTGGCTGGGGCTGAAGCTGACCTACTCGATGCTGGGCGATATCGAGACCAGCGGCCGCTACGACCTGCACGCCGCCCAGGCGTTCGACCCGGACTTCGAGCACCACGACACGTTCGCCGGCGCGCGCGCCTGGTCGCTGATGCTCACGGTCAAGTACTTCTTCGACAACTGAGCCGCCGCCTCAGACGCCCGCGAACCAGTGGAACCCGTAGTCGGCGCTGATCCCGCCGCCGCCCTTGCCGAAGCCGGCCAGCGACTCGACGAGCTCGATCGACTTGAGGAACTTCACGTTCTTGTAGCCGCACTGCCGCTCGACCCGGAGCCGCAGCGGCGCGCCGTTGCCCATGGGCAGCTCCTCGCCGTTCAGGCGGTAGGCGAGGATCGTCTGCGGGTGCGCGACCTCGAACATGTCGATGCTCTCGTACCAGCCGTCCCAGGTCTTGAAGACCACGTAGCGCGCCTTCGGCTGCGGACCGCCGGCCTCCTCGATGACCCGCTGGAGCTGGGGTCCCGTCCACTCGCCGATGGCCGACCAGCCCTGCTCGCACACGTGCGCCGTGATCTGCGTGCGCGCGGGCAGGCGCTTGATGTCGTCCAGCGTCAGTGAGACGGGCCGTCCGACGAGGCCGAACACCTCGAGGCGCCACTCCTCGAATCCGCCCCGCCGCAGCCGCTGGTACTCCTCGTTCGGCGGGTTGGTCTGGGCCCAGGTCGGGAACGGGTGCGAGATGTCGCTCCGCTGATACTCGCGCGCCAGCGGCTGGTCCCTCTGCAGGAGGCGGTTCGTGCCCATGGTCAGCACGTCGGCCATGCCGACGAGCCCGCCCCTGTACTGCGGCGGCAGGAAGGTCTCGCGGGAGCAGCCTGTCAGCAGCAGGCCGCCCAGCGCGGGGAGGCCCCGCAGCATCGTCCGGCGTGAGATGAACTGGCTCATTGTTCCCCCTCGGGAACCCGCAGGTTCCCCGTGATCATCGAACGCACGCGGTTGACGACGCCCGCGGCCGCCACCTCGACGAGGTGCACGACGACGAACAGGACCAGCAGCACGGTGCCGAACGTGTGCAGCGAACGGGCCGTCTGCCGGCCGCCGAACATGTCGAGCAGCCAGGGCGCGCCGGCGGTGATGCCGGGCGACTGCGCCAGCCCGGTCAGCACCATGAGCGGCACGTAGACGAAGATGAGCAGCAGGTACGAAAGCTTCTGCAGCGTGCCGTAGCGGACCGTCGTCTCGGGCGCCCGCCGCGGCCAGCGCAGGTGCTCGCGCACCTCGTCCCGCAGGTGCCGCAGCGTCAATTCGTCGCGGCCGGGCAGCAGGTTGCGCGCGAAGTGTCCCCGGGCGAGGTTCCACCCGGCGTAGACCAGGCCGTTGACCAGGAACACCCAGGCGAACGTGAAGTGGTAGTTGCGGCCCCACATCCGGTTGCCCAGCTCGCCCGCCTCGTCCCAGGACAGGCCCCAGTCGGAGAGCTTGAAGATGGCCGGATAGCCCTGGTAGCCCGTGTGGCCCCAGTACAGCTCCGGAAAGTCGAGGAAGATGTGGATGCCGCTGAGCAGCAGATAGCCGCAGGCGATGACGTTGATCCAGTGGCAGATGCGGACGTTGGGCGAATGTATCGCCAGCCGGCGCCAGGCGCCGGTGCGCGACCGCTCGGGCGTCTCGTCCATGGCTTCCTTGATCAGCGGAGTCTGCACCGTCGTACGGCGCAGACTCCTGAGCTAAGCTAATGTATCGCGATTTCGTTCGAAAAGAGAGGCCCTATCGTGGCACGCAAGTGGTTCGCGGCGTTTCTGGCCGGCATCGGCGGGCTGGCGGCGCTCGGCGCGCAGGCGCCGCCGGAGGGCGCCGCGCGGGCCGGCGCCGAGGTGCCCGCCCTGCTGCGCGGCTTCGTGCCGGTGACCGACGACATGCTGCTGCGGCCGCGGCCAGAGAACTGGATCAGCTTTCGCAACGGCTACCCCCTGTGGGGCTACAGCCCGCTCGACCAGATCGACGCGGGGAGCGTCGGCGAGCTGCGGCTCGTCTGGTCGCGGGCGATGCGGCAGGGGTACCAGGAGATCGAGCCGATCGTCTACGACGGCGTGATGTTCCTGCCCCACGTCGAGGACATCGTGCAGGCGCTCGACGCCACCACGGGCGATCTGCTGTGGGAGTACCGGCGTCCCCTGCCGGACGGCATCGCCAACCTGACCGGCACGCGCTACCGCTACCGCAACGTGTCGATCTACGGCGACCGGGTGCTGCTGGCGACCAACGACGCCTTCCTCGTGGCGCTCGACGCGCGCACCGGCGAGGTCGTGTGGGAGACGCAGCGGGCCGACTACCGCGAGCAGGTGGCCCAGACGACCGGGCCGCTGGTGGTCGGCGGCAAGGTCATCACCGGCTCGCGTTGCAATCCCCAGAGCCCGCGCCCGGGCGGCTGCTTCGTGACCGCCCACGACTTCGAGACCGGCCGCGAGATGTGGCGCGTGAACACGGCCGCGACCCCGGATCAGGTGGGCGGCGACACCTGGGGCGGCCTGCCGCTGTCGGCGCGCCGGCACGCGTCGGCCTGGATGACCGGCAGCTACGACCCGGCGCTGAACCTCCTCTTCTGGGGCACGGGCCCGCCCTCGCCGCTGCCCGAGACGCTGCGGGGAGCGGGCAAGGCCGACCTGCTGTACACGAACTCGACGCTGGCGCTCGACCCGGACACGGGCGAGATGATGTGGTACTTCCAGCACCTGCCGCGGGACAACTGGGACCTCGATCATGTCTTCGAGCGGATGATCGTGGAGACCACGGTGGCGCCGGATCCTGCGGAGGTGCCTTGGATCAATCCCGCCCTGCGCCGGGGCGAGACGCGCAAGGTCGTCACCGGCATTCCCGGCAAGACCGGCCTGGTCTGGACCCTCGACGCGGCCACCGGCGAGTTCCTGTGGGCGCGGCCCACCATCTACCAGAACATCATGACCGGTCTCGACGTCGACACCGGCCGTCCGATCATCGACGAGTCGACGACGCCGCAGTCCGTCGAGGAGTTCGCTTTCGCCTGCCCGAGCCTGATCGGCGGCAAGAACCAGCCGTCCGGCGCCTACAGCCCGGACACCGGCGCCCTGTACATGCCGCTCAACAACGCGTGCATGGACATCGCCATGTCGGTCGAGGTGGCCGGCCCGAGCGACGGCTACGACATCCGCACCCGGATGCGGCACGTGCCCGGCGCGGATCCGGAGACCGCGCCCGTCGGCCGCATCGAGGCCGTCTCCGCGTCGACCGGCCGGACGCTGTGGAGCTACCAGCAGCGCGCGCCCGTCTACGGATCGGTGCTGGCCACCGGCGGCAACCTGGTGTTCGCGGGCGACCTCGCGCGCCGCTTCCGGGCGTTCGACGCCGGGACCGGCGAGGTGCTCTGGCAGACCATCCTGAACGGCGCGGTGGGCGGCCGTCCGATGACCTACAGCGTGGGCGGCCGCCAGTACCTCGCGATCGCCGCGGGCGGTCTGGCCATCGGCTCGCTGTTCCTCAACCTCACGCCGGAGCTGACGACGCCGAGCGGCGGCAACACGCTGTTCGT
>CAZMWA010000266.1:0-3338 GCA_964569405.1 uncultured Vicinamibacteraceae bacterium | reverse complement strand
CCATTGCCCCGCGCCGTTCCCGCTGTGCGCGCCTTGCGGCGGGATGCATCTATAATTGTCCGATTGTCGGCGTGCCCGGCGCGCTGTTGGCCGGGCCGCATCGAGGAGGCAGCACCATGGCGTTCAGGCGCATTCCGCTCGTCACCGTCGGGTTGATTTCGTTGCTGCTGGCCGCCGCGGCGGCGGCGGGCACGGCCGATCTGCGCCTCGTGGGCGCCGCCGCGGGCCAGGACCGCGGCGCGGTGCGCACGCTGCTCGAGGAGGGGGTCGACGTCGACACGGCCCGGGCGGACGGCGTGACCGCGCTGCTGTGGGCCGCCCACTGGGACGACCTCGAGATGGTCGATCTGCTGCTCGCCGCCGGCGCCGACGTGAATGCGGCCGAGGACCACGGCGTCACGCCGCTGGCCCGGGCCAGCGAGAACGCGAGCGCGGGCATGGTGGAGCGGCTGCTCGCCGCCGGCGCCGACGCGAACGCCGCGCAGGCGAGCGGGCGGACGCCGCTGATGATTGCCGCGCGGACCGGCAGCGTGGAGGTCGTGCGGGCGCTCCTGCGCCACGGCGCCGACCCGAACGCGGCAGCCGTGGGGACCGGCGCCACGGCCCTGATGTGGGCCGTCGAGGAGGCCCATCCCGACATCGTGCGCGCCCTGCTCGAGGGCGGCGCGGCCATCTCCGTATCGACCGACAAGGGGTTCACGCCGCTGATGACGACGGCGCGCCACGGCAACGTCGAGCTGGCCGGCATCCTCATCGAGGGCGGCGCCGACGTGAACGAGACGGGCCGCGACGGCACGCACGCGCTGCCGCTCTCCATCCTCTACGGCCAGTACGGGTTCGCGCACTTCCTGATCGAGCAGGGCGCCGACCCCGACGCGTCGATGGGCGGCATCCACGCGCTGCACGCCGCCGCGGGGAACGTCGACCACTGGCTGACGCACTGGGACCGGGAGCACGGCGGCACGGGGCTGGGCGGGTCGATCTACAACCCTGGCCGGGGCGTGGAGGGCCGGCTCCCGCTGGTGCGGGCGCTGCTGGCCCACGGCGCCGATCCGAACGTGCGGATTGCCACGTCCGCCATGTTCATGAGCTACATCGGCTACCCCGAGAAGGGCGCCTTCGAGCGCTACGCCTGCGGCACCGGCGACCTGCGCGGCGCCACGCCGCTGTGGGTGGCCGCGTTCGGCGCCAACGGCAGCTTCGGGCAGGTCTTCGGCGAATACGCCGTGCTCAACCGCTCCAACAGCAGCGCCGAGATCATCACGACGCTGCTCGCGGCCGGCGCCGACATGACGCTGACGACCGTCGACGGCACGACGCCGCTCATGGCCGCGGCTGGCCTCGGCGCCGCCACCTACACGCCGCGCGAGCCGCGGGGCCTCCGGTCGCAGGGCGGCGAGGAGGCGGTGCGGGTGCTGCTCGCGGCGGGCGCCGACATCCACGCTGTGAACGAGGCGGACTTCACCGCCCTGCACGGCGCGGCCTTCCGCGGCTTGAACGAGATTGTCGAGCTGCTCGTCGAGGCCGGCGCGGACATCGACGCCCGCGACTTCCGCGGCCGCACGCCGTTCCGTCTGGCCGAGGGCTCGAAACAGTCGTTCCAGTTCCAGTCGTGGCCCGAGACGGCCGCGCTCCTGCGCGACCTGGGCGCCGACGTCCGCCTGGGCATCCCGGGCTCGGTGCAGGAGCGGGCCGACCGCGAGGTGACGGAGTAGCGCCGCCCGCGTGCTACCGGCGCCGGCCGGCGCCGGTCGTTACGCCGCGCCGCTGCCGCGCCGCGCGACGGCCAGGCCGGCCAGCACCAGCAGCCCGCCGCCGATCTGCAGCGGGCTCAGGACCTGGGCGAACAGGATCCAGCTTGCCGCGGCCGTGACCACCGGCTGCACCAGCAGGCTGAGGGTGGCGAAGCCCGCCGGCAGGTGGGCCAGCGCGTACGCGATGAGCCCCTGGCCGCCCGCGTGCGACACGAAGGCGAGCGCGACGACCGCCGACCAGGCCTCCCCGGTGTGCGGGACCACCTGCTCGCCGCTCGCCCAGGCGATGAGCAGCAGCCCGATCGCGGCCACGCTGCTGGAGTAGGCCATGAGGTGCGCGACGCCGAAGTCGCGGCGCAGCACCTTCACCGACAGCAGGTAGGCGGCGTAGAAGCAGGCCGTGAGCAGGCCCAGCGCATCGCCGATCAGCGGGTCCCGGCCGCGGCCGAAGTCGACCCCCAGCAGCACGCCGGCGCCGGCGAACGCGGCGGCCGCCCCGAGGGCGAACGTCCACCCCAGGCGCTCCCGCAGCCAGAGGTAGCCGGCGACGGCGACGAGGATCGACGCGAAGTTGGCGAGCAGCGTGGCGTTGGCCAGCGTCGTGAACTCGAACGCCTTGTGCCACGCCGCCAGGTCGCCGGCGAACGCCACGCCGGGCAGCCACAGCACGCGTGCGCCGCGGAGGCCGCCGGAGCCGCGGCCGGCCGGCGTCGAGCGCGCGTGCAGCCACCAGAAGAGGGGGGCGGCCAGCGCGGTGCGCCAGAACGCCGCCGCGATCATTCCCAGGCCGCCGCCCGGCAGGTGCTGCTCGGCGTCGAAGGCGAGCTTGGAGAAGACCGGCGCGAGGCCGATGCCGCAGGCCCCGAGCAGCAGCGCGATCAGCGCCCTGCGCTCGCGCGCACCCGCCACGCCGCGGCCCGCAGCCGCATCGTCACCGGTCCTCTCGCGCACCTTCGGCCGCCGCTTCGAGCGCGGCGATGTCGATCTTCTTCATCTGCATGAGGGCCGGCCAGACGTTCGCGGCGTGCGGTCCGTTCAGCAACTCGATGGCCCGCCGCGGCACGATCTGCCACGACAGCCCGAAGCGATCCTTCAGCCAGCCGCACCGGCCCTCGGCGCCGCCGTCGGCGACGAGCGCCGCCCACAGCCGATCGGTGTCCGCCTGATCGTCGGCGGCGACGGCGATCGACACCGCCTCGTCGAGCGTGAAGTGCGGGCCGCCGTTGAGCGCCTGATAGGGCGTGCCGGCCAGCGTGAAGTCCACCGTCAGCACCGTGCCGGGCCCGGTCGTCTCCCGGCCCTCCGCCGCGTACGCGACGTGATCGATACGGCTGTCGGGCAGCAGCGCGCAGTAGAACTCGGCCGCCGCGAGCGCCTGGTCGTCGAACCAGAGGCAGGTGCGGACCCGGGCGGCCTGCAGCATGGCGGATCTCCCCCGCTCACTCCGGCAGCGCGAGTCGCCTAATCCTCGTAAGTGTCCACAAAAAAGTGACTTACTGACGGCCCGCCGGTCGTGGTTCCCCCGGCCATTACCACACTCCGCGCGGGAATCCGGCGGACTATCCGAGCCGGCCGCGAACGCCG
>CAZMWA010000265.1:0-7371 GCA_964569405.1 uncultured Vicinamibacteraceae bacterium | reverse complement strand
CATCCAGCGTGCGCTGCGGCGGTTGCTGGCGCATCCCGAGTTCATGCTGCGCATCGAGCGGGATCCGGCAGGCGCCGCGCGCGGCGGCCCGTATCGCGTCAGCGACGTCGAGCTGGCGTCGCGGCTCTCGTTCTTCCTCTGGAGCAGCATTCCCGACGACGAGCTGCTCGACGCGGCGAGCCGCGGGATGCTGAGCGAGCCCGACCAGCTCGAGCAGCAGGTGCGGCGCATGCTGGCCGACCCCCGCTCGGGCGCGCTGGTCGACAACTTCGCGGCGCAGTGGCTGTATCTGCGCAACCTCCCGGAGGTCAACCCCGACGCGTGGCTGTTTCCGGACTTCGACGACAACCTGCGCCGGTCGATGCGGCGCGAGACCGAGCTGTTCTTCGGCAGCGTCATTCGCGAGGACCGCAGCGTCACGGAGCTGCTCGACGCGGACTACACGTTCGTCGACGAGCGGCTGGCCAGGCACTACGGCCTGCCGCACGTGCGCGGGAGCCGCTTCCGGCGAGTCGACCTGGGCCCCGACAGCGGGCGCGGCGGCCTGCTCGGGCACGCCAGCATCCTCACGGTCACCTCGTACGCCACGCGCACGTCCCCGGTCCTGCGCGGCAAGTGGGTGCTGGAGAACATCCTGGGCACGCCGCCGCCGCCCCCGCCGGCCAACGTGCCGCCGCTCGAAGACGCCCGGACCGAGCAGGCGCGCTCGATGCGCGAGCGCATGGCCGGGCATCGGGCGAACCCGGTCTGCGCGGGCTGCCACGCGCTGATGGATCCCATCGGGTTGTCGCTGGAGAACTTCGATGCCATCGGGCGCTGGCGGCATCGCACGGAGTCGTTCGCCGCGCTCGACGTGTCGGGCAGCCTGCCGGACGGGACCGCCTACGAGGGCGCGGCCGGCCTGAAGGACGTCCTGCTCGGCCGGCCGGAGCTGTTCGTGACGACGCTCACCGAGAAGCTGCTCGCGTTCGCGCTCGGCCGCGCCGTCGACCACCACGATGCGCCCGCCGTGCGCGGGATCGTGCGCCATGCCGAGCGGCACGCCTACCGGTTCTCGGCGCTTGTCGAGGGCATCGCCCGCAGCACGCCGTTTCAGATGAGGAGCCCGGAGTCATGACCATGCGCAAGATCGCGTTGCCGCGGCGGACGTTTCTGCGCGGCGCGGGGGCTGCGCTCGCCCTGCCGTTGCTCGACGCGATGGCGCCGGCCCTCACCCCGACCGCCAGGGCGGCGTCCAATCCCGTGCGCCGCCTGGGATTCATCTATTTTCCGCACGGGTCGGTGACGTGGAGCAGGGGGCAGAACCAGTGGACGCCCGCCCGCGAGGGCCGGATCGAGGAGCTGCCGCCCATCCTGAGCTCGCTCGCCCCGCATCGGGACCAGGTGACCGTCGTCACGAACCTGGAGATGCGGAACGCCCAGGGGAACGGGCGCGACGGCAACGGCGAGCACACGCGGGCGAACGCGACGTTCCTCAGCGCGGCGCGCCCGAAGATGACCGTCCGCTCGGACGTGCGGCTGGCCACCACGGTCGATCAGATCGCGGCCCGCGAGCTGAGCCGGGACACGCGCCTGCCGTCGCTGGAGCTGGCCCTGGACTCGAACTTTCTGGTCGGCAACTGCGACGACGGCTACAACTGCGTCTACGTGAACACCATCTCCTGGTCGTCGCCGACGACGCCGCTGCCGGCGGAGACGAATCCGCGGCGGGTCTTCGAGCGGCTGTTCGGCGAGGGGGGCGGCGCGGCGGAGATGCGCGCCGAGGCGCTGGCCGACCGCAGCATCCTCGATGCGATGCTCGACGATCTGGCCCGGCTGCGGGCAACGCTGGGCGCCGGCGACCGCACGCGCGTCAGCCAGTACCTCGACGCCGTCCGCGAGGTGGAACGGCGCATCGGGATGGCGGAGCGGCAGGCGAGCCGGCCCGGCCTGACGCTGCCCGCGCGTCCGGTCGGCGTGCCCGAGAGCTACGACGAGCATGCCAGGCTGATGCTGGACCTGCAGGTGCTGGCGTATCAGGCCGACATCACGCGGGTCTTCTCCCTGATGCTCGGCCGCGAGCAGACGGCCCGCACCTTCCCCTGGATCGGCGTGAGCGACGGGCACCATGCCGTCTCGCACCACCAGGACAACCCGGAGAAGATCGCGGCCATCGCCAGGATCAACGCCTACCAGGTCGGCCTGTTCGCCTACCTGCTGCAGCGGCTGGCCGCGACGCCGGACGGCGAGGGCAGCCTGCTGGACCACTCGCTGCTGCTCTACGGAAGCGGCATCTCGAACGGCAACCTCCACGACCACAAGAACCTGCCGATCCTGGTGGCGGGCGGCGGCGCGGGCCGGCTCCGCGGCGGGCGCCACATCCGGTATCGGGAGCAGACGCCGATGGCGAATCTGCTGGTCGGGTTGCTGGACAGGGCGGGCGTGCACGTGGAGCGCTTCGGCGACAGCACGGGCCGCATCGACCTCGAACCGCTCTCGCTGTAGCGACACCGCGTGCGCGTGACGGGAGGAGAACGATGAACACACCCGCGCCGTTGGGCGTCATGCGCCGGCTTGCCCATCGTACGCTGGCCGTCAGTCTCGTGATCCTGCTGGCGCAGCCGGCAGCGGCGGCAGCGCAGGAGGCGCAATCCGTCGCCCTGAGCGGCGTCGTCCACTCCCTGGAGGAAGGCTGGATGGAGGGCGTCGTGGTGACGGTCCGGCGCGAGGGTGCGCCCTTCACCGTATCGGTCGTGAGCGACGACCAGGGGCGCTACCGCTTTCCGCGGACCCACCTGGAGCCGGGCGCCCATGACGTGACGATTCGGGCCGCGGGCTACGACCTGGCCTCGCCCGGCCGGGTCGCGGTGACGGCCACTGCCGCCGCGACCTTGGATCTCGAGTTGACGGAGACTCGCGACCTCGCCTCTCAGCTCTCCTCCCGCGAGTGGCTCATGAGCATGCCGGGCACCCTTGCCCAGAAGGACCGGTTGGCCTACCAGGTGGTCAGTTGCGCCTACTGCCACACCTACGAGCGGATCGTGAAGTCGCGCCATACGGCCGAGCGGTTCGTCCCGGTGATCACCCGCATGCAGACGTACTTCGGCGACGGCACGGCGGTGAGCCGTAGCGGGCGGGGCCGGGGCCAGCGCAACGAGCACCCGGAGCTCGCCGCGGAGAATCCGAACTGGGGGAGCGCGCCGAAGACGGAGCTCGCGGCCTACCTGGCCACGGTGAACCGGAGCGGGGGCGGGACGACCTGGCCGTACGAGCTGAAGACGCTGCCGCGGCCGACGGGCCGGGCCACCCGCGTCATCATCACGCAGTACGACCTCCCGCGTCCGGACACGGTGCCGCACGACATGACGATCGATTCGACCGGCACGCCGTGGTTCCCCGACCAGAGCCGCATGTTCATCGGCAAGCTCGATCCGCGGACGGGCGCCGCCACCGAGTATCCGTTGCCGCCGCTGCCGCCCGGCCGCGTGGGCGGCGTTGCGGACATGCAGGTCGACCTGGACGACAACGTGTGGTTCACCATGACCGTGCCCGAGCGCGCCTCGCACTTCGGGTTCCCGACGATGTTCGACCCGGACACCCGGGAGATAACGGTCGTGCCGATCCCCTCGGACGGGTCCGGCCGCTTCGGCGACGGCTCGGCGCAATTCCTCGACCTGGCGCCCGACGGACGCTTGTGGATGAACTCCGGCGTGGACTTCTACCGCGTCGACCCCGGGACCATGACGGCCGACCTGCACCTGAACGCCACGGCCCCCGACGCGCCGGGACAGGCCGGTCCGGGACTGCGTCATTTCGTCTACCAGATGGTGGTCGATTCGCGGGGCGTGCCGTACGGCACCGACTTTCCCGCCTCGACCATCGTCCGCGCGGACCCCGAGACCGGCGAGGTGCGCTACTGGCCCACGCTCACGCCGAACGCGGTGCCGCGCCGTGGTCGCATGGACGCGCAGGACCGCTTCTGGTTCGCCGAGTACTTCGGCGACGCGATCGGGATGTTCGACACGCGCACCGAGGCGATGCACGAGTTCCCGATGCCCCGCCGGTGGACGACGCCGTACACGGCCTCGGCGCCCGACAGGGACGGCTACGTCTACGCGCCGAGCAACATGAGCGAGCGGCTGATGCGCCTGGATCCGGCCACCGGCGACGTCATCGAGTACCAGATGCCGACCGACTTCGACACGAAGAAGATCCTCCACGACCCGTCGACCGACCGCACCACGCTCTGGATGGCGAACACGCGCAACGCCCGGCTGGTGCGGGTCGAGCCGCTCGACTAGCGCTGGACGTCCAGGAAGGGTAGGAGTCCGCGCCCTTCCGCGGCGCGGACTCCCGAAGGTTGGCTCGACTCAGTTGCCGGCCGGCCGGAAGAACACCGTGAAGTCCTGAATCTGGTTGGCGTCGTTGACGTCGATCAGGTCCACCGCGGTGGCCGGGTCCTCGTCGTTGCAGCCCTCCACGTTGACCAGCTCGAAGGCCACGCGGCCGCCGTCCGCCACGCTCTGGCCCACGGCCAGCCCGCGCGCTCCGCTGGCCAGGACGCCTTCGTAGAACGCCAGAATCGCGGCGCGCCCGCGGCGGATCTGCCCGTCGGGGCCGCGGTGCACGGCATCGTCCGCGAAGAGGTCGGTGACGCGCTCGGCGTCGCCCGCGTTCAGGCGGGCGATGTAGACGCCCGGGACCTCCGCGGCCGAAGAGACCATCTCCATGTCCTGGGGAGCGACCAGATCGCTGCAGGACTGCGCCGCCTCCGCGGCGCCGGTCGTGCCGAGAGCCAGGATGGCGAGAACAAACAGCAAACGGGATTCGGATATCTGCATGTGAACCTCCGCGGCTAGTATCCCGTACCGCGGGGCCACCTCGACTTGTCCGGCCGGACTTCTCTTTCGGTCCGGTGCCTGTCTGCCAGCGCTGCGCCGGGGGCATGCGTGTCGAGCAGCGCCGTCACCGTCTCAGGCTGTCCCAGTGTTCTTCCGGAAGAGCGGGTCCCACGATATCGCCAAGAACCGTGACCGTGCCCTTCAGCGCCTGTTGGGGGTACGCGGTGTCGGTCGGGCTTGGCGGCTGGATCTCGGCGACCGGCCGGCCGCGCTTCAGAATGGTGAGGCAGCGGGCCTTGAAGTCGGGCACGTGCATCGTCGGCATGCGTCAACCACACGTGCTCGTCCCGGCGCGCAGGCCGCGGCCAAGGCCGCGACGCTCAGGGCGCCGCGGCCCCGGACCCGGGACATCAGTTGCCGTCCGGCCGGGAGAAGACCGTGAAGTCCTGAATCCTGTTGTCCTCGTTGACCACGATCAGGTCCACCGCGGTGGCGGGATCCTCGTCGTTGCAGTCGTCCACGCGGACCAGCTCGAAGGCCACGCGATTGCCTTCGACCACGCTCTTGCCGACCGCCATGTTCAGCGGTCCGCCGCCGACGATGCCCCCATAGAACTCCAGCAGCGCGGCCCGCCCTCTGCGGATCACCGCGTCGGGACCGCGATGCACGGCGTCGTCCGCGAAGAGGTCGGTGACGCGCTCGGGGTCGCCCATGTTGATGCGGGCGAGGTAGACGCCCGGAATGTCCGCGGCCGACGAGACCATCTCCATGTCCTGGGGAGCGACCAGATCGCTGCAGGCCTGAGCGGCTTCCGCGCCGCCGGCCATGCCGAGAGCCAGGACCGCGAGAACGACCGGCGCCAGCCCGAACCGCACCGGCGCAACGCACTGCGAACGGGACTCGGATACGTGCATGTGAACCTCCCGGGATAGTATCCCGTACCTGGGGGCCGTCCCCGCGCCTCCGCTGGCCGTTCCCGTCGATCCGCTACCCGTTCACACCGGCCGCCGCCCGGGCCGTGATTCACTGGAGCACGAACTTCTGCGCGCGGTTGTTGGGGTCGGACTCGGCCGTGTACAGGTTGCCCTGCGAGTCGACGGCGAGATTGTGGATGCCCGCGAAGTCGCCGGGCGCGGCGCTGCGGGCGCCGAACGAGCCGACCACCTCCAGCGTCTCGCGCTCGACGATCGTGACGTGCGAGTTGCTGTAGTCGGCCACGTAGATGAACCGCTGGCGGTCGTCCGCCGAGAACGCGATGCCCGACACCGTGCGCCCGCCCGCGGGCCCCGGATCGGCCGACTCGTTGCGGTTGACGAACGCCTGCTCGATGTACTGCCCCTCGAGCGTGAACACCTGGATGCGCTGGTTGTTGCGGTCGGCGACGTACACGAGGCCGTCGTTGGACACCTTCACGCCGTGCACCGTCCCGAACTGGTCCGGGCCGGGGCCCTGGTGGTGCCGCGTCGCCGGTCCGGGCGGCGGGTCCAGCGGCGTGTTGCCGAACGCGCCCCACATCCGCATGTAGGCGCCGGTGTCCGGGTCCAGCACGATGATGCGGCGGTTGCCGTAGCCGTCGGCCACGAACGCCTCGTTGGTGCCGCTGTGGACGAACACCTCGCAGGGCCGTTGCAGGTTGTCGGTGTCGTCGTTGCCGCCGCTCCGGTCGCGGCGGCCGATCTGCCGCACGAGCGTGCCGTCGCGCGTGAACTTGAGCAGCATGTCGTCCGAGCGCGCCGAGCCGGAAGACGGGATGGGGTTGCTGCCGCTGATCCAGACGTGGTCCTGGTAGTCCACGGTGATGCCGTGCTCCAGATCCGGCCACTCGTAGTCGTCCGACGGTCCGCCCCAGCCCTGCACGAAGTCGCCGTTCTCGTCGAATTCGAGAACCGGCGGCGCGGCCCGGTCCCGATCCGCTTCCGGGACGTAACGCGGGCGGTGGATGATCCAGACATGGTCGCGGCGGTCGACCGCGACGTTGATCGACGTGCCCAGGACCCAGTCGTCGGGCAGCTTCAGCCACCCGGGCTCTGCCTCGAACCGGGGCACGCCGGCCGCGGGGGTCGGGCTCTGCCCGGACCCCACCGCGGCGGGCAGCTGCTGCGCGCCGCCGGCCGTCAGGAGCGCCGCCACGGCCGCGCCCGCCAGTCTCGCTCGCGTCATGCTGTCTTCCTCTCCGCGTCGCGGCGTTCCTGCGGCCGGGCTCAGGGTTGAATCGACGGAGGCGGCTCCGGCGCGGGCGCCGCGGGCAGCGTCCCGCCCAGCTTGAAGGCCCACAGGTAGTCGCCGCGCTGCGAGCGCAGCACCCGGTTGCCGCCCGCCATGATCGCGACGTACTGCTCGCCGTCCACCGCGTACGTCGATACGCCGGCGTCGGCGCCGGCCCCGGTCTGGAAGCGCCACAGCTCGTCGCCGTTGCGGATGTCGTACGCCACCAGGTTGCCGTCCGGCTGGCCGTTGAAGAGCAGCCCGCCCGCCGTGCTCAGCAGCCCGCTGCCGCCGCCCATCGGGTACGGCATCTGCTTCTGCCATACGATGCGGTTCGTCGCCGGGT
>CAZMWA010000264.1:0-8671 GCA_964569405.1 uncultured Vicinamibacteraceae bacterium | reverse complement strand
CATCTTCACCTTCTCGGCGTCGCCCTGCGTGATCTGGTGGCCGACGGTGTCGAAGCCGAGGAACGCGCCGCGGCTGGCGAGCTCCTTGTGCAGCTCGGCCGTCGGGTCGCCGGAGATGTCGGCGAGGTGGCCGATGCAGATGAGCCGCGGGTCGACGCCCATCTCCTCGATGATGTCGAGCTGGTCGAGCGCGCACTGCGGGCAGCCCTCGTGCGGCGTGTGCGTGAAGAGCGGCAGGCCGGTGCGCTGG
This sequence comes from uncultured Vicinamibacteraceae bacterium, assembly GCA_964569405.1. Lineage (GTDB taxonomy): Bacteria > Acidobacteriota > Vicinamibacteria > Vicinamibacterales > UBA8438 > JAAXGX01. Next base: position 8,421 of record CAZMWA010000264.1, on the reverse strand, counting down.
TGGACCAGGCACGACGCGCGCAGCACCTTGCGCTCGTCGGGGTGCATGGTCATCGACGAGCCGATCTCGCCGATGGCGCCCCAGCGCTCGGCTTCGGCGTCGCGCATGAAGTCCGCGGCCACCTCCTCCTCGGTCTGCTGCGCGATCTCCGGCGGGTAGCGCCGCTGCGTCCACAGGCCGCCCGCCAGGACGATGTGCAGGTTCACCCGCCCGGCCAGCTCCATCAGCTTGGCGGGGTTCTGGCCGAGGTCCCTGGTGCCGCCGTTCACGATGCAGCTCACGCCGTCGGCCGCCGTCGCGTTCACCTCCTCCTCCATCAGGTCGAGGTCGGCGGTGAAGTTGGGCTGCGCGTTCTCCGGCGGCGTCACCCAGGGCGGCAGCGGGTCGCCGAGCGACAGGTGCTCGTGGAACAGCGTGGCGCCGCCCGCGAGCTCGTCGGGGTCGACGTCGCCGAGCAGCGTGCGGATGATCGCGCCCTCCGGGAACGTCACGCCGCTGCCGCCGGCCTGCGGCAGCGGGAACGCCCGGAGCCGGGACATGAGGGCCGGGGCCGCGGCGATTCCGATTCCCGCGGCGCCGAGCCGCCGCAGCGCGTCGCGGCGCGTCACGGGCACGGACCGGTGCTGGCATCTGCGCATCGCTCTTCTCCTGGAAGCGGGCCTAACAGGCAAGTCTAATGGATCGCGTCGCTACGTCTCGCCGGCGCTGGCGGGCGGCGGCGCCTCACGCGCCGGAGCAGGAGCGTGAGGCGCCGCGTCGTTCACAGACTGGCGGGACGAACCGTCACTGCGCGCCGGTGATGAACGCCGCGAAGTCGGACCACGGCGCCGGGCGGCCGTGAATCGGGACGATCGTCTCGACGTCGAGCCCGAGCCGCTGCACGTTGTCGTAGAGCGCCTGGTGGCTGCCGGTCGGCTGGTCCGGCAGCGGCCGGCCCGGCGACGGCGGCGTGTAGAGGTCGGCCTGCACCAGGATCTTCTCGGCCGGGAAGTACGCGATCAGCATGCCGGACACGTGGGCGAGGCGCTGCACGTGGTGCAGCTCCATCTGGCGCGTCGCGTCGGCGAGGACGTACTTCTCGCGCAGCGTCTCGAAGATGTAGCCCTCGGACCACTCCTCGGGCGGGAACAGCGAGAACCGGTCGGGCTCGAGCAGCCACGGCCGGGCGCGCAGGACCTCCTGGTAGTACGGGCGGTTGCCCTCATGCGTGATGACGGTCGCGCCCTCGTGGACGTAGGCGCGCATGCCGCCCAGGTGGTCCCAGTGATGGTGCGTGGTCACGATGAACCGGATGGGCTTGTCCGGCACGAGGCGCATCACCTCGGCGATGACGGCGAGCGAGCGCGCCTCGTTGAGCGGCGCCTCGATGACCGCCACGTAGTCGCCGTACTCCACGGCCACGCTGTGGTGCGTCCCGCCGGCGATGAGCCACATGCCGTCGGCCACCTCTTCGGTCTCCACGCGGAGGGGCGGCACGGTGGCGCCGCGCACGTTGTCGGGCACGGTGAGCGCGGCGCCGTCCACGTTCACGCGGACGCCGTCGATGGTGGTGAGGCCGAACGTGTGGTCGCCGCCGCTGACGTTGGGCTCGTGGGCGCCGTCATCGAAATCCTGGTGCTGGTGCCAGTTCATGGGGAACATCATGCCCCCGCCGGCGTCCTGGTAGTTCGTGTAGACGGTCTCGTAGTACAGATCGCCGACAATCGGGTTCGGCAGCCAGGTCTGCACCCGCTCGATGACGTTGTCCTCGGTGATGGTGCCGTTCACCCGGTACTTGCCGAGCGCGATGAACGAGACGACGGTCACCCGCTGGCCGTACTCGTTGCGCGTGACGGCGATCGGGTCGCCGGCCATGGCGCCCTTGAGGAAGCCGTGCGGCGTGAGGAATATCTCGAGCAGGCGCAGCTCCGCGGCCTGGGGCATGGGAATGTCGCGATCGATCCCGGCGTTCCAGGCATGCTCGCCCCTGACCATCCGCGTCTCGCGCCGCTCGCCCACGATGGGCGCGCCGCCGCCGCGGGCGGGGTAGTCGCCCTGCCGGGTGACCAGCCGCTCGGTCGACGAGTTGGTCTCGAAGTCGATGGTGCGCGTGTACTCGGCCAGCTCGAAGCGCGGCCAGTCGTCGGCCGGCGCGTAGTTCTGGCCCAGGCGGCCGACCCAGCCGCTCCCGCTGTACTCGATGGACATCATGTCGGTGACGCCCATCGTGTCGGCAGCCGCCTGCAGCACCGCCTGCACGTCCTCCACGTCCTGTGCCGCGGCCGGTCCGGCCGCCAGCATTGCGAGGGCTACAAAGAGTCCAAGTCGCCTGGCCATGATTCCCTCCGTGTTTCCCGAAGATCCGGGCCTAGCCTATTCCTTTTCGGGCGCGATGACCACGACAATCATGCGGGTGGTGAGGGACTACAATCGGCCAACCGTCCACCCGGGAGGGGAACATGACGAAGATGACAGCGTGCGCGTCGGCGGTCCTGCTGCTTGCGGCCCTGACGGCGGCCGGACCGTCGGCCCAGACCGCCGAGTCGGACCGGGCCGTCACCCAGGCGCAGTACGAGCAGTGGATAGCCGAGCTGTCCAACTGGGGGCGCTGGGGCGCCGACGACGAGATCGGCGCGCTCAACCTCGTGACGCCCGCCAAGCGGCTGCAGGCGGTGGCGCTGGTCGAGGACGGCTTCACCGTGTCGCTGGCCGGCGACGCCAACACCGTCGAGGCGGTCGACAACCCCTATCCCTACGAGCACGAGATGATCGGCATCAGCTCGGACCGCATCGCGGTGCGCTACCACGGCATCTCGCACACGCACCTCGACGCGCTGGCGCACGTCAACGACGACGGCGTGTTCTACAACGGCTACGCGCCGGACCCCGACGCCGTTGCGGAGGGGCACCCGAAGAACTCCATCCACAACCTGAAGAGCGGCATCGTGACGCGCGGCGTCCTCATCGACATCCCGCGGCTCAGGGGCGTGCCCTGGCTGGAGCCGGGGACGCCCATCTACGTGGAGGACCTCGAGGCGTGGGAGGCGCAGGCGGGCGTGCGCGTCTCGGCCGGCGACGCGCTGTTCGTGCGCACCGGCGTCTGGGCGCGCCGCGCGGCGGAGGGCCCCTGGCTGCGGGGGCGTCGCCCCGGCGGGCGCTCGGCCGGGCTGCACCCGTCGGTCATCCCGTGGCTGAAGGAGCGCGACATCGCGCTGATGGGCAGCGACCACCCGACCTACGTCGCGCCGTCGGAGCTGCCCGGCGCGGTGCACGACTTCGCGCTGCTCTACCTCGGCGTGCACATGTTCGACAACTGCGACCTCGAGGCGCTGGCCGCGGCGGCCGCCGAGCGCAACCGCTGGGAGTTCATGCTGATGGCCGCGCCCCTGCCGATCCGCGGCGGGACCGGCTCGCCGCTCAACCCGATCGCGCTGTTCTAGGACAGGATCCGCGCCCGCTGGCGCCCGGCAGACGGCTGCCGCCGCCGCCGGGCGCGGGGCCCCTCAACACCGTGAACGGCCGCCGGGCGGCCGCCGCCGCGATCAGTCGCTGATCCGCGCCCAGAGGATGGTGCCCTGCACCTCCCGCCCCTGGTCGTCCATGGCCGCGGGCGGCTGCAGCGCGAGGTGCGTGTCCGTCAGCTCGTAGAAGCGCTGGGCGTCCGTCCCGCTCTGCCCGGGATCCTCGTTGCCGATGCGGTGATGGACGAGGTAGCCGCCCTCCTCGTTCACCGAGAACGGGCCGAAGTAGCTGCCGTAGCTCAGGACCGTCGCCAGCGCCTCGTCGGCCGTCGGCGCGTCGCCGGCGTAGGGCATGCGGCCGCCCCGCATGAGGTGGACGGCCATGTGACCCGACGGCGCGTAGATGATGTACGCCGTCTCGTACTGCTCGGCCTCGACCGGCTCGCCGTCGGTCGTCTCGCGGGTGATCGACTCGATGCGGTAGAAGCCGAAGAGACGCCGGTGGGTCTCGGTCAGCTCGGCTTCCGCCAGGTCGGGCAGCTTCTCCCAGGTGATGAACGACCGCACGCCGTCCTCGTCGGGCGGCGGCTGCAGCGTCAGCGTGTTGCCGTCGTCGCTGAACGTGAAGAAGCGCTGGTAGTCGGAGCCGGCGCCGCTCGGGTCGAGGCTGCCCTCGAGGTGGTGGGTGACGTAGCCCTCATCGTCGTTGACCGAGAAGCGCCCGAAGTAGGAGTTGTAGGTCCCCATCTGCGCCAGGGCTTCCTCCGCGCTCGGCCCGTCCTCGGAGTACGCCGCCCGGTCGGGGCTCATGGTCGTCACGCCCATGTAGCCGGAGGGGTGGTAGATGATGTAGCCGACCCGGTTGTCGACCGGCGGCTCCACGTCCATGCCGTCCGCGTCGCGGCGCTCGCGCCGCACGAGCGACCAGGCGCCCGCAAACTTGTCGGCGGGGTTCATCTCCGCCATCGGGGCCTCTTCGGGCTCGGCCGCGGGCTCGCCGCCCCCGCAGGCGAACGACAGGATCAGTGCGATCGGCGCCAGCACCGCGAGCAACGTCTTCCGCATCATGTCCTCCTGGCCCGCGAACCGGGCCGGCCGGCCGGCGGCAGTCCGGGCTGCCGATAGGCAACTCGGCGCAACCGCGCCGGGCGTCATGCCGCGCGGCAGGCGCGACATGCTTCGGGATCTGGCTAGAGATCTATAGGATACTCGCGGATCGAAACGCGAGGAACCACTGATGCGAGATTCCCTGACCCGCACGGCGTGCGCGTCCGGCCTGCGCCGGACCCTCTGTTTCCTGATTGCCGCGGCGCTGGCCGGCGGCGCGCCGGCGGACGCGCAGCACGGCGCCGCGGACGGCGAGTGGCGCACGTGGGCGGGCGACCTGGGCGCCACGCGCTACGCGGCGCTCGATCAGATAGACGCCCGCAACTTCGACGACCTCGAGGTCGTCTGGCGCTTCCGGACCGACAACCTCGGACCGCGTCCGGACTTCAACCTGCAGTCGACCCCGCTCGTGGTGGACGGCGTGCTCTACACCACGGCCGGCAGCCGGCGCGCCGTCGTCGCGCTCGACGCCGCCACGGGCGAGTACCTCTGGCTGTACCGCCTCGACGAGGGCGAGCGCGCGGCGCAGTCGGTGCGGCGGCTCTCGGGCCGCGGCGTGGGCTACTGGACGGACGGCGCCGGCGACGCGCGCATCTACTTCGTGACGATCGGCTATCAGCTCGCGGCGCTCGACGCCGCGACCGGGCGTCCGGTGCCCGGCTTCGGCGCCGGCGGCATCGTCGACCTGAAGCGGAACAACGATCAGGACCTCGACCCGATCACGAGCGAGCTGGCCTGGAACGGCGCGCCGGTGGTGGCCGGCGACGTCGTGCTGGTGGGCGCCGCCAGCCGCCCCGGCGGCACGCCGCCCTCGCGCCGCAACGCGAAGGGCTACATCCGCGGCTTCGACGCCCGCACTGGCGAGCGATTGTGGATCTTCCACACCATCCCGCAGCCGGGCGAGTTCGGCAACGAGACCTGGGAGGACGGCTCGTGGGAGTACACGGGCAACACCGGCGTCTGGACCCAGATGACCGTCGACGCCGAGCTCGGCATCGCCTACCTGCCCATCGAGATCCCGACCGGCGACTACTACGGCGGGCACCGCCCGGGCGACAACCTGTTCGCCGAGAGCCTGGTGGCCGTGGATCTGCGCACCGGCGAGCGCCTCTGGCACTTCCAGTTCGTCCATCACCCGCTGTGGGACTACGACGTCCCGTGCGCGCCGATCCTCGCCGACATCACGGTCGACGGCCGCGAGATCAAGGCGATTGCGCAGCCGACCAAGCAGGGCTGGGTCTACGTGTTCGATCGGGTGACGGGCGAGCCGGTGTGGCCCATCGAGGAGCGGCCCGTGCCGGCCGGCGACATCCCGGGCGAGTGGTACTCGCCGACGCAGCCGTTTCCCACCAAGCCGCCGCCGTTCGAGCGGCAGGGCTTCGAGCTCGACGAGATCATCGACCTGACCCCGGAGATCGAGGCTGAGGCGCGGCGCATCGTCCAGCAGTACCGCACCGGCCCCATCTTCACGCCGCCCATCACGCGCGGCGCCGGCGACCTGTACGGCACGCTGTTCGTTCCCAACGGCGCCAACTGGCCGGGCGGCTCCTACGACCCGGAGACCGGCATCCTGTACCTGTTCTCGCACACCCTGAGCCGCGTCCTCGCGCTGCGCAACGACCCGTCGCGCTCCGACATGGACTACATCAACGGCCCCGCCGGCGGGCCGGGCATGACCGTGCAGGGGCTGCCCCTGATGAAGCCGCCCTGGGGGCGCATCACGGCCATCGACCTGAACCGCGGCGAGATCGTCTGGCAGGTCGCCCACGGCGAGACCCCCGACTGGGTGAAGGCGCATCCCGCGCTGCAGGGCGTCGACATCCCGCGCACGGGGCGGCAGGGACCGGTCGGCACGCTGACCACGCGGACGCTGCTCATCTCCGGCGAGGGCGGCCGGCAGGCGGCCGACGGCGGCTTCATCACCACCCCCGACGGCCGGCGCGGCGCCATGCTGCGCGCCTACGACAAGGCGACCGGCGCCGACGCCGGCGCGGTCTACATGCCGGCGCCGCAGACCGGCACGCCGATGACCTACCTGCTCGACGGCCGGCAGTACGTGGTGGTGGCCGTCGGCGGCCCGCAGGCGCCCGGCGAGCTGCTCGCGTTCGCGTTGCCGGCGGGGGATTGAGTCGCGGGAGGAGCGGCCGCCGGTCAGCCCTTCCCCGGCGCGGCGGCTACGCTGCCCAGTGCGTGGCCGATGACCTGCTTCACGCAGTCCGGTTCGCTCAGAAAGTACACCCCCTGCCGCTCCCACTCCTCCAGCGGGCGCAGCTCGTCGCCGATCGCGTCCGGCGGGGTCACCGATAGCACGTAGGCATGCAAGCGCAGGTCAGGGTCAGAGATCCGGACGCGCTCCTCGATCTGCTTGATCTCCGTGTGGAGTCTCACCTTCCGACGCTCCTTCGGCCCGAAGCGGACGAGGCCCTTCGGGTCCAGGAAGATGACGTGCTGGCTGTCGTCGTCGATCAGCCAGACGATGAAGTCCGGATAGTACGTGTAGTCGTCGAAGAACGATACCCCCCGCCCGCGCGAGAGGTTGCGGATCAGGTACAGCTCCCTTCCGCGCAGGCACGAATCGCCACGCTCGGCGAGGTCGCCCAGGGCCTCGACCAGCGTCTTCTCGTTCCTGTCGAGGGCGACCGGCTGGACGGTGACCTTGCAACCCTTGTCGGCGTGCAGCAGCGGGTAGTAGGCGTGCGCGTCGATCTTGAGGACGCCGAGCTTCAGATGGTAGCGGTGACCTGCATGAAGAGTCTCCGCAAGCTCGCGCACATCCTCGATCAAGCGGGTCTCGGCGACGTCGATGGACAGACGGTACTCGCCGATATTGTTCGGATCGTTCTCGTCCAGCCTGACGACCTCGATCCGATCACGCTCCCACTGCCGACGTTCCCGTTTCCAGAACGCCGAGGCGTACTCGGTGATGAGATCGACCGCGATGCGCTCGAGGGCACGGATATCCTCGAACCGCCTCACCTGCATCCGCTCCGGGGGCGCGTGAAGCCTGTACCACGCGTCGCTCTCGAGGAGCCGCTCCACCGTCTCCGGCCGGATGACGAGATTGTGCCAACCCTTCCGCCGCTTGTGTGTCGCCAGGGCATCCCGGATGCGCGTTCTGTCGAAGAGTGCCACGTACCTCGGGTCGAGCTTGACGGCCGGCCGCTCCACATCCCTTTCGCCCGTATCGTCGCCGGAGCGCACGGCCTGCAAGCGTGAGTGGAGGTCCATCTCGACATTCGATGGACTGGCCCGGTCCCCGGGGTTTGGCAACACGGGACGCTGGTCGGAGTGGTCGAACTTGGGCCCCTCTTGCAGCCGGATCAGCTTCAGCCTGTTCTGCCTGCCGAAGTTCCACGTGACCGGCAGCGTGATCGTCTCGCGATCGACACGCATCCCTTCCGCCTGCAGCAGCTCCCGGAAGGTCTGCATGTAAGTGGCGCGCAGGCCGAAGATGTGGAGCGTCTCCAGCTCCTGCAGCTCCGCGCTGTCGTTCGGCAGATCAGCCCCGCTCTCGCGATGCCGCTTGAGACTCATGTTCCAGCCCTTCAGGCGCACGCCGCGCCCGAACATCTGGATGATCTCCGGCCCCTCGCCCACGCCGACGTGCATCAGGCCCATCGTGCCGACACGCCACGAGTTCCAGCCGGCGATGAAGCGGCGCGCCCCGATGACGACGTTCACCGTCGAATCCGGCCGATCCACGTCGGCAAAAAGGCGCGCGGCGAAGCCCAGCTCCCGGTCGACGTCGAAATCCGGATTGGCGGCCTCGGCCAGCAGCTTGTAGAGCGCTGCGGAGTCTCCCACGTTGACCACGCCGAAGGGCGGATTGTCGGCAACGCGCAGGTGCAGCTCGCCCTCGCCGGCCGTGAGATAG
>CAZMWA010000263.1:0-10263 GCA_964569405.1 uncultured Vicinamibacteraceae bacterium | reverse complement strand
CCCGTGTAGTACAGCTCGAAGCCGATGCGCCCGTCCTCGTTCTCGGCCATGGCGATGAGGCCCAGATTGTGCCGCGGGGTTTGCGGCACGTCGGCGACCAGGCCGCCGACCCGCTCGCGCGCCCGCACGTGGGTGTAGCTGGCCGTCAGGGTGAACGGCGGTTGCCGGAGCGTTCCCAGCAGCTCCACGCCGACGTTGGTAGTCGGCTGCTCGAGGTTGCGCAACGTGTAGGTGGAGCGCTCGACGTGCACCGGATCGGCGATGCGCGACGCGAACAAGGTGGCGGTGAAGGCCGCCGGACCCTGGGTGCGCGTGAGGTCGATCGAGACGCTGCGGCCGCGTTCGGCCCGCAGCGGACCGTCCACGGTGAGCCGGGTCAGGCCCGCGGTCTCGGTTTCCTCGGTGATCGGCGTCGGCCCGAAGAAGCCCGTGCCCGCCGACAGGCGCGTCGACCAGCCGCCGGAGCGCAGGAGCGCGGAGACGCGGGGACTGAAGAACCAGCCGTACCGGCTGTGGTGGTCGAGCCGTCCGCTCAGCGACAGCGCCAGCCACGAGCGCACGTCGATGTCGTCCTGCACGAAGAGGCCCGGCGTGGTGAAGGCGTACCCGAAGCGCGGGACGTCGGCGGGCCGGTAGGCGTCGCGTTCCACCGCGGCGCCGGCCACCCACGTGTGCCGCCCGGCCGCGCGCCGCACCGCCAGCTCGGCAAAACCCGTCTCGTGCCGGTGGCGCTCCCGGGTTTCCCCGAAGCGGTGGTCGTGCCACTGGCGCGCGAAGGCGGCGCGCACGGTCACGACGGAACGCCCGGCGAACGTCTGCCACAGCGCGCCGACGTCGTGACGCGCCGTGTCGAGCGCTTCCCGGTAGGACGTTCCCGTGGCCGGGAGCGCGCGGCCCGGCTCCGTGCCGCCGCTGCGGGTCTCGCGGGTCGCCCCGGCCGTGAGCAGCAGCGATCCGCCTCGCCCGTCGTCCCGGAAGAACCGCGGCCGCACGACGCCGCGGCCGTAGTGGGCCATGTCCGCCCACCCGTCGCCGTCGACGTCGGCGAGGCTCTGCCGGTGGCCGCCGCCGACGAGGGTCATCCCCCATGCGTCCGACAGCGGGGTGGAGAGCCACACCACGCCGTCGGTGGCGCCCCGCGTCGACTGGTTGAAGAGAACCTCCCGCTCCGGCTCGTCGCCCGGCCGCCGCGACAGCAGGTTGATGACGCCGCCCATCGCGCCGGCCCCGTGCAGTGCCGAGGCCACTCCCTTGATGACTTCCACCTGCCCGAGGTCCATGGGCGGGATCTGGAGCAGCCCCAGGCTGCCCGGCTGACTGCCGTAGAGCGGCAGCCCGTCGGAGAGGACGCGGGTGTAGCGGCCCCGCAGGCCCTGAATGCGGACGCTCGCGGTGCCCAGCGACGGCGAGGCGGCCTGCACCTGCATGCCGCCCATCTCGTTGAGCAGCATGACGATGTCGCCGGGCGTCATGAGCATCTTCTCCTCGATCTCCTCCCGATCGAGGACCTCCACCCGGATGGGCTGATCCTCGATGCGGCGGCCCGTGCGGGTGCTGGCGACGACCGTGATCTCCTCCTCCAGGGCCGGCGCTGGGTCGAGGTCGACCCGCACCACGCGCTCGCCGCGCGCGGCCAGCGTGACCGGCACGGTGACCGGCACGAACCCCGCGTGCACCACCGTGACCTGCACCTCGCCGGTGGGCGCCGGCGCGAGCACGACGCCGTCGGCGTCGGTGACTGCGGCGGCGCCCGCCACGACGACGGTCGCCCCCGCGACGGGATGCCCGGCGGCTCGCACCTCGACCCGGACCCGGCCCGGCTCCTGCGCGGCAACGCCGACCGACGTGGCGGCAAGCAGCGCGATGAGGAAGATGCGGTTCGAGAGGGAGCTCAACGCCCGGCGTGGGGCGGACGGCCCACCGGGCGGAGCGGCGACCGGGCCTCCAACTGGATCGCTGGCGGTATCGCGCGGTCGTCGCCGGGTGGGTGGGGCTGCGCAGTCTACGCCAGTGAACTCGGCGGTGGCCGACATCTATGCACTGGAAGTCTACGCCGTTATACGGCGCAGACTTCTAGGCTGCGGCCGGCCAGAGGCGCCGCAGGAACTGCCGGAAGTCGGCTCGCGGGCCGCTCGGGTGCGCAGCCGCGTGCGCGCGCCGGAGCGTCTCGTACGGGTTCCGGCTCTCCGGGGTCGTCCACCCGCGCAGGCGCGGGTGCGCATTGCGGGCCACGGCGGTGCTGCGAGTGCGAAATCGTCCGGGTCTCATGGCTGCCTCCCGTTTGTTGCATAAGACGCACAGATGATGTAATTAACCGTTCTAATATTGAGACGTGGGAGGGGCAGAAAAGGTTCCCCGTCTCTCCGCAAGGACCTCGCGTGATGCCTTCAGGCGGGTGACTGCCGGCGCCTCGGAGTGAGCGGGACGCGTCGTCCCGCAAGCGTCGGCGTCGGCGGACTATTCCTGGGGGGCTTCCAGTCGATTCTCTCAGGCCAGAATGCTCTTCACCACCCGGCCGGCCACGTTGGTCAGGCGGAAGTCGCGGCCCTCGTAGCGGTAGGTCAGCCGCAGGTGGTCGATGCCCAGGCAGTGCAGGACCGTCGCCTGGAGATCGTTCACGCCCACGGGGTTGCGGACGATGCGGGTGGCGAACTCGTCGGTCTCGCCGTGCGTGATGCCCGGCTTGATGCCGCCGCCCGCCATCCAGCGGGTGAAGCAGCGCGCGTAGTGGTCGCGTCCGTAGTTGTCGCCGATGTCGGCGCCGGCGCGGACCTGGCCGTACACGGTGCGCCCGAACTCGCCGCCCCAGATGACGAGCGTGTCGTCGAGCAGCCCGCGCTGCTTGAGGTCCTGCACGAGCGCGGCGGACGGCTGGTCGACGTCCTTGCACTGCCGGGCGATCTGGGTCGGCAGGTTGGTGTGGTGGTCCCAGCCCGCGTGGGACACGAGCACGAACCGGACGTCGCGCTCGGCCAGCCGCCGCGCCAGCAGGCAGTTGGCCGCAAAGGTGCCGCGCTGGCGGGCGTCGGGCCCGTAGAGCTCGAACGTGCTCTCCGGCTCGTCGGACAGGTCGGCCAGCTCGGGCACCGAGAGCTGCATGCGCGCCGCCATCTCGTACTGCGCGATGCGCGTCCCGATCTCCGGGTCGCCGGTCTCCTCCAGCTTGGACTGGTTCATCGCCGCCAGGCTGTCGAGGAAGAGGCTGCGGTCCTCGCGCGTGAACCCCTCGGGGTTCGACAGGTACAGCACCGGCTCCGGACCGCCCCCGAACTTCACGCCGGCCTGCCGGTTGGGCAGGAAGCCCGCGCCCCAGTAGCGCGTCAGGAACGGCGTGCCCGTGTTGGCCGCATTGGCCGTCGACATGCACACGTAGGCGGGCAGGTTCCGGTTCTCGCTGCCCAGCCCGTAGGCGACCCACGAGCCCATCGTGGGCCGGCCGGACAGCGGAAAGCCGGTGAACAGCTCCGTCAGGGCGGGATCGTGATTGAGCTGGTCCGTCCACGTGTTCACGAAGCAGAGCTCGTCGGCGACCTTCGCCGTGTGCGGCAGCAGCTCGCTCAGCCACGCGCCCGATTCGCCGTGCTGCGCGAACTCGAACGCCGAGGGGACGATGCGGAGCGCGCTCTGCGTCGCCGTCATGCCGGTTAGGTCCAGGCCCCGGCGCACCGACTCGGGCAGCTCCTGGCCGGCCATCGCCTGCAGCCCGGGCTTGTGGTCGAACAGGTCGAGGTGCGAGGGCGCCCCCGGCATGCACAGGAAGATGACGCGCCTGGCCGTGGGCGCGAAGTGCGGCAGGTCCGGCAGGCCGCCGACAGCCTCCGACCCGGTCCGCGCCTGGAGGTTCTCGCCGAGCAGCGACGCCAGCGCCGCGAATCCGATGCCGGTGCCGCTGGCGCGCAGGAAGGACCGCCGCGTCGTCAACCGCGCGTGTTCGTCTCGCGGATCCATCACTACCCCTTGGTGATGACCTCGTCCAGGTTGAGAATCAGGCTCGCCGCCGCCGCGTGCGCCGCGTGATCGGCCACGTCGAGCGTCTCGTCGCGCGGGTGCTCGCCGTGATTCAGGAACTCGAGCGCCGCCTCCGGGTCCGCCTGGTACCGCGCCCGGAAGGCGCGCAGGACCTTCAGGGTCTCCCGCAGCTCGACCTCGGACGGCGCCTGGGCCGTTGCCAGGCGGAAGGCGAACGTGAGGCGATCGGCGTCCGTCGGGCCGCCCTCCCGGAGCATCCGCTCGGCCAGCATGCGCGCCCCTTCCAGGTACGCCACGTCGTTCATCAGGTTCAGTGCCTGCAGGGGCGTGTTGGTGCGGCTGCTGCTCACCGTCGGGTTGTCGCGGTCGGCGGCGTCCATGATCGACGGGGACGCCGGCGGCGTGCTGCGCCGCCAGAACGTGTACAGGCTGCGGCGGTAGAGGCTCTCGCCGTGGTCCTGCTCGTAGATGGCGCCGAAGCCCCCGTCCCACACGCCTTCCGGCTGATAGGGTTTCACCGAGGGCCCGCCGATCTTCTCCACCAGCAGCCCCGAGACCGCCAGCATCTGGTCGCGCACCATCTCGGCCGGCAGGCGGAAGCGGGGTCCGCGCGCCAGCAGGCGGTTGTCGGCGTCGCGCTCGAGCAGCTCGGGTGTCGTGACGGACGACTGCCGGTAGGCCGCGCTCGTGACGATGAGCCTGTGCATCGCCTTCACGTCCCACCCGCTGCGCACGAACTCGGTGGCCAGCCAGTCCAGCAGCTCGGGATGCGAGGGTCGCTCGCCCTGCAGGCCGAAGTTGTCGGCGGTGGCCACCAGGCCGGTGCCGAAGGCCATCTCCCAATAACGGTTCACCTGCACGCGCGCGGTCAACGGATGCGACGGATCGACCAGCCACATCGCCAGCCCCAGCCGGTCGTCGGGCGCGCCCTGCGGCGGCGGCGGCAGCCACGACGGGGTCGCCCGCTCCACCATCTCGCCGGGCCGGTCCCAGAGCCCGCGCAGGAGCAGATACGCCGGCCGCGGCTCGGGCAGCTCGCGCATGACCATCGTCGTCGGCAGCGTGTCCTCGAAGTCCTCCTTCGCCCGCCGGGCCGCCCGCAGCTCGGCCAGGACCTCGTCGACCGTCACCGGCTGGCCGGCTGCCCGCAGCCGGCGGATTTCCTGCCGCGCCGGGCGCTCGACCCAGAAGGCCGCCTCGTGCTCGAGGAAGTACGCGTCGATCTTGTGCGCCTGCTGCCAGGTGCGCCGGGCCGGAGGCACCCCTGCGATCGCCGCCAGCGAAGCCGGCTCCGCGAGGGCGGCGACGCGTTCCGGCGGCAAGGCCACCTCGTACAGCCGCACGTCCCAGATCGAGCCGCGGAAGCGTTCCGGCCCCCCGCCGGCGCCGATGCGCAGCGGGTCGCGCGTGGGCGAGAACGGACCGAGGTTCGGGTGCAGCACGTTCAGCTCGACCAGCTCGCCGTCGACGTAGACGCGGACACCCTCGATGTGCCGCGACCCGTCGTACGTCGCCGCCACGTGGTGCCGGCCGCCGAGCACCACCGCCTCGGCGGTCTCGACGTGGCCCGCGTCCATGTCCATCCAGCCGATGCCGTCGGCGCCCACCAGGTTGACCTGCAGCCGGCCGTCCTCGAGCAGGAGGCTGAAGCCCTTGCCCCGCGCGGTGTCCAGAAGCGTCTTCGTGACGATCGGCCCACTCGGCGCGTCGGGCTCGATCCACGCCGCCACGGTGAACGCGTTCCCGCCGCCGGTGTTGTTGGAGAAGCCGTTGGGGTCGGGGTCGCGCAGGTAGGCGTCGAGCCGCCGCCGGCCGCGGCCGCCCGCGCTCCCGCCGTCGACGTAGCGGCTGCCGTCGAAGCGCCGCTCCGCCGCGGTCGCCAGCGGGAAGTAGCCGGTCATGCCGTGCTCCAGGCGTCCGAGGACCGGACTCGCGGCGCCGAGCGACGCCTCCCATTCCCGCTGCGCCTTGGCGATGGCCGGCTGCAGCTCGGCCAGCCGCTCGCGGGCCGCCGCGATGCGCTCGTCGAACGCCTCGAGCCGCGCCTGCTGCTCCGCGTTCGGCACGTGGATGATCGGCGGCGTGTTGCCGACGTGCTGCGCCAGGCCGGACTCGGGCACGCTGTTGAAGTAGGCGTAGAACTGGTAGAACTCCTTCTGGCTGATGGGATCGAACTTGTGGTCGTGGCAGCGCGCGCACGCCACCGTCAGCCCGAGCCACACCGTCCCCGTCGTCCCGACGCGATCGACGACGGTCTCCACGAAGTACTCGCCTTCGGACGAGCCGCCTTCCGACGTCATGCGGGCGTTGCGGTTGAAGCCGCTGGCGATCTGCTGCGCCAGCGTCGCGTTCGGCAGCATGTCGCCCGCGAGCTGCTCGATTGTGAACCGGTCGAAGGGCAGGTTGCGGTTGAAGGCGTCGATGACCCAGTCGCGCCAGGGCCACATCTCCTTCCGCTGATCGAAGTACAACCCGTACGTGTCCGAGTAGCGCGCCGCCGCCAGCCAGTGCACGGCCATCCGCTCGCCGTAGCGGGGCGACGCCAGCAGGCGGTCGACCACCTTCTCGTACGCGTCCGGGGACTTGTCGGCGAGGAACGCGTCGACCTCGGCCGGGGTCGGCGGCAGGCCGGTCAGATCGAACGTCACCCGGCGCAGCAGCGTCGCCCGGTCGGCCTCCGGCGCGGGCGCGAGCCCTTCACGCTCGAGCCGCTCGAGGATGAACGCGTCGATGGGATTGCGGACCCAGGCGGCAGCCTTCACCGGCGGCGGAGCCGGCCGGACCGGGGCGACGAACGCCCAGTGCGGCGCGTTCCGCGCTTCCTGCTCGAGCAACGGTGCGACGTGGGCGAGGCCGCTCCAGGTCGAGCACAGCGCGGTCGCCACCAGGGCGCCCAGCCACCCGACGCGCCGGACGGCAGCCTGCGAGGGAAGGACGGCACGCATGTCGGGACTCCTCATTCGACGCCGCGGTAGGGGGGCTCGGCTCTTCTTCCTCAGCAGCCGCATCGTAGCATCGGCACTGCCGGAGAGCAACGCCGGGCTTCCATCAGACTCCTTGCTTCGGCCTCGACTTGGCGGCATCATGGTGGGGGCAGCCAGGAGGCTTGAGATGACCAAGCGTTTGCTCGGGACGGTCGGCGCGCTGATCGCGGCGGTAGCGGTGGTGGGCCTCGGCACCGGTCCCGTCGTCCAGGCGCAGGAAGAAGAAGCGTATGCGGCGCCGCGCACGCCGTGGGGGCATCCCGACTTCCAGGGCTCGTGGGAGAACCGGACCCCTACTCCTCTCCAGCGCGACCCCCGTTACGGAACCCGTGAGTTCCTGACGGAAGAGGAGGCGGCGCAGCGCGCCGAAGCTCGCGGGGGGCTCCCCGACGGCGAGGAGAGCGCGATTGCGGACGATCTGGCCGTTGCCGACGTCCGGCGTTTCGAGGTGGCCGACAACATCGACCCGAACCTGCCCGGCCGGGCCCTCTCGGGCGCGGCCTACAACTCCTTCTGGAACGCCCCGGTGAGCGAGCGGCTCGCTTCCGTGCGCACGTCGCAGATCGTCGACCCGCCGGACGGCCGGCTGCCGCCCTACACGCGCGAGATCCTCGAGAAGTGGGACGAGCGGGAAGCGGCGCGGGCCCACCGCGGCGAAGCCGATTCCTGGCTGGACCGCAACGTCATGGAGCGCTGCATCCTGCGGACCGGCCTGGCCATGGGCGAGATGAACGTCCCGAAGGACATCTACCAGGCGCCGGACGCCATCACCTTCGACCTGCAGTACGGCGTCGTGCGCACCATCCCGCTGGACGGCCGGCCGCACCTCGGCCCGGACGTCAGGCAATGGTGGGGCGACTCGCGCGGCCGCTGGGAGGGCGACACGCTGGTCGTCGAGACCACCAACTTCAACCTCCTGCACAACGGCGGCCACCTGATGCCCTCGCCCGGCGGGATCTACGGGCACCGGCACGCGCACTATCACCTCGGCACCGGCGAGCACCTGACGATGGTCGAGCGGTTCCGGCGCACCGGCCCCGACACCATCGAGTACGCCTACACCGTCACTGACCCGACCGTGTACGTTGCGCCGTTCACCGCCGTCAATACGTGGCACCTCGACCCGGGCAGCCCCGACGTCTTCGAGTACACCTGCCACGAGCACAACTACGGCATGGTGGGCCTGCTCAAGGGCGGCCGCGCGAACGAGCAGATCGCGATGGACGAGGCGGCCCGGGAGGTCAACGAGCGCGCCCCGCAGATAGCCGCGGAGTGGGCCGAGACCGAGGCCTGGGAGGCGCGCAACCGCTGACCCGGCGGTCGCGGCGGGCGGTCAGGGCAGCCGGAAGTCATGAGGCCGCCTGTGGACTAGCGTCATCCTGCAGCGAACGCGTCCAGCGCCGGTACCAGAATCGTGCTCAACACGACGACGACGATCGACGTCACGACGGTGACGACGAGGCCGACCCGGAACATCGTTCCGAGCCCGACCGCCCCGAATGCGAACGTCGCGGCCACCGCCGGGCTCGACCAGGGGAGCGCCACCCCCTGGGCCGTGCCCGCGATGATGCGAGCCAGAATCGCGGGGTTGTAGCCGAGAGCGTCCGCCATCGGGAAGAGGATCGTGGAAACCATCATCGATGTCGCCGCTCCGTTGGTCACCTGCGTCAACAGCGGTGTGACGAGGCCGGCCAGCCACGGCAACGTGCCCGCGGTGACGTCGCCCGTGAGCATGGCGGCGAGCCACTCGATCACCCCGACGCTGGCCAGCACGTCGGCCAGGGCCATCCCGCCGAGGACCAGGAGCACCAGGTTCCATCCAATCCCTGCCTGGACGTCCCCGGCCTCCAGCGTCGCCTCGCCGCGCTGCGCGTCCACCGGCAGCGCGAAGAGCAGCACCATGGCCACCGGGGGCACGTACCAGATGTCGAGGAACCCGATCTCGACGAACGTGGGCAGGAGCCACAGCACCAGCATCAGGATCAGTACGAACAGGACGTTCTTCTCGCCCCGGCTCAGCGGGCCGAGCCGCGCCCGCTCCCGGCGAAACCGGTCGCGGCCGCCGGCGATGGCCCGCGCCTCGGGCGGCAGCATGAGCTTGAGGACGAGGTAGCAGACCGGGAGGTGGGCCGCCGTGAGGACGACGCCGGTCGACGTCCACTCTGCGAACGTGACGCTGTAGCCGGTCAACCGTTCCAGCAGCGAGAGGGTCACCGCGTTGAACACGATGCCCGCCGGCGTCGCCAGCCCACCCGCGGCAGCGCCGTAGAGGACGGCGAGGCTCGCCGCCGCCGCCAGGCGCCGGGCGCCGGCTGCCACCGAGCGCGTGATCGACAGCACGATCGGCGTCATCATCACGATGACCGCGAGGTCGCTGACCACCGCGGACAGCAGCGCCGACACGGCCAGGATCGCGAGGATCAGAGCGCCGCTGGAACGCGCCACGCCCGGCAGGCACAGCGCGGCGAGTGCGATCCGCCGGGCGAGCCCGTGCTTGCGGAACGCGTGCCCGAATAGCATGACGCCCACCAGGTAGGGCAGGACGGTGTGGCCGTAGCGGGTGGCCACGTCGGCGAAGGGCAGCACCCCGCCGGCCGGCAGGAGCACGAACGGCAGAAAGCTGGTGACGGCCCAGGGTACCGGGACGGTCACCCACCACGCGAGGACCCAGGCGTAGGCGCCGATGGCGAATTGCGCCTCGGGCGCCAGGCCGGTCAGCGGCGCGGCGCAAACGGCGGCGAACGCGGCCGGCCCGGCCAGCAGCCGCAGCACGAACGCCCGCTGGCCGGTCGCGGCTTCAGCGGCGTCCACGCTCCGCCTCCGGGACCTCCACGCGCACCGTCACGATGTCCGAGTCGTGGAACTGCTGGTGGCGGACCGAGGACGCGATGTGGCGCAGCAGGCGCAGCGAGACCTCCCGCTCCATGAGCACGTCGTCGGGCCTCTCGGCGAGCAGTCCCATCCGATCCTGCAGGTTCTCCTCGCCGGCCGCGGCGATGAACTCGAGGACGGCGCCGCCGGCGTCCCTGCGCGCCTGCAGGAGCAGCCGGCGCCGCACGCGCTCCTCCCGGTCCTCGTCCTGCCCGATCAGCGTCAGCAACGTCTCCTCGCTGGCCGCGTCCAGACGGTCGACCATCTTCTCGCCCCAGCCGCTGCGCGCCGCGAACGCCTCCAGAAACTGCCTGATCTTCGGCAGCGCGGCCAGCTCGAGGGCGGCCTCGATCCGGCGGCGGCGGGGCGCGGTCACCTCGAGGAACAGGGTCATGAAGATGGCCACGAGACCGCCGGCGGTTATCCCGTTCCGCAGCAC
>CAZMWA010000262.1:0-24949 GCA_964569405.1 uncultured Vicinamibacteraceae bacterium | reverse complement strand
ACTTCACGGCGCTGCACTGCGCCGCCTTCAGCGGCCTCAACGAGGTGGTGCGGCAGCTCCTGTCGCACGGCGCCGACATCGACGCGCGCGACTGGCGCGGCCGGACGGCGTTCCGCCTGGCGCAGGGCGCGAAGCAGTCGTTCCACTACCAGGAGTGGCCCGAGGTCGCGGCCCTGCTCGCCGCGCTCGGCGCCGGTACCAGCCTCGGCATCCCGCGCACCGTCCACGAGCGGCTGCGCGGACTCGTGGCCGCCCGCTAGGAGTCCGCGGAAATGACGCAACGTCTGGCAGGGTGGGTGATTGCGCTGGTCTTCGGCACGGGCGCCTTCGCGCTCGCGCAGAAGGTGATCGGGCCCGAGCAGTTCGACGAGGCCATGAAGACGATCGGCCTGGCCATCGAGGGCGTCGAGGAGGCCGTCGGCGCGGGCTCGTTCGTCGACGCCAAGACGCCGCTGGCGCTCGCGCGGCAGGTGCTGGCCTCCACCCGCCCCGAGCTGGAGGCCCTCGAGCTGCCCGACGCCGTGCCGATGAACCGGGCGGCGGTGGCCGCCCTGGACACGCTGGACGTGGCCCTGTCGCCGGCGACCGTCGACGCGGCGGCGGTTGCCGCCGCCGTGGCGGACGTCAACCGCACCTGCGACGCGTGCCACGCGGTCCATCGCGAGGGCGACGCGGAGAACGGCTACCGCATCCGGTCGGCGCCCCGCTGAGGCTTCATTTCAGACGGGGCCGCGCACCTGACTGACGGCACGCCCTGCAGCAGCGCCCGGTACCCGAGCTGGAAAGCTGGTAGCGGTACGGGGATTCGAACCCCGGTCCCGTGGCTGAGAACCACGTATCCTAACCCCTAGACGATACCGCCACACGACGATGGAGCTACTAATTCTATATCATATGGAGGCGTGTCCCGCCTGCTGCTCGCGCTCGCGCTGGTGATGGCCGTCGGCCTGACCGCCGGAGTCTACGTGGGGGCCGGACGCGCCCCCGGGCCGGTCATCGAGATCCTGCAGCCCGCCGCTCTGGTCGGCCGGTCGGCCGTCTTCCAGGCCGTCGTCGAGGCGCCCCGCAGCGAGCTGACGGCGCTCGAAGCCGTCATCCAGCAGAACGGCGTCGTCCATCCGCTCTTCTCGCTGGCCCGGCCCGCGGAGGCCGAGATCGATCAGGACGGGCCCGACCGGTTGCGGGTCACCCGCGCGTTCGACCGCCAGTCGCATCCGGAGCTCCGCTCGGGCCCCGCGCAGGTGCGCGTCTCGGCCACGCGCCCGGTCCTGTTCGGCCTGCGCGAGGCCAGCGCGGCCGTGGCCGCCGACGTCGAGGTCAGGCTCCAGCCCCCCCGTCTGGCCGCCATCTCCACGTTCCACTACGTCAATCACGGCGGCGCGGAGCTGGTCGTCTACACCGTGTCGCCGCCCGACGCCGAGTCCGGGGTGCGGGTCGGCGACAACCTCTACCCGGGCTATGCCGCGTCCGGGCTGATCGAGGGCGCCGCCGACGACATCCGCCTGGCCTTCTTCGCCCTCCTGCACGATCAGGATCTGGGCACGCCCATCGAGCTTTACGCCCGGGACGCGGCCGGCAACGAGGCGAGCGCCGCGTTCGATCACCGCCGCTTCCCCCGCACTTTCAGGCGGTCCCGCATCGAGGTGAGCGACGGGTTCCTGCGGCGCGTGGTCCCGCCCATCGTCAGCCGCACGCCGGAGCTGGCGGACGAGGAGCCCGACGGCTCCGACGACGGCTGGCTCGAGCTGTACCTGTTCATCAACGGCGAGCTGCGGCGCCTCAATCGCGCGACGCTCGTCGCGCTGGCGGCCGAGACGAGTCCGCGCATGCTCTGGGAGGGCGCCTTCCGCCAGCTCGGCAACTCGCAGGTGGAGTCGGGGTTCGCCGACCACCGCACCTACACCCACGAGGGCGAGGAGATCGACCAGCAGGTGCACTTGGGATTCGACCTGGCCTCGACGGCGAACGCGCCGGTCCTCGCGGCCAACGGCGGCGTCGTGGTCTACGCCGACTACTTCGGGATTTTCGGCAACTGCGTGGTCATCGACCACGGGATGGGCCTGCAGAGCCTCTACGCGCACCTGTCGGCGATCGGCGTATCGGTGGGCGAGCGCGTGGAGCGGGACGACCCGCTCGGCCTGACCGGCCAGACCGGGCTCGCCGGCGGCGACCATCTGCACTACGCCACGCTGCTGCAGGGACGTCCGGTGTCGCCGATCGAGTGGTGGGACCCGCACTGGATCGAGGACCGCGTCCTGCGCAAGCTCCGCGCGCTGTCACCGGCCGCTGCACCGTAACTTCAATCGGACGGGGCCGGGCTCCGAACCCGTCTCGGCGTGGAGTGTGTAATACTTTCGGAAGTATTACTCTTATAATGCGAATCACCACGAAGGGGCAGGTGACGATTCCGCAGCGGCTCCGGCTCAAGTTCGGACTGCTACCGCACACCGCTGT
This sequence comes from uncultured Vicinamibacteraceae bacterium, assembly GCA_964569405.1. Classification (GTDB taxonomy): domain Bacteria; phylum Acidobacteriota; class Vicinamibacteria; order Vicinamibacterales; family UBA8438; genus JAAXGX01. The sequence goes on along the minus strand of CAZMWA010000262.1, from coordinate 22,495 downwards.
CCGCTTCGAGGAAGCCGACGGCGGCGTGCTGGTCCTTCCGGTGCAGAGCAAGCGGGCGCTTGTCGCCGAGCGTCTCCGCAGCGCGCGCGGCGTCGCGGGCGGCGACCTCACGACCGACGACGTGATACGCCTGACGCGCGGGGAGAGGTGAGTGTTCCTGGTCGACACCAACATCCTGCTCGACATCTTTACGGACGATCCCACATGGCGGCCGTGGTCCGAGCTTGCAATCGGCGATGCTCTCGCGGCCGGCAGCGTGGGGATCAACCCGATCATCTACGCGGAGACATCCCTCGCCTTCACCGACGCCGAGACCCTGGACAATCAACTGGACAGCCTGATGCTGGTGCGGCTGGCGCTGCCGTACGGGGCAGCGTTCACGGCTGCACGGGCCTTTCGTCGATACCTCCGCGCCGGAGGCACGCGGTCGACACCGCTGCCGGACTTCTACATCGGCGCCCACGCGGAAACCGACCGCCTGACGCTGCTCACCAGGGATGTCGGCCGGTACCACACCTACTTTCCGTCGGTGGAGCTGGTCTCGCCCGCGGAGTCGTCCCGAGCCCGCAAGCGCGACGATGGCTGATGCGCCCGACGTGGTCGTGATCGGCGCGGGGACGTTCGGCGCCTGGACCGCCTGGCACCTGCACGCGGCCGGCCACCGCGTCACCCTCGTCGAGGCCTTCGCGGCGGGTCATTCGCGCGCGAGCTCCGGGGGCGAGTCGCGCATCATCCGCCGGGGCTACGGCGACCGCGCCCTGTACTCGCGCTGGGCGCAGGCGTCGCTCTCGCAGTGGAAGGCGCTGTTCGCGGAGAGCGGGCAGGCGCTCTTCCTGGAGACCGGCGTGCTGTGGCTGGGCCATGACGAGGACCCGCACGTCGACGCCAGCGAGCGCATCCTGGCCGGCCTCGGCGTGGCGACCGAGCCGCTCACCCGCGAGGATCTCGCGGCGCGCTTCCCCCAGCTCGACCCCGGCCGCGCGGCGCGGGCCGTGCTCGAGCCGGGCGGCGGCGTCCTGCTCGCCCGCCGCGCCGTGCGGGCCGTGGTGGACCAGGCGCGACGGCGCGGGGTTGACTGCCGCACGGCGTCCGTCGCCCCGCCCGGCCGGGCCGGCCACGTCGACAAGGTCGAGCTCGGCGACGGCAGCCGCCTGTCCGCGGGAACGTTCGTCTTCGCCTGCGGTCCCTGGCTGCCGAAACTGTTTCCGCGCCTGCTCGACCCGCTGCTGCGGGTGACGCGCCAGGAGGTGTTCTTCTTCGGCCCGTCCGCGGGCGCCCCCCGCTTCGCCCCACCTGCAATGCCGACCTGGATCGACTTTCGGGCCGGCGCCTACGGCCTCCCCGACATCGAGGGCCGCGGCGTCAAGATCGGCCTGACCGCGCTCGGCCCCCCCTTCGACCCCGACGGCGGCGACCGGACGCCGTCCGCCGCCGGGTTGTCCGCGGCGCGGCAACTCGCCGCCGCCCGGCTGCCGGCCCTCCGGGCCGCACCGCTGGTCGAAGCCAGGGTCTGCCAGTACACGAACACGCCGAGCGGCGACCTCCTGCTCGACCGCCATCCGGACCATCCGAACGTCTGGCTCGCCGGCGGCGGATCCGGTCACGGATTCAAGCTCGGGCCCGCCGTGGGCGAGTACGTGGCGTCGCAGGTGGCCGGGACCACGCCCGCCGAGGAGCTAGTGACGCTCGCGGCGCACCAAGCCAGCAGCGTCCGGACCGTGCTCTGAGTACAGACGGGGCTGCGCGCAAGCCGCGGGCTCAGGACGCGGGCGGGTCCAGCGCGTACTGCCGGAAGGTCAGGCTGATCCGCCCCGCGAGGCCGATGCCCGCCGGTCCCGATCCCGGCAGGATGCGCGCCACGCCGTGGTAGCGCAGCCGGCCCGGTCCGCCGAGCACGAAGGCATCGCCCGAGCGCAGCTCGATCGCCGTCGCCGGCTCGCGGCGGCGGAACCCCCCGAGCAGGAAGCGCGCGCTGTCGCCCAGCGACAGCGAGACGACCGGCACGCCCGCCGCGAGCGTGGAGGCGTCCTCGTCCTTGTCCTGGTGCAGCCCCATCCGGCCGGCGTGCCCGTAGCGGGCGATGAGGCAGATGTCGGGGTCGACGTCGAAGCCGACGGCGGCGGCGGCGGCTATCGCCAGGCGCCCGAGGCCGGGCGGCAGCGCCGGCGCCGGCAGCCCGTCGTGATCCGACCGGACCGGCTCGTACGTGTAGGTCCGCGCGTTCCAGTGACGGCCGAGGCACAGCATGTCGCAGTGCATGTAGCCGCCGCCCCGCACCCGGGGGCGGTAGAAGCCGGCCGGGGCGGCGGCCAGCGCCCCTACCGCGGCAACGAGCCGCTGCTGCGCCGCCGGCGACAGGAACCCCGGCAGATGGAACGCGCCCGGTGCGGCCTCGATGGCAGCCACGAGCCCATCGTAGCCAAAACGCGGGCGGCCGGCGCCGGCCGCGGGCACGGGACACCGGCACGGCGGTGTGCTATTCTGAGCAGGTAGAAAAGACGTTTCAGGAGAGAACCGTACCCGGCGTTGTTCCCTCCGGTTCTCTCGATTCCAACACTTGACGTTAGGAGAGCTCAGATGCGGTACCGAACATTGTGGGCGTTCGTCTCAGTGATCATCCTCGCCGCGGGCGCCTGCGGCGGCGGCGGCGAGGACGCGCCGGCAGCCCCCGCGGCGCCGGCCGCGCCGGCCTTCGACCCGGCCACGGCCGGGACCGTCATGGGCATGATCTCCCTGGAAGGGACGCCCCCGGAGCCCGAGCAGATCCGCATGAACTCCGACCCGGCCTGCGTCGAGCTGGCCACCGAGACCGAGACGGAGTACTACGTCGTCGGCGACGGCGGCGGGCTGGGCAACGTGTTCGTGTACGTCAAGGAGGGGCTCACCGGCTCCTTTCCGGCGGCCAGCGGGTCGGTCGTCCTCGACCAGCAGGGCTGCCGCTACCGGCCGCACGTCTTCGGCGTGCAGGTCGGGCAGACGATCGAGATCGTGAACAGCGACATGACGCTGCACAACATCCACGCGACGCCGAGCGTCAACGCCGAGTTCAACATGGGCCAGCCAATCCAGGGCATGCGCTTCGAGCGGACGTTCGACGAGCCCGAGATCATGGTGCCCTTCCAGTGCGACGTCCACAGTTGGATGAACGCCTACGTGGGCGTGCTCGACCACCCGTACTTCGCGGTGACCGGCGCCGACGGCAAGTTCGACATCAGCGCGCTGCCGCCCGGCGACTACGTCATCGAAGCCTGGCACGAGGAGCTCGGCACGCAGACGCAGAACGTGACCGTCGGCGAGAGCGCGACCGTCGAGGCGAGCTTCACGTTCACCGTCGGCTGACGGCGGCGTTCGGCGCGGGCGGGTTTCGCTGCCCGCCCGCCTCCCTTCCTTCGCGGCGGGCGCGGCCGGCCCGCGGTCTGGCGGGATCATGCTCTGGCTGCATCGCTACAGTCGGCTCCTGGCTGCCGCCTCCCTGGTGCTGATCACCGCCGGCGGGCTCGTCACGAGCACCGGTTCGGGACTCGCCGTGCCCGACTGGCCCAGCACCTACGGCTACTTCATGTTCACGTTCCCGCTCTCGAAGATGGTCGGCGGCATCCTGTACGAGCATGGCCACCGCCTCATCGCGAGCGTGGTGGGCATGCTGACCATCGGCCTCGCCGTCTGGATCTCGGCGGTCGACTCCCGGCGCTGGATGCGGCGGCTCGGCTGGACCGCGTTGGGCGCGGTCATCGTCCAGGGCCTGCTGGGCGGCATCACGGTGCTGCTCTTCCTGCCCCCGGCCGTGTCCATCAGTCACGCGGGGCTCGCCCAGCTCTTCTTCGCGCTGGTGACCGGCCTCGCCATCTGCACCTCGCGCGGCTGGCTCGCGCGCTACGGCCGCGACGCGGCCAGCGAGCGGGCCCTCGCGGCGGACCGCACCCTGCGGCGGCTCGTGGTCGCCGCGCCCATCGCCGTGTACGCGCAGATTCTCCTGGGCGCGGCGATGCGTCACACGGGCGCGGGGCTGGCCATCCCTGACTTTCCGCTGGCTTTCGGCCGGCTCCTTCCACCGGTGTGGGATCCCGCCATCGCGATCCACTTCGCGCACCGCGTCGGCGCCCTGCTCGTAACGCTGCTGGTGCTGGCGACGGCGGGGCACGTGCGCGCGCGCCACGCCGGCCGGGGCGAGCTGGTGCGGCCGGCCATGCTGCTGGCGGCGCTGGTCCTGACCCAGGTCGGCCTGGGCGGCTGGACGGTGCTCAGCGAGCGGGCCGTCGCCGTCAACACCGCCCACGTCGCCACCGGGGCGCTGCTGTTCGCCGCGACGGTCGTGCTCGCGCTCCGCACCTGGCGCGACCGCCTCGACGCGGCGCCGGCGCCGGCCGCCGCGGGCGGCGCCGCGGCCGGCCTGCAGGGAGCGGCGCGATGAAGACGGCGGCGGCCGCCCTGCCGGCGTCAGGGTCGCGGGCGGCCGACTTCCTGGCGCTGACCAAGCCGCGCCTGAACTCGCTGGTGGTCGTCACCGCCGGCATCGGCTACTACCTGGGCGCGCGGGCGCCGCTGGACCTCGCCGCGCTCGCGCACACCGTCGTCGGGGCGGGACTCGTGGCCGGCGCCGCGGCCGCGTTGAACCAGGTCGCCGAACGCGACGTCGACGCGGTGATGACCCGGACACGCCAGCGGCCGCTGCCCGCGGGCCGCGTCTCGCCGGCCGAAGCGCGGCTGCTCGCGCTGGTGCTGGCCGTGGCCGGCCTCGGCGAGCTGGCCTACGCCGCGCACTGGACCGCGGCGGCGGTCGCCCTGGCGACGCTGGTCAGCTACGTCGCCGTCTACACGCCGCTCAAGCGGCGCACGCCCTGGGCGACCGAGATCGGCGCGGTCCCCGGCGCCCTGCCGCCCGTGATCGGCTGGGCGGCGGCCCGGGGCGCGGCGGGCGCCGAGGCGTGGGTGCTGTTCGCCATCGTGTTCCTGTGGCAGATGCCCCACTTCCACGCCCTGTCGCGGCTGTACCGGGACGACTTCGGGCGCGCCGGCCTGCCGTTCCTGGCCGTGCTCGATGCCAGCGGCCGGCGCACGGCGGGGCACGTTCTCGTCTACCTGTGCGCGCTGCTGCCGGTGAGCCTCGCGCCGGCCGCCGTCGGTCTGGGCGGGACGTCGTACATGGCCGCTGCCGCGCTGCTCGGCGCCGCCTTCCTCGCCGTCGGCGTGCGCTTCGCCCTGCGGCGCTCCGCCGCCCGCGCCCGGGCGCTGTTCCTGGCCTCGCTCGCCTACCTGCCGCTGCTGTGGGGGCTGCTGGTGGCCGAGCGCGCCTTCGGAGGCGGCGCGTAGCCCGCGCGGCCCGTCATGGACCTGACCGACCTGCCCACGCTCAACGCGGCGCTCAACACCGTCTCCGCGACGCTGCTGGCGGGCGGGTATCTCCAGATTCGGCGCGGCCGCGTCGAGGCGCACCGCGCCTGCATGCTCGCCGCCTGCGGCACGTCGACGCTGTTCCTGATCTCCTACCTCGTCTACCACGCCAACGTCGGCTCGGTGCCCTACACCGGCCAGGGCCCCGCCCGGGCGGTCTACTTCGCCATCCTCGTCAGCCACATCGTGCTGGCGGCGCTCATCCTGCCGCTGGCGCTGACGACGCTCGCCTACGGCCTGCGCGCGCAGTTCGAGCGGCACCGCCGCATCGCCCGCTGGACGCTGCCCATCTGGCTCTACGTCTCGGTGACGGGCGTGGCCGTCTACGTCATGCTCTACGTGCTGTGAACGATTCTTCGTGCTGATCAGCTGATCAAGGGAAGCAGAGACCGCTACAGACCAGGATCCCGGCGGAATTGCTTGCTGAGCGCCAGCTCCTGGCGCTGGTAGGACGAGCCGATCGACGTGCCGTAGATCTTGTCGGGCACGTCGATCACGCGGCTGTAGACGAGGCGGCCAACCACCTGGCCGTGCTCGATCACGAACGGCACCTCGTGCGCGCGTACCTCCAGGACGGCGCGCGTGCCCTTGATGTCGCCCTCGACGCCGTAGCCGAAGCCCGGATCGAAGAAACCCGCGTAGTGGATCCTGAACTCGCCGACGGACGGATCGAACGGCACCATTTCCGCCGCATAGCCCGGGGGTACGCGGACCCGCTCGCGCGAGACCAGGATGTAGAAATCGCCCGGATTGAGGATCAACCGGTCGCCCGGACAATCGCGGATCTCCTCCCAGAACTCGCCGATCTCGTACTCGCCGACGTGGCTGAGATCGACCAGCCGCGCGTTCTGCTTGCCCCGATAGGCGACCACGTCGCGGACGCCGTCGCCGCGCAGGCTGACCGACAGCTCGACACCGTCCCGAATGCTCGCCCGGGCGGGATTCTCGTCGTCGACGTAGATGAGCTGCTCGTCCCTGTCGAGCTTCCCCGTCTCCGTGTCGGACAGCTCGGCCCGCCCGCGGATGAAGCGTATCTGGGACAGGCTCAGCCCGGGGTGCACGATCACGGGAAACGTCCGGGGCATGATCTCGGCGTACAGCGGCCCCCGATAGCCCACGGGGACGCGCTCGAACTCCGCGCCGCCGTCGACGATCAGGCGCGTGAAGACATCCAGGCGCCCGGTGGTGCTCTTCGGGTTCGCCTTCGCCGCCAACGCCTCTCCCCGCAGATCCAGCCCTTCCATCAGCGGCACCAGGTACACGCAGCCCTGTTCCAGGATGGTGGGGTTCGACAGATCCAGCTCCGCCAGCGACAGGTAGTCGAGCTTGGCCTCGACCGGCGCGTTGCCGGGCAGGAAGCTGGCCTGCAGGCGGTGGGCGCGGCTCCCCAGCCGCAGGTCGAGGCTGGCGGGCTGAATCTGCGCAGGGTCGACGGGTGCGGACGCCAGTATCCGCCTGTCGTCGATGAGCGCGCGTATCGACTGCGAGGGCAGCACGCCCCGGCCCGGCGCCCCCGCGCGCTTCGGGCCCGCCTCCTGTCCGCGCGGAAACAGCCCAGTCATGCCGTCCGCCAAGTCACTCCCTCTGTTCGCCAGCGGCGGGCGCGCGGCACGCGCGCCGCCTCACTTTACAATGTCACGCCATGCGCGTCCTGTTCCTGCACAGCAACTTCCCGGCCCAGTTCGGCACGCTCGCCCGCTACCTGTCGGAGCAGGGACACGACGTGACCTTCGCCACGTGCTGGGAGGGCACGCCGCCGGACTGGGTGCGCCTGGTGCGCTTCAGCCCGCACCGCCAGGTCGGCCCCAAGCAGCACCCCTACCTGGTCTCCACGGAGGGCGCCGTGCTGCTCGGCCAGGCGTTCGCGCGCGCCGCGTGGCAGCTCAGGGCCGAGGGCTACGCGCCCGACTGCATCGTGGCGCATGCCGGCTCGGGCATCGGCCTCTACGGCCGCGACGTCTGGCCGGAGGCGCGCTACGTCGGCTACTTCGAGTGGTACTACCGGTCGCGCGGCGCGGACGTCGGCTTCCTCGACGGCGAGGTGTCGCCGGACAACCAGCACCGCGTCAGGACCCGCAACGCCCCCATCCTGCTCGACCTCGCCGCCTGCGACGTCGGCATCGTGCCCACGGCGTACCAGGCCGCGCAGTTCCCGCCCGTCGCGCGCCCCCGGCTGATCGTGCAGCACGACGGCGTCGATACCGAATACATCGCACCGCGGGAGCAGCGCCTGGCGCTGCCCGGCCTCGACCTGACCCACGTCGACGAGATCGTCACCTACGTGGCGCGGGCGCAGGAGCCCTACCGCGGCTTTCCGCAGGCAATGACCGCCTTCGCCGAGGTGCAGAAGCGCCGGCCCGGCGCCCACATCGTGGTCGTCGGCGAGGACCGGGTGGCCTACGGCAAGAATCTGCCGGACGGCGACACCTACCGGCAGAAGATGCTGCGCGAGCTCGACCTCGACCTCGACCGCATCCACTTCACCGGCCTGCTGCGGCGCGATCACTACCGCGACGTCCTGCTGGCCTCCTCCGTGCACGTCTACCTCACGGTGCCCTTCGTGCTCTCGTGGTCGATGATCGAGGCGCTGAGCGCAGGCTGCGTCCTGATCGCGTCGGACACCGACCCGGTGCGCGAGGTCGTGCGCGACGGCGACAACGGGCTGCTGGTGGACTTCTTCGACACGGGCCGGCTGGCCGACCGGATCTGCGACGTGCTGGAGCGCCCGGACGCGGTCGCCGCGCTGCGCGGGAACGCCCGGCGCACGGCCGTGGAGCGCTACCCGGCCTCGCGGCTGGTGCCGGAGCGGGCCAAGCTGCTCGAGCTGGCCGCGGCCGGGCTGCTCGGCGACGCCGGCCCCTGACAGCCCGCGCGGGCCGCGCCGCCGCTCAGTACAGCAGGTAGGGCGCCCGGCGGCGGCGCCAGGCCCGCTCGCCGGCGACCCAGCCGGCCGCGACGGCCGCCGGGTCCTCGCCGGCCAGGATGCGCTCGAGCGCGGCGCGCGACCCCAGCAGGTGGACCGTCCCGTCGAGCTCGAGCCGGTCGCCGTGCAGCCGGTGCAGCGCGGCGGCGATCTCCAGGCCGACGTGGACCGGCGCGAGGGCGGCGCGGTCGGTGACGATGATCTGCACGCCGCCGCACGCCTGCCCGGCGTAGCGGCTACTCCGCGGCGTGAACGTGACCGGGTAGAAGCGCACGCCCGGGAGGCGGCGCGCGTTGAGCCGGCGCGCGAGCGCGAGGCCGTCGACCCACGGCGCGCCGAGCCGCTCGAACGGCGTGTCGGTGCCCCGGCCCACCGACAGGTTCGCACCCTCGATGGCGCCGATGCCGGGATACAGCGCGGCCTGGGTGACGGTGCGGAGGTTCGGCGAGGGGTTCACCCACGGCAGGCCGGTCTCGTCGAACCACAGCTCCCGGCGCCAGCCCCGGAGCTCGACGACCTCCAGGTCCACCCCGAGCCGGCGCTCGGCGTTGAACAGCCGGGCGAGCTCGCCGAAGGTCAGGCCGTGGCGCACGGGCAGCGACAGATAGCCGGTGAACCCCAGCTCGCCCGCGTCGAGCGGCGGCCCCTCGACGGCCTCCCCGGTGATGGGGTTGGGCCGGTCGAGCACGACGACGCGCAGCCCGCGCCCGGCGGCCGCCTCCATGGCGTAGGCCATCGTCGTGGCGTAGGTGTAGAAGCGGGCGCCCACGTCCTGGAGGTCGACGACGATGGTGTCGACGCCGTCCAGCATGCGCGCGGTCGGCCGGCGCGTTGCGCCGTACAGGGAGTAGATCGGCAGCCCCGTCGCCGGCTCGCGCGCATCGGCCACGGCCTCGTCGAGGTCGCCGCGGAAGCCGTGCTCCGGGCTGAGCACCGCCCGCAGCTCCACCGCCGGTGCGGCCCGCAGCAGGTCCAGGGTACGGGCGCCGTCCCGCGCGCGGCCGGTCTGGTTGGTGAGCAGCGCCACCCGGGCGCCGCGCAGCCGCGCGAACCCCTCGCGGCGGAGCACGTCGATCCCGGCCTCGACTTCGGCGTCCCGGCCCGCGCCCGCCGCCGCGTCGGCGCCGGGCCGGCGGGCCGGGCGCGCGGTGACGGCCGCCGCCGCCAGGGTCGCGACCCGCGCGCGCAGGGACCGCACGTCCCCTTGCCCGTCGGGATGCACCCGGTTCGACAGCAGGATCACGACGGTGTCGCTGGCGGGATCGATCCAGATCGACGTGCCGGTGAATCCCGTGTGACCGAACGATCCGATCGGGAACAGGTCCCCGCGGCTGCCGGCGTAGCGGGAATCGATGTCCCAGCCCAGCCCCCGCCGGTCGCGCAGCCCGGGCGGCATGGCCGGCGACGTCATGCGCGCCACGGTCAGCGGCGCCAGGAGGCGCGCGCCGCCGAGCGCGCCGTCCGACAGCAGCAGCGCGCCGAAGCGCGCCAGGTCCGACGCGGTGCCGAACAGTCCGGCGTGCCCCGCCGCGCCGCCCATGCGCCGCGCCGTCGGGTCGTGCACGACGCCGCGCAGCATCGCCGCGCCCGCGCCCGAGCCCGCGCAGGGCCACTCCAGGCCCGCGCAAGCCTCCGTCGGCGCGATGCGCGGGCGCAGCCCGGGCGGCGGCCGGAACCGGGTGTCGTCCATGCCCAGCGGCCCGAAGATGCGGCGCGCCGCGAACGTCTCCAGCGGCAGCCCGCTGACGCGGGCCACGAGCTCGCCCAGGAGCACGAAGTTGAGGTCGCTGTAGATGAAGCGAGCGCCCGGCGGCGCGACCGGCCGCTCGTCGAACGCCTGCTCGACGGCCGTCGCGTGGCCCTCGAACTCCCGCTCCAGATCGAACCCGGCCCGCAGGCCCGAGACGTGGGTCAGGAGCTGCTCGACCGTGATTCGCGCCTTGCCGCGCCGCCCGAACCCGGGGAGGTAGCGCGCCGCCGGCGCGCCGAGCCTGACCCGCCCCTCCTCGACGAGCATCATGACGGCCGTCGTCGTCGCGACCACCTTGGTCAGCGAGGCCAGGTCGAAGATCGTGTCGACCGTCATCGGCTCGGGTTCGGGGACGACCGCCCGCAGGCCGAACGCCTTGCGGTAGACCGTGTGGCCCGCGTGCCAGACCACGACGACGGCGCCCGGCAGGTCGCCGGCCGCCACGGCTTCGCCGACCGCGCCGTCGATGCGGGCGAGCAGCGTCCGGTCGATGCCGCCGGCGGCGGGCCGCGCCTGGCCCGCGTGCCCGGCCGCGGCGGGCACGAGAGCGAGCACCACGGCCAGCCCCGCCAGGAGCGGGCCTCTGGAGCGCCGGTGGGGAAAGCCTCCGCGGGGACCGCGCATCACGATGCCGGGCGCGAGACGGAAGGACCGCTCGGCTGCGGTTCAGCCTGGATTATACTGTGCGCTTGAACATGACCTTCCGCGTCCGGCGAACGTGATCATGCAGCAGCGCCGCCCGGCGGTCCTGGCCCTCTCGTTGTGCGTATGGCTCGCACCGGCCGCCGCGCTGGCGCAGTCGGGCCTGATCCAGGGCCGCGTGCGCGGGCCCGACGGCACGCCGATCGAGGACGCCCGCGTGACCGGCGAGAACCTGCGCAGCGGCCGCACCGTCGACGACCGGACCAACAGCGCGGGACGCTTCGCCTTCATCGGCCTCACGCGCGGCCCGTGGCTCTTCACGATCGAGAAGTTCGGCTACGAGACCGCGACGGGCATCTCCAACATCTTCCGCTCGGGCCGCACGCGGATGACGTTCGTCATGGAGGTCGATCCCCTCCGGCCGCCGGTGCCCGAGACCGGCGTGCTCGCAGGCCTCGCCGCCGGCGAGCTGCAGGAGAGCCTCGACGCCGCCCACGCCCGCTTCGACCGCCGCGACTTCGACGGGGCCATCGACGCCTACGAGGCGCTCCTCGAGCGGGTCCCCCGGCTGACGAGCCTGCACCTGCAGATCGGCCACGCGTACATGGAGAAGCGCGACTACGCGCGGGCGCTGGCCGCCTACCGCGCCGTGCCGACCGACACGCTTGCCGCCGCCGAAGCCTCGTCGGCCATCGCCGCGCTCGAGGCCGCCGTCGACGCCGACCGCTGACGCCCCGGCCGCCCTGCGGCCCCTATGCGTCCCCGGCGCCCAGCAGATCGCTCGCTCAGAGCCCGTGTTAGCGCAACGTCGGTGCCGATAATTCCATCTTTTCCGCAGCTATCATGCCGGAAAACAGGATTCACTCGATCGCCTCGTAGACGAGGGTCTGGAACTCGCGCTCGAGGTCGTACGCGGCGAACGGGTTGATCTGGGTCCAGACCATGCCGATCAGCTCGGCCCCGGGGTCGATCCAGAAGAAGGTGTTGGCGGCGCCGGCCCAGCGGAAGACGCCCGCGTTGTCCGGCTCCGGCGACGCGGCCGCGTCGACGACCACCGCGAACCCCAGCCCGAACCCGTAGCCCGGACTCAGGTACGTCCCGAGCTGAATCGGGACCAGCGCCTCCGGCAGCCGGTTCGAGCGCATCATCCGCACCGTCTCGGGCGCCAGGAGGCGCGTGTCGCCGAGCTGGCCGTCCTGCAGCAGCATCTGCGCGAAGCGGATGTAGTCGGACGCCGTGGAGGTGAGCCCGCCGCCGCCCGACAGCCAGGGCGGCGGCTGCGTGTACTCGCCCGCGACCGGCGAGTCGACCAGCGCGAGCGCACCGTCCTCGACGGCGTAGTGACCCGTGAAGCGGCCGAGCTTGTCCGCGGGCACGACGAACGCGGTGTCGTCCATGCCCAGCGGCCCGAAGATGCGCGTCCGGAAGAACGCGTCGAGCGGCTGCCCGGACGCGACCTCGACGACGCGGCCGAGGATGTCGGTCGATATGCTGTAGTTCCAGCGGTCGCCCGGGCTGGCCAGCAGCGGGAGCTCCGCCGCCAGCCGGGCGAAGTCGTCGAGCCCCTCGGCGCGGGTGAAGAAGCCCGCTTCGTTGTAGAGGCGGTCGACCGCCTCGTCGCCGAAGAAGCCGTAGGTCAGGCCGGAGGTGTGCGTCAGCAGGTGCTCGATGGTCATCGGCCGGTCCGGGGCCGCGCGCTCGCCGTCGGCCGTGAGAACCGTCACGTCGGCGAACTCGGGAATGAACGTCGCGACCGGCTCGTCGAGCGACGCCTTGCCCTCCTCGACCAGCATCATCGTCGCCACGCTGGTGATCGGCTTGGTCATCGAGTAGATGCGGAAGATGTCGTCCGGCTCCAGCGGATCGCCCGCCTCCAGATCGCGCAGGCCGACGGCATCCCAGTGCGCGACCTGCCCGCGCCGCGCAACCAGCGTCATCACGCCGGCCGCGCGGCCGTCGTCGACGTAGGCCTGCATGGCCGGTCGGATGCGGGCCAGCCCGTCCGCGGACAGGCCGGCGGCCTCAGGGCTGGCGAGCGGCAGGCCCGCGGGCTCCGCGTGGTCCGTTTCAGCGGCCGGCGGCGGCGGCGCAGCGCTGGTCATCTCCGAGGATCCGCACGCGGCGGTGGCCGCGAGCACGGCGAACGCGAGGGCAAACCGGGCTGCTGTTCGAGGCATGTTCAAGAGTGTATCGTGCGGGCCGGTGATCGGATATATACTGGAATGCACATTCAGGAAGATCGCAAGAGGAGTGATGCCATGCCCCGTCTACAGCACGTAGCTCGTCATCTCATCTTCGCGGCGCTGCTGCTCGGCCTCGCGGCGCCCGCGCTGGCCCAGAGCGGCCGCCTGGCCGGTCGGGTGGTGGACGGCGAGACCGGCGATCCCATCGTGGGCGCCCAGATCACGATCCAGAAACCCGGCGATGATACGCGTGAAGCGTTGACGGACGACGACGGCCGCTTCTCGCTGATCGGCTTCTCGAGCGGCCAGTGGCAGGTGTACGTGCGCGCCGAGGGCTACCAGGACGACCTCGGCAACGTGAACGTCACCCAGTCCACGTCGCCGGCGGTGGACTTCCGGCTCAATCGGGTGCGGCACGCGCTGGTGCAGGCGCTCGGCGAGGACGCGATGGAAGGGCTCGATCCGGACGAGATCGAGGCCGAGCTCGAGGCGGCCGACGCGGCGTTCAACGCCGAGAACTGGGACGCCGCCATCGCGGGCTACTCGTCGCTCATGGAGAAGCTGCCGCAGCTCACCAACCTGTACTCCCAGATCGGCCAGGCCTACCGCGCGCGCGGCGACTACCAGGAGGCGCTCGAGGCCTTCGAGGCGCGGCTGGCTGTCGAGCCCGACAACGAGAACATAAGCGCGGACATCGCGCGGACGAAGCTGGCGATGGGCGACTTCAGCGCCCAGGAGGAGCTCGCGGCGGCCGCCTCCGGGCTCGACGCATCGCGCGAGGACCTCTACAACCTGGGCGAGCTCGAGTTCGCGCAGGGCGCCGTCGACGCCGCCGCCGGGTGGTACGAGAAGGCCGCGATGGTCGACCCCAACTGGGCCCTGCCGGTCTTCAAGCTGGCGCTCGTGGCGCTCAACAAGGGCGACTTCGAAGGGGCCAAGGAGCACTTCCGGCGCGTCGTCGAGCTGGACCCGAACTCCGAGGAGGGGACGCAGGCGTCGGCGACGCTCGCGGCCCTGCCCTGACGCGGCCCCGCAGCGATTGAGCAAGGTGCGGGGGTCGGGTCCCCCGCCCTTTTTTTGTACGGCCCGCGCCGCGGCAACGCGCGCGGGCCCGCGAGGCATCGCAGATGACACAGTTCCGGTCGGCGGCGGTGCTGGGCGCCGGCACCATGGGGGCGCAGATTGCGGCGCACCTGGCGAATGCAGGCGTGCCGGTGCTGCTCCTGGATCTCGACGCGCGGACCGCGGCCGCGGGGCTCGAGCGCGCGCGGGCGCTCAAGCCCGACCCCTTCTTCACGCGCGGCGCGGCGCGCCTGGTGGCCACCGGCGGGTTCGACGCCGATCTGCCGCGGCTGGCCAGGTGCGACTGGATCGTCGAAGCCGTCGTCGAGCGGCTCGACGCCAAGCGCGAGCTGCTGGCGCGGGTCGAGACGCACCGCCGGGCGGACGCCGTCGTCAGCTCGAACACGTCCGGCATCCCCCTCGGGCTCATCGCGGAGGGACGCTCGCCCGAGTTCCGGCGCCACTGGCTCGGCACGCACTTCTTCAATCCGCCGCGCTACCTGGCGCTGCTCGAGCTCATTCCGACCGCGGACACCGACCCGGGCGTCACGGACGCCGTCAGCCGCTTCGCCGATCGCGACCTGGGGAAGGGCGTGGTGATCGCCAGGGACACGCCGGGCTTCATCGCGAACCGCATCGGCCTGTACGCGGCGGCGCAGATGCTCGAGCTCCTGACGAGCGGCCGCTTCACCGTGGAGGAGATCGACGCGCTGACCGGACCGGCGATCGGCCGGCCGCGGAGCGCCACGTTCCGCACGATGGACATCGCCGGCCTCGACATCCTGGCGCACGTCGCCCGCGACCTGAGCGAGCGCCTCGACGGCGAGGACGAGCGCCGGACGTTCCGCCCGCCCGCCCTCGTCGAGCAGCTCGTCGAGCGCGGCTGGACCGGCCAGAAGGCCGGACGGGGCTTCTACCGCCGGGAGCGCACGCCGGCCGGCAGCCGCATCCTGACGCTCGATCCGGCCACGCTCGACTACCGCGAGCGCCAGCCGCCCCGGCTGCCGGCGCTCGACGCGCTACAGGGCACCGAGGACGTCCGCGAGCGGGTGCGCGCGCTGTTCCGGGCGGACGGGCGCGTCGGCGAGCTCATGCGCGCGGCGCTCGGCCGGACGCTGCTATACGCCGCCGCCGTGACGCCCGCGATAGCCGACTCGGTGGACGACGTCGACCGCGCCATGCGCTGGGGCTTCGGCTGGGAGCTGGGGCCGTTCGAGCTCTGGGAGGTGCTGGGCGTGGACGCCGTGCTCGAGGCCTGCGAGGTGGCCGAGCGGCCGCCGGTGCTGCAAGACCTTGCCTCGGCGCGGGGCGAGCCGCTCCCCGGCAGGTGGATCCTGAGCCGCGCGAAGGCCGCGCGGCCCGTCGTCCGCAAGAACGCCGGCGCCAGCCTCGTGGACCTCGGCGACGGCGTGCTCGCCGTCGAGTTCCACTCGAAGGCGAACGCCATCGGCGGCGACACGGTCGAGATGCTGCGGCTGGGCGTGCAGGAGGCCGAGCAGCACTACGAGGCCCTGGTCGTCGGCAACGACGCCGCGGCGTTCTCGGCAGGCGCCAACCTGATGCTCATCCTGCTGGAGGCCGAGGAGCAGAACTGGGAGGAGATCGACCTGATGGTGCGGACCTTCCAGGGCGCGGTGATCGGCCTGCTCGACGCCGACGTCCCGGTGGTCGTGGCGCCCGCCGGCCTGACGCTCGGCGGCGGGTGCGAGATCGCCATGCACGGCGACCACGTGCAGGCGGCGGCCGAGACCTACATGGGCCAGGTGGAGGTCGGCGTCGGCCTGGTGCCCGCCGGCGGGGGGACGAAGGCGCTCCTGGCGCGGGCCATGGCGTACATGCCGCGCGGCGCCCGCGACCCGCTCCCGCTGGTGCAGCAGGCGTTCGAGCTGATCGGGTTCGCGCGGGTCTCCACGAGCGCCGCGGACGCGAAGCAGCTCGGCCTGCTGCGGCCCGGCGACGGCATCACGATGAACCGCGAGCGCCTGCTGGCGGACGCCAAGGCGGGCGCGTTGCAGATTGCGCGCAACGGCTACCGGCCGCCGCGCGCCCGGCCGCCCATTCCGGTCGGCGGCGAGGGCGTGCGCGCGTCGCTGGAGCTCGGCGTGCACCTCGCCTGGCGGGCCGGCCGCATCAGCGACCACGACGCGCTCATCGGGCGCAAGCTCGCCAACATCCTGGCGGGCGGCGCGCTGCCCCATCCGGCGGCGGTGTCCGAGCAGTACCTCCTCGATCTGGAGCGCGAGGCGTTCCTGAGCCTGTGCGGCGAGGCCCGCACGCGGGAGCGGATCGCGCATACTCTGAAGACGGGCAAGACGCTCAGGAATTGAAGTAGCGGGATGCTCGACGTCGGATCGGGACCGCCGGTTGTCGTGCTGCCCGGCGTGCAGGGGCGCTGGGAGTGGATGCGTCCGGCGATCCGCGCGCTGGCCGAGCGCTGCCGCGTCGTGACCGACTCGCTGCCCGGCGAGCGCGGGAGCCTCGCCGGTCTCGATCCGGAGCGCGGCTTCGACCTGCACGTGACCTGGGTCGACGCGCTGCTCGACCTTGCCGGCCTGCGCAGGGCCGTGGTGTGCGGGGTCTCGTACGGCGGGCTGGTGGCGCTGCGCTATGCCGCCGTGCGCCCGCAGCGCACCGCGGCGCTCGTCATCGTCTCGGCGCCGGCGCCGGCGTGGCAGCCGAACTGCCGCGTCGACTGGTACCTGGCGTGGCCGCGGCTGCTGTTCCCCGTCTTCGCGCTGTCGTCGCCGCTGCGGCTCTATCCGGAAATCGCGGCGGCGTTCCCGAACCTCCTGCGCCGCGGGCGGTTCGGGTTGCAGCACCTGTACCGCGTCACCCGCTATCCGTGCACGCCGGTGCGCATGGCGGAGCGGGTGCGCCTGCTGGCGGGCACGGACTTCGCCGCCGACTGCCGCCGCGTCGCGGCGCCGGCGCTGGTGGTGACGGGCGAGCCGGGGCTCGACCGCGTCGTGCCGGTCGAGAGCACCCGCGCGTACGTCGGCGCGCTCGCCGGCGGGGCGACGTACGCGCGCATCCCCGGCACGGGGCACATGGGGCCGATGACGAGGCCGGAGCGGTTCCGCGACCTCGTGGGAGACTTCGCCGCCGTCCACGACGCGTCGGCGCCGGTCCCGCTGGCGGTGCCGGCCTGAGGGAGGACCTGGGGACATGACGGATGCAGTCATCGTTTCTGCCGTGCGCACGCCGGTCGGCAAGGCGCCGAACGGAACGCTGCGCACCACGCGCCCGGACGAGCTGGGAGCGGTCGCCATCGCCGAGGCGCTCAGGCGCGCGCCGGGGCTCGACCCCGCGGAGATCGACGACGTCATCCTGGGCTGCGCCATGCCCGAGGCCGAGCAGGGCATGAACGTGGCGCGCATCGCCAGCCTGCGGGCCGGGGTGCCGGTCGAGAGCGCGGCGGTGACCATCAACCGCTTCTGCTCCTCCGGGCTGCAGGCCATCGCCTTCGCCGCCGAGCCGCACGCGATGCGCTCGGCGCGCACCATCGTCGCCGGCGGCACCGAGTCGATGAGCCTGATCCCGATGGGCGGCCACAAGATCGCGCCGAACCCGGCGCTGATGCGCGGCTACCCGGACGTCTACCTCAGCACCGGCCTGGTCGCGGAGAACCACGCCGCGCAGTCGCAGATCTCGCGCGAGGAGCAGGACGCCTTCGCCCTGCGCAGCCACGAGCGCGCCGTCGCCGCGCTCGACGCCGGACGCTTCGCGGAGGAGACGACCCCGGTCACCGTGCGGGCGGTCGGCGGCAACGGCCGGGCGCCGCGCGTGGCGGAGGGCACCTTCAGCGCCGACGAGGGCCCGCGGCGCGACACGTCGGCCGAGGCGCTCGCCGGGCTGCGGCCCGCCTTCCACGCCCGGGGCTCGGTCACGGCCGGGAACTCGTCGCAGATGAGCGACGGCGCCGCGGCGGTCGTGGTGACCTCGGCCGAGCGGGCGGCGGCCGCGGGGCTCGCCCCGCTCGGGCGGTTCGTGGCGTTCACGACGGCGGGGGTGCCGCCCGAGCTGTTCGGCCTCGGCCCCGTGCCGGCCATCCGCAAGGTCCTGAAGCTGGCCGGCCTGACGCTCGACGACATGGACCTCGTCGAGCTCAACGAGGCCTTCGCCGCGCAGGCGCTGGCCTGCCTCAAGGAGCTGCCGATCGACCCGGACCGGCTGAACGTCAACGGCGGAGCGATTGCACTGGGACATCCCCTCGGATGCACCGGGGCCAAGCTGACGACGACGCTGCTCCACGAGCTGCGCCGCCGCCAGGGTCGCTACGGCCTGGTCACGATGTGCGTCGGCGGCGGCATGGGCGCCGCCGGCATCTTCGAGCGAGCGTGAGAGATGACGACAACAACCATCACGGCGGCACGACGCGGCGGCGCCTGGCTGCTCGACGACGTCCCCCCGGCCGAGTCGTTCACGCCGGAGCGGATGACCGAGGAGCAGCGCCTCATCGACCAGACCACGCGCGAGTTCGTGGTCAACGAGGTGGTGTCGCAGAACGACCAGCTCGAGACGAAGGACTGGGACCTGGCCCGCCGCCTGCTGCGCCGCTGCGGCGAGCTCGGGCTGCTGGGCACCGACGTGCCGGAGGAGTACGGCGGCATCGCGCTCGACAAGGTCAGCGCGGCGATCGTCGCCGGCCGGCTCGGCCAGTCGGGCTCGTTCAGCACGACGTTCGGCGCGCAGACCGGTCTTGCGATCCTGCCGATCCGCATGTTCGGCACCGCGGACCAGAAGCGGCGGTACCTGCCGAAGCTGGTGACCGGCGAGTGGGTCGGCGCCTACTGCCTGAGCGAGTCGGGGTCGGGGTCCGACGCGCTGGGCGCCAAGACGCGCGCCGTGCGGCGGCCGGACGGCAGCTTCGTGCTCAACGGCGAGAAGATGTGGATCTCGAACGGCGGGTTCGCCGATCTGTACGTCGTCTTCGCGAAGGTGGACGGCGAGCACTTCACCGCCTTCCTCGTGGAACGCGGCTTCGAGGGCGTGAGCAGCGGCGCGGAGGAGCACAAGATGGGCCTCGCCGGCTCGTCGACCACCCCGGTCATCCTGCAGGACGCGCGCGTGCCGGCCGAGAACCTGCTGGGCGAGATCGGCAAGGGCCACAAGGTGGCCTTCAACGTGCTGAACTACGGCCGCTTCAAGCTGGGGGCAGCCACGGTCGGCGGCGCGCAGGCGGCCATCGGGGAATCCGCCCGCTACGCCGCCCAGCGCCGGCAGTTCGGCCAGACCATCGCGAGCTTCGGCGCCATCAAGCACAAGCTGGGCGAGATGACGGTGCGCGCGTACGCCATCGAGTCGATGGTCTTCCGCACGGCCGGTCTCATCGACGGGGCGCTCGAGGACCACGCCGCCGAGGACGACGCGCTCCTCGCGGCGCTCGAGGAATACGCCGTCGAGTCGTCGATCCTGAAGGTGGCCGGCAGCGAGATCCTCAACTACGTGCTCGACGAGAACATCCAGATCCACGGCGGCAACGGCTACGTCAAGGACTACCCGGCCGAGCGGCACTACCGCGACTCGCGGGTCAACCGGATCTTCGAGGGCACCAACGAGATCAACCGGCTGCTCATCCCGGGCATGCTCGTGCGGCGCGCGGTCCGCGGGCAACTGCCGCTGATCGAGGCGGCCCGCGCGCTGCAGGACGAGCTGCTGAGCCCGCCGCCCCTCGACGCCGGCGGGGACGGGCATCTGGCGCCCCAGGCCGCTGCGGTGCGCATGTTCAAGAAGGCGGGTCTGGCCGTCCTGGGCCTCGCCATGCAGACCTGCGGCGAGAAGCTGACGGACCAGCAGGAGCTGCTGTCGTTCACCGCCGACATACTGATCGACGCCTACGCGGCCGAGAGCGTGGTGCACCGGGCGCGGCAGGCGCACGACGGCGGCGCGGGCACGGCCGACCTGCAGGCCGACGCTGCCCGCGCCTTCGTGAGCGACGCCGCCGGACGCATCGACGCGGCGGCCCGCTCGGCGCTGGCCGCGATGGCCGAGGGCGACGCGCTGCGCACGCATCTGGCGGCACTGCGGCGGCTGCTCAAGGTGCCCCCGGTCAACACCGTCGCGATTCGCCGGCGGCTGGCCGATCAGACCGTCGAGCGGGCAGGGTATATTTTCTGACAGCCATGCCTGGAGTGCTTTCCGGACGAGCCGGCCGGGTCCGCGCGGCGCTGGCGGGCGCCGTGCTGGCGGCCGCGGTGCTGGCGGCCGGCGCGTGCAGCCCGCCGCCGCCGGACGAGGCCGGCTACATCGACCGCCTGCGGGAGGACCGCGCGCTGAAGGACGAGTTCTTCGCCAGCGGCCCGGACTCGCCGGTCCCGCTCGACCGGCGGTCGTGGATGCTGCCCGTCCGCTACTACGAGCCGGACCTCGCGTACCGCGTCCCGGCCCAGCTCACCATTCCCGACGAGCAGCCGGTCTTCCAGGTCCCGACCTCGACCGGCCAGGTGCGCGCGATGCAGCGCGTGGGCACGCTCGAGTTCATGCTCAACGGCGAGCCCCGCACGCTGGCGGCGCTGGTCGAGCTGCCGGCGGCGGACGTGACCCGGCTCTTCGTCCCGTTCCGGGACGAGACCAGCGGCGCGGAGACTTATCCGGCCGGGCGCTACCTCGACCTCGACCGCACGCCCACCGGCATCTACGACCTCGACTTCAACCGGGCGTACCATCCGACCTGCTACTACGACGAAGCGTTCGACTGCCCCTTCCCGCCCCCCGAGAACCGTCTCGACACCGCGGTGCGCGCCGGCGAGCGGCTGCCCCCGGAGGACGAGCAGCGGTTCCCCGTCGGGGGCGGCGCGCCGCCGGCGCCCGGGAGCCCGGATGCCGGCGGTGGCGGACAGTAGCGCGAGCCCCCCCTTGCGGGGGGTCGTCTTCGACTTCGACGGCGTCCTGGCCGACACCGAGCGGCTGCACCTGGGCGCCTGCCAGGCGGTGCTGGCCGGCACGGGCCTGACGCTCGACACCGGCGCCTACTACGACCGCTACCTCGGCTACGACGACGTCGGGGTGTTCACGACCCTCGGCAGGGACCAGGGCCGGCCGCTCGGCGACGACGAGATCCGCGAGCTCGTCGCGGCGAAGGGCCGCCACTTCGACGAGCGGGTCCGCCGCGGCGGCGTGCTGTTTCCGGATGCGGCCGCCTGCATCCGGCGGCTGGCCGCCGAGTTGCCGCTCGCCATCGCGTCGGGCGCGCTCCACCACGAGATCGAGGCCATCCTGTCCGGCGCGAACGTCCGGCAGCACTTCCGCGCGATTGTCGCGGCCGACGACGTGGAGCGCTCGAAGCCCGCGCCCGACACGTACGCACGGGCGGTGGAGCTGCTGCACGGCGGCGGGGTGGGCCTGGACCCGTCGGCCTACCTCGCCGTCGAGGACTCGGTGTGGGGCATCACCGCCGCCCAGGCCGCGGGCCTGCCCTGCGCCGCCATCACGAACAGCTACCCCGCCGACGTCCTGGCGTCGGCCGACCTGGTGCTGGGCAGCCTGAGCGAGCTGGAAACCGTGGTGCAGCAAAGACTGGGCCGCAGCCCGCGACGCGGGGCGCAGGGGTCCCCGCAAACGGACGCCGGGGGTTCGGGGCAAAGCCCCGTCTAATGAAGATGATCTCGTCCAAGTTCATCCGCAAGTTCACGCAGGTGGCCAAGAGCCCGGACCCGGATCTGGCCACCGCCGCCCTTCTCATCGCGCGCCTGGAGTACCCGCGTCTCGACGCCTCGCGCTACCTCGCGCGCCTGGACGAGATGGGCGTGGCCGCGGCCGAGCGCCTGGAGGGCGCGCCGTCCGCGGACCCGCTGCAGCGCATCGAGACCCTCAACGGCTACCTGTTCGAAGAGCAGGGCTTCGCGGGCAACCGGAGCCAGTACGACGACCCGCGGGACAGCCTGCTGAACGCCGTGCTCGACCGGCGCACCGGCATCCCCATCTCGCTGGCGCTGGTCTACATGGAGGTGGCCCGGCGCGCCGGCGTGCAGATTGACGGGGTGAACTTTCCGGGGCACTTCCTCATGCGGATGCCGCACCGCATCGCCCGCGCGGACCACGTCGACACCGACCTGATCGTGGATCCGTTCGATGGCGGCGCCGTGCTGTCCGAGGCCGACTGCCGCCGGCTGCTGCACGATCACGTGGGCGAGCACGCCACGTTCAACCGCCGCCTGCTCATGCGCGCCACCAAGCTGCAGATCGTCATGCGCATGCTCGTGAACCTCAAGCGGACGTACGTCAGGATGCGGTCGTTCCCGCAGGGCCGGAGCGTGACCGAGCTGCTGGTCGCCCTCGACCCGTCAGCCATGGCGGAGCTGCGCGACCGGGGGCTGCTGGCGTACCACCTCAACGACTATCCCGCGGCGCTGCGGGACCTCGAGGCCTACCTGCGCTTCACCTCGCGCGGCGAGCGGGACAGGCAGGAAGACGGCGAGGAGCACGCCCAGATCTGGGAGCACGTCAAGGCGCTCCGCCGCCGCATGGCCAGCCTGAATTGACCGCTGCAGCCGTCAGCAGGCGCCGGGCTTCAATCAGACGGGGCTTCGCCCCGAACCCCCGGCG
>CAZMWA010000261.1:0-3659 GCA_964569405.1 uncultured Vicinamibacteraceae bacterium | reverse complement strand
GCGTCTGCGGACACGACCGCCGCCTACCTGAGGCTGAACGGCAGCGCGCGGCCGCCGATGGTCAGCGCGAGCAGGCTGCCGAGGACGGGCGGCCCGAAGCCGTTCGTCAGATAGCCCAGACCCGTGAACATGATGCCGCTCGCGAAGTGGAAGTTGATCACCATGAGCAGCGCCAGGCCGGCGGTGACGCGGACGCTGAAGCCGACCATCAGGGCCGTGCCGGCGGCGAACTCCGCCAGCGGCACCACGCGCGCGAAGAGCGGAGCGAACGGGATGCAGATGGTTTCGAGGTACCAGAGGCTGTTGCCGGAAGTGAGCTCGCGCCAGCGCTCCAACTCGGCCAGCAGCGGGGCGCTGCTGATCAGCCAGCCGACCTTCTGTCCCGCCATCAGGATCAGGAACAGCCCCATGAACATCGACAACGCTCGCAGGCCGACGCCCGCGCCAGTACCCTGGAAGGACATGCCGGCCATTGTAACCGCGCGCGCTTCGGTCCCAGAATGGAAGTGCATGGACAAGACCGCCGTCCCGCCATCCGCAGGTCGCATCGCAACCGCTCCTCGTCCATCCCGGAGCCGCGGCCGCCGCAGCCGGGGACCTGCCGCGTGAGCGCCTTGCGCCGCGCCGCGGGGCTGGCGCGCTCCCTGCTCGTATATCACGCGATTCCGGGACGGCAGCGAAGACTCCGGCGCCTGTACCGGCAGTTCGTGGCGCCCGGCGATCTGGTTTTCGATCTCGGGGCCCACGTCGGCAACCGGACGCGGGCGTTCCGCGCGCTCGGCTGCCGCGTCGTCGCGCTCGATCCGCAACCGGACTGCGCCCGCATGCTGCGCGCCATCTTCCGCCGGGCGCGCGGCGTCACCGTGGTCGAGTCGGCGGTCGGGGCGACCGAGGGCCGGCTGCAACTGACGATCAACGAACGCCATCCCACCCTGAGCACCGCGGCGGACGGCTGGCGCGCGGAGCGGGAACGCGACCCCCGCTTCGCGAACATCCGCTGGAACCATACGGTAACGGTTGCGTGCACGACCCTGGACGGATTGATCGCCCGCTTCGGCGAGCCCGCCTTCGTGAAGGTCGACGTCGAAGGCGGCGAGCCCGACGTGCTGGCGGGTCTTGGACGGCCGCTCGCGAGCCTGTCGTTCGAGTATCTGCCGGGCGCACTCGACGCCGTGCGCGCCTGCGTGGCGCGGCTCTCCTCCCTGGGCCGCTACCGGTACAACTGGTCGCCGGGCGAATCGTTCGAGCTCGCCGGGCCCGACTGGCTGACCGGCGACCGGCTGGCCGCGGTCCTGGCGACGGCCGCCGCCCAGCGTCGCTCGGGCGATGTCTACGCCCGTCTGGACGAGGGGGACGGCGGGCGATGACGGCGCGCTTCGACCCCACCCATGTGCGCCGGTACTACGACCGTCACACCGCGACGTTCCTGCGCTACGGGCAGGGCGGCGGCGCCGGCGCCATCCACCGCGCGGTGTGGGGACCGGGGGTCGAATCCCGGGAGGCCGCGTTCCATTACGTCGAGGATCGCATCGCCGATCGGCTTCGCGCCGCCTTGCCGGCCGGGACCGAGCCCTCGGTCGTCGACCTCGGCTGCGGCGTCGGCGGCAGTCTCTGCTATCTCGCCGGGCGGCTCCCGATCCGCGGCGCCGGCGTCACCTTGAGCCCGCTGCAGGCCCGTCTCGCCGCCGAGCGCATCCGCGCCGCCGGCCTCCACGATCGCATCCGCTGCCTCGAGGGCGACTACACGGACCCGGGGCTCGCGCTGCCCGCCGCGGACCTGGCGTACGCCATCGAGTCGTTCGTCCACGGGCCCGAGCCGGCCGGCTTCTTCGCCCAGTGCGCGCGCATCGTCCGGCCGGGCGGCCTGCTGCTCATCTGCGACGACGTCCGGCGCGCAGGGGGCGGCGCCGCGGCCCGCCGGACCATCGAACGCTTCCGCCGCGGCTGGCGCATCAACACCCTGCTGGACCGCGAGGGGTTGCGCGCCCTGGCCGCGAAGGCGGGATTCGAGCACCACTCGACCGAGGACCTGACGCCGTTCCTCGAGACCCGCCGCCCGCGTGACCGCGCCATCGGACTGCTCGCGGCGCTGGTCGGCTGGCTCCCGGTCGACGCGCGGCTCGGCCACCTGACGGGCGGCAGCGCACTCCAGATCTGCCTGCGCCGCGGCTGGATCGGATACGATCTCGCGCTGTTCCGGCGCGCCGGCGGTCCGGCCACGGCCCATGCCTGACGACCCGATCCCGCGCTGGCAGTCGCTGACCGGCCCCGAGGCGGCGCAGTTCGCCCGCCGCGATCCGGTGCTCGTGCTGCCGCTGGCCGCCATCGAGCAGCACGGCCCCCACCTGCCGCTGTCGACCGACGCCGACATCGGGCGCGGCCTGCTGGCCCGCGCCATCACGCGGCTGCCTGCGGACTTTCCGGTCCGTGTGCTGCCGCCGCTGCCGATCGGCGCCAGCACGGAACATGCCCATGCGGGACTCGCCGGCACGATCCACGTCGAGTCCGGCGACCTGGCCGCGCTGATAGCGCGCATCGGCGCCGCGCTGGCCGGGTACGGCGTCCGGCGGCTCGTCCTGAGCAACAGTCACGGTGGGAACCGCCATGCCATGGAGACCGCGGGGCTGCAGCTTCGGCGCGAGCACGGCCTGCTGGTCGTCAAGGCGACCTACTTCTCGTTCGAGCGGGCGCCGGACGTCGACCTCCCGGAAGCCGAGTGGCGGCACGGACTGCACGGGGGTGCGGTCGAGACGGCGATGATGCTGCACCTGCATCCGGATCGGGTGCGGGCCGAGCATGTGGCGGGCTTCGCGTCCCTGGGCCAGGAGCTCGAGGCCGCCGGCTCCCGGATCCTTCCGGAGGGACCGGCCGCGTTCGCGTGGATGGCCGGCGATCTCAACCCCCGCGGCGTCGCCGGCGACGCCGGTCTCGCCACCGCGGAGATGGGCCGGCGGCTGGTGGAGCACTACGGCGACACGCTGGCGGCGATCATCCGCGACACGCGGGCGTTTCCGGTCGAGCGACTCGCCTGACCGGGAGCCGGCCCGCCTACTTGGTTGGGGGCGCGCCGGACAGCATGTCGTCGAGCCAATGGCCGGCGCGCTGCAACTTCGCCTTCACGTACGGCAGGTTGTGGCGGTTGAGGGTGCCGTAGAGGGGACGGCGGTCGTGCACCTCGATGCCCCCGCTCCGCAACGCGTCCATCTTCGCGGGATTGTTCGTCAGCA
This sequence comes from uncultured Vicinamibacteraceae bacterium, assembly GCA_964569405.1. Taxonomy (GTDB): domain Bacteria; phylum Acidobacteriota; class Vicinamibacteria; order Vicinamibacterales; family UBA8438; genus JAAXGX01. The sequence continues at coordinate 432 of CAZMWA010000261.1, read as the reverse complement.
GCAGCACCCGCTTCACGTCCAACTCCTTGAGCATCGCCACCGCCGCGACGTACTCCCGCTCGTCGGCTCCGAAGCCGAGCACGCCGTCGGCGTCGACCGTGTCGAGGCCATGCTCCTGCAGCGTGTACGCCCGCAGCTTGTTGGCCAGCCCGATGTCGCGTCCTTCCTGGCCCATGTACAGGAGCACGCCGCCGCCGGACCGGGCGAAGTGCCGCAGGCTGCCCCGCAATTGCTCGCCGCAGTCGCAGCGCAGGCTGCCGAACAGATCTCCGGTCAGGCAGGCCGAGTGAATGCGGACCGGCACGGGATCGGGCCAGCTCCCGCGGTCGCCGACGATGACCGCCCCGTGCTCGAGGATGCCGTTGGCCTCGCGGAAGCAGATGACGGACGCCTGCTCCGCGTCCTCCAGCGGGACGGGTCCGTCGCTGACGT
>CAZMWA010000260.1:0-16461 GCA_964569405.1 uncultured Vicinamibacteraceae bacterium | reverse complement strand
GACGAGCCGGGCGTGCCGCTGTCCTTCGACATCTCGATGGGCGTCGCGAAGGGCAACGAGGGGTTGAAGGACCGGCTCGAGGCGGCGATCGACCTGCGGCAGACCGAGATCCTGGCGATTCTGGCGGAGTACGGCGTGCCGCTCCCCCCCGCCGGGGATTCATCCGGCGGCGCGGCCGACCGCAGCGCCGGGGCGCCGTCCGCTCCGGCCGCGCCACCGGGCGCGGCGGCGCCCGAGGCGCCGCCCAGGCTGAACCCGTTCACGGGGAACGCCGAGATGGCCGCCGAGGGGCGGACGCTGTACTTCCAGGTCGGCTGTCAGGGTTGTCACGGCGGCGGCGGCGGCGGCGGGATGGCCACCTCCGTGATCGACGACGCCTGGACGTTCGGCAGCAACGACGAGGTGCTGTTCAGGCTCATCAAGGGCGAGATACCCGACCAGACGATGCCAACCGTCTACAGCGTGCTTGAGGACGACGAGGTGTGGAAGATCCTGGCGTTCATCCGTTCGGTCTACGCCGGCGACCCCGACCGCATCGACTGGTGACGAGCACCCGCCCGCAGGGATCCTGAATCCAATCCGGCCCCGGACCCACCCCACCATGCCCGTGCGCCAGGTGCTCGATCGGGGCGGCGTCCCCGTCAAGATCTTCACCGACGACGTCGACGAGGCGTCGATCCGACAGCTTGCCGCCGTCTCGCGGCTGCCGATAGTGGTCGGCCACGTAGCGGCGATGCCGGACGTCCACCTCGGCATCGGGGCCACCGTCGGATCGGTGATCGCCACGCGGCGCGCACTGATCCCGGCCGCGGTCGGCGTCGACATCGGGTGCGGCATGAGCGCCGCGCGGCTCACGCTCGACGCCGCGCGGCTGCCCGACTCGCTGCGCCCGGTTCGCGAGGCGATCGAGGCGGCCGTCCCCGTCGGCTTTGCCGCCCACGACGAGCCCGTCGCGGAACCCGGCGTCCTGGCCACGCTGGGGCCCGGCCTCGAGCGCATCCTGGCCCGCCACGAGCGCATCGCGACGATGGTCCGCGACGTGCACGCGAAGTGGCCGCGCCAGCTCGGCACGCTCGGCGGCGGCAACCACTTCATCGAGGTCTGTCTCGACGAGTCGGACCGGGTCTGGGTGATGCTGCACTCGGGAAGCCGCGGCGTGGGCAACGTGCTGGGCCGCTACTTCACGCAGCTCGCCAAACGCGACATGGAGCGCCGCGGCGTGCGCCTGCCGGCAAAGGACCTCGCCTGGCTGGACGACGGGTCGGCGCACTTCGCCGACTACGTCGAGGCGCTCACGTGGGCGCAGCGTTACGCGCTGGAGAACCGCCGGCTCATGCTGGCGCGCATCCTCGCCGCGCTGCGCGGGCTGCTGCCGCCGTTCCGGGTGACGGCCGCGGCGGTCGAATGCCACCACAACTACGTGGCGGAGGAGGAACACTTCGGCCAGCCGGTCTACGTGACCCGCAAGGGGGCGATCCGCGCCGGGCGCGGCGAGCTGGGCATCATTCCCGGCAGCATGGGCTCGCGGTCGTACATCGTGCGCGGACGCGGGTCGCGGGAGGCTCTGGAGTCGTGCGCCCACGGGGCGGGCCGGCGGATGAGCCGGTCGCAGGCGAAGGCCGCCTACACGGCCGCGGACCTGGCGCGGCAGACGGCCGGCGTCGAGTGCCGCAAGGACGCCGGCGTCATCGACGAGATTCCCGACGCCTACAAGGACATCGATGCGGTCATGGCCCATTCCTCCGACCTGGTGGACGTCGTCCACACGCTGAAGCAGGTGGTCTGCGTCAAGGGATAGGTTGCAGGAATTACGACGTGCAGGGGGAAATTACATGGAGGTAGCTGCCAGCATGTCACCAACAGGGGTCGGAAGCAGCCCGCCGGGAGTTGATTCCCAGTGACGCGAAAGTACTTCGAGAAGCTCGTCGCCCAGGCTCTCCGCGACATCCCGGAGAGCTTTCGCGAAGCGATGGAGAACGTCGCGCTCGTGGTCGAGGACTACCCGCAGCCCGAGCTGCTGGAAGAGATGGGAATAGAGCCGCCTGACACGTTGTACGGTCTCTACCAGGGCACGCCGCTACCGGAACGGGACTGGTCTCACGGCAACGTGCTGCCCGACACGGTGACGATCTACCAGCAGCCGATCGTCGAGGACTGCTGCGACGACGACGAGATTGTCCGCGCCATTCACGAGACCGTGATTCACGAGTTCGGTCACTACTTCGGTCTCAGCGAGGCGGAAATCGAGGAGATCGAGTCGCGCTACTGGCGCGGCGAAACCGACGGAGACGACCGCTGACCGGCGCCGGCGCCTACTCCTCGCCTCCGGCTTCCGTGCCCTCGGCAGCCTGCCTCCTGCGTTCCGCCCAGTAGTTCTTCATCCGTTCCGACACGGCCTTCTTGGCGTCCGCGGACATCTTGCGCCGCTTGCGCGGAGCCCTCTCGGCAGTGCCGGAGGCAGCGGCGCGGCCCGGCTTGACGCCGCCCAACGCGGCGATTGCCGCATCGATCCGCGCCACGTTGTTCAGCAGCTCGGCCCGCTGTTCCTTCAAGACCGCTATGACGTCTTTCATCGTCTTTCCTTTGCTCCTTTATGTCACGGATGGCGACCGACTGGCAAGTATACCGCGAGTCGATCGCCATCCCAAACGGGCGCTGCGTTACCCGCGAAACTGTGCGAATTCCCAATCATTAGGAAGCGCCGCCAACTTGCCGCCCCGCTACTGCACAGAGCCGCCGCCGCCCCTGGCGGCGCACCTTGCGTCGACCGGGCGCGGCTGGTAGGCTCGACAGCACTTGCATGCGGCGCGCCCCGCCGGCGGGCGTGCCTGCCGGGAGACCGATTGCCATGCTGCAGACCCTTCGTGGATCGTGGGCGTCCGTCGCCTGTCCGGCGGCCGGGTTCGTGTTCATCGGCATCGCGCTCGCGCCGCTGCCCGCCGCCGGCGCGGAACAGGACGCCGGGGTGACGTTCAACCGGGACATCGCGCCGATCCTCCAGCGGTCGTGCGAGAATTGCCACCGCCCGCAGGGCGGGGCGCCGATGGCCCTCACGACCTACGAGGAAGTCCGTCCCTGGGCACGCTCCATCCGGAATCGCACCCGGTCGCGCGAGATGCCGCCCTGGTTCATCGACAGGAACATCGGCATCCAGGACTACAAGGACGACCCGTCGCTCAGCGACCGGGAGATTGCCCTGATCGCCGACTGGGTTGGTGCCGGCGCGCCGCGGGGCAACCCCGCCGACCTCCCGCCGCCGATCGAATGGCCGGCCGACGGCTGGAACTACGGCACGCCGGATCTGGTCGTACCGTCGCCGGAAGGCACCATCGAGGCCGAGGCGGCCGACTGGTTCGGTGAGTGGGGCGTGACACCCACGGGCCTGAGCGTGGACCGCTACATCAAGGCGATCGAGGTGAAGGAAGTCCGCACCTGGGAGGATACGAGCGCGGCGGTGGACGCCGGCGGACGGGCCGCGCTGGGTCTGTTTGTCGTGCACCACGCGGTCATCGGCGCCGACCGGCTCGAGAACACGCTGACGCCGCTCGACTGCGGCAACGAGACCACCTGCGCCAACGACGACCGGCGGTTCTGGCTGGTCCACGAGCTGGGACAGAACGCGACGATCTATCCCGACGAGGTGGGCGTCACGCTGCCGGCCGACTCGGTCATCACGTTCAACTCGATGCACCTCCACTCGATCGGGCGCGAGGTGCGGGCGCGGCTCGACGTCGGCTTCACCTTCCACCCGGCGGGGTACGAGCCCGAGTATCACCTCGGCGCCACCAGCTTCGGCAGCGTGACGCAGTACGACTACGAGTTCGACATCCCGTCGAACGACGACAACGTCATGCGCGACGGGTTCCACCGGCTGACCCGACCGACGAAGCTGCTGACCTTCGAGCCCCACCTCCATTCGAGCGGCAAGCGGATGTGCTTCGAGGCGCTGTATCCGAACAATGCGCGGGAGGTGCTCAGTTGCGCCGACTACGACCACAACTGGGCGAAGGTGTACGTCTACGCGGATGACGCGGCGCCGCTGCTGCCGGCCGGCACCGTCGTCCACGTGATGGCCTGGTACGACAACTCGGTCACGAACAGGAACGTGGTCGACCCGCGCAACTGGAAGGGCTGGGGCAACCGCTCCATCGACGACATGTTCTCGGCCATCTCGCGGATGGTGTACCTCACCGAGGAGCAGTTCGAGGCGGAGCTCGCCGCGCGCGGCGGCACCCCGGTGTTCGCCACCTCGCAGGACGACCAGCAGTAGCGCCGCCGGGACGCGGGGCGCAGAGGAGGGCGGCAGGATGCCTGCATGGACATGGCCGGCGTTGGCGGTCGTCATGACGCTCGGCAGCGGCGTGCCGGGTCTGCCGGGCTCCCCGGCGCCGGCGCAGGCGCAGCCGACCGAGGCCAGCATCGCCTCCGGCATGCGGATCTACCGCCAGAAGGCGGACTGCCAGGCGTGCCACGGCTGGGCGGGCGACGGCCGCAAGATGGACTACCAGATGCCGGACGGGGCCAATCTGCGGGAGAGCGGGCTCAGCCGCGAGCAACTCGTCTTCGTGATCAAGTGCGGCCTGCCGGGCCGCAGCATGCCCGCCTTCGACCGCTTCGCCTACCGCGACGACCGCTGTCTGGGGCGGACGCAGGCCGACCTGCGGCGGCAGGGCCTCGAGCTGCCCGACCCGGCCGCCACGCTGCAGCCGCGCGAGATCGAACGGCTGGCCGACTTCCTGTTCGCCAAGGTCATGGGGCGCGGCCCGATGGACCGCGCCGCCTGCGTCGACTACTGGGGCGAGGACGTCGAGATCTGCCGCACCGAGTTCCCCGACTGAATCCTCACTGGCCAAGCGCAAACACGAACAGGTAGCTCGAGTTCTCCAGGTTGTCGTAGCGCACCGGATGCAGGTGCCGCCCGCTCGCCTGCACCGCGATGTACTGACGCGGACCGACGGCGTAGGTGACGGGCGCCCCCTTGAGCGGCGTGCCGACGTTGAAGCGCCACAGCTCCTGCAGCGTCTCGTCGTGGTAGCCCACGACCCAGCCGTCCTGCAGCGCCGTGAACACCAGCCCGCCCGCCGTGGCGAGCATGCCGGAGCGGACCTCGATCTCCGTGATGGCCTTGGCGATGATCTGGTGCGTGTCGGCGTCCACGGCCGTGACCGAGCCGTAGTACAGGTCGCTCGTGTACTCGCGGCGCTCGCTCGCCGCGCGGTCCACCCCGCCCTCCGGTGACAGCGGCACCACGGCGGCGCCGCTCTGCGAGAAGCAGCCCTCGGTGCCTGCGCCGTAGGCGATTCCCTTCTCCGGGTTGAACGCCGTCGGCTGGTGCGCGATGCCGCCGTGCCACGTCGGGCAGGCCCGCTTCATCGTGTCGCGATCGGCGCGCAGCGCGCGCGCCTCGGGGTTGTAGATCTGGACGTCGAGGTTCGGGTCGTAGTCCAGCGGCCGGCCGGTGACCGGATCGAGGCCGGCAGTCCAGTTGAGGTCGTTCACGTACTGCTCGCCCCTGATGAACGCGCCGTCGGTGCGGTCGAGCGAATAGAAGAATCCGTTGCGCGCGTAGTGGGACACGACCTTGCGCAGCCGGCCGTCGATCATGGTGTCGTAGAGCATGTGGATGCCGACTTCGTCGTAGTCCCACGAATCGTTGGGCGTGTACTGGAAGTGCCAGGCGCGCTCCCCGGTGGCGACATCGACGGCGACGACCGAGTTGGTGTACAGGTTGTCGCCCGGACGATACTCCGGGTCGTAGATGGGATACGGATTGCCGGTGCCGAAGATGTACAGGTTGCTCTCCGGATCGTAGGAGCCGGTCTGCCAGATGCCGCCGCCGCCCGTCTTCCAGGCGTTGTGGTCGTCCTTCCAGGTCTCGCTGCCGGGCTCGCCGGGCTCGGGCACCACGTACCAGCGCCACTGCTCCTCGCCGGTCTCGACGTCGAGCCCGGCCACCCAGCCGCGCGTCCCGGCGTCGCCGGTACCGTTCTGGATGATGACCGTGCCGTCCGCCACGAGCGGCGCCGCGCGGAACGCCTCGCGCCCGCCGAACTCGTTGGTCGCGGCGATCTCGTGGTCCCAGATGATCTCTCCGGTGTCGCGGTCGAGCGCGATGACCCGGCCGTCCGGCAGGTTCGCCAGGATGCGCTCCTCCCACAACGCGATGCCGCGCGTGCGCGACCGGTTGCCTTCGTGCTCCACGCCCGGATCGGTGATCCACACGAACTGGCCATAGTCGGGTTGCCGCGCGTCGATCTTGTAGATGGTCCCCCAGCCGTCGCTGGTGTACATGAAGCCGTTGTCGATGAGCGGATTGAGCTCGTTCTCGGGGCCGTTCTGACCGGTGTCCTGCATGCCGCCGAGCGCCAGCGCCCACACCATCCGCAGATCTTTTACGTTGTCGCGATTGATCTGCGTGAGCTTAGAATAGCGCTGGGAACCGTAATCTCCGTTCATCAGGAGCCAGTTCTGCGACTCGTTCTGGGCGTTGATCAACCGGTCGCGGTTGACGGTGATCGTGTACTGGCCGCCCAGCGTCACGGCCCAGGCGGAAACGACGAGCGCGCACGCGGCAGCCGTTCGCAGCAGCAAGTGGCGATGCATGGCGTATCTCCTCCGGAGTTGTCGAGGCCGGTACATCTTACAGAGATTGCGCGGGAGGCACGATGAGAAACTGGCTTGCGCCCGCGGCGTTGACGGTCGCCCTCGGCGCCGGGCCGGGGGGCGGACCGGCGGCCGCCCAGCCGCAGGACGCGCCGGCCGCGGCCCGCACGGCCTGGGGTGACCCGGACCTGCAGGGCATCTGGGACTTTCGCACGCTGACGCCGATGGAGCGTCCCGCCGAGCACGCCGGCAAGGCGGTGCTCAGCGCGGAGGAGGCGGCGCTCTACGTGCAGGACCTGCCGTTCACCAACTGGGACGACCGGGACCGCTGGGACCGCACGCAGGGGTTCAGCTTCGACAGCGACATCGAGCACGGCTACAACCGGTTCTGGCTGGACTACGGCACGAGCGTCAACGCCGACCGCCGCACGTCGCTCATCGTCGATCCGCCCGACGGACGCATCCCCTGGGCGCCCGGCACGGCGTTCCTGCCCGACGGGCGGCTCGCCTGGGTGGAGGGCGAGCCGCGCCCGGGCGGCTACGGCGACGCCTTCCTCGGGCTGAACGCCGCCGGCCCCGAGGACCGGCCCCTCGGCGAGCGCTGCATCCTGGGCATGAACTCCGGACCGCCGATGAACCCGAGCGCGTACAACAACAACGTCCAGTTGCTGCAGACGCCCGGCACCGTGGTCATCTTCAACGAGATGGTCCACGACGCGCGCATCGTGCCGCTCGACGGGCGCCCGCATCTGCCCGCCGGGCTGCGGCAGTGGATGGGCGACTCGCGCGGGCGCTGGGCGGGCGACACCCTGGTGGTCGAGACCACCAACTTCCTCCGCGAAACGAACTTCGAAGGCTCGAGCGCGCGCCTGCGCGTAGTCGAGCGGTTCACGCGCACGGGTCCCGAGGCGCTCGTCTACGAGTTCACGGTCGAGGATCCGCGCACGTGGACGCAGCCCTGGACGGCGCGCATTCCGATGCGGAGGACGGCGGGGCCCATCTTCGAGTACGCCTGTCACGAGGGGAACTACGGCCTGTTCAACATCCTGACCGGGGCCCGCGCCAGAGAACGCGCGGAACACTAGGAGCCTGTCATGAAACGAGCACGAGCACCGCTGGCCCGCACTCTCCTGGCCGTCGTCCTGGCCGGGGCCGCCGCGGGCGGCCTGTCGGCCCAGGTGCCGTTCGACCGCCTGCTGGAGGCGGAGGCCGAGCCGCACAACTGGCTCACCTACTCGGGCACCTACTTCAGCCAGCGCTACAGCGAGCTCGACCAGGTGACGGCGGAGAACGTCGGCGACCTGGAGCTGGCCTGGGTCTACCAGAGCAACGTCTTCGGCCCCTGGCAGTCGACGCCGCTGGTGGTCGACGGCGTCATGTACGTGACGCAGCGGCCCAACGACATCGTCGCGCTCGACGCGCGGACCGGCCGCGTCTTCTGGATCTACCGCTACAACCCCTCGCCCAACCACCGGGCCTGCTGCGGGGCGAACAACCGCGGCGTGGCGGTGCTGGGCGACCGGCTCTTCATGGCCACGCTCGACGCCCACGTCGTGGCCATCGACGCCACGACCGGCGCGGAGCTCTGGGACGTCGTGCTCGCGGACATGGACCTGGCCTACGCCTTCACGCTGGCGCCGCTGGCCGTCGACGGCAAGGTGATCGTCGGGACGACCGGCGCGGACTCGGGCATCCGCGGCTTCATCGCGGCGCTCGACGCCGAGACCGGCGAGGAGGTGTGGCGCTTCTACACCATCCCGGGACCGGGCGAGCCGGGGCACGAGACGTGGGAGCCGTGTCCGCCCGACCCGGAGACCTACTGCGATCCGGAGGCCTGGAAGCACGGCGGCGCATCCGCCTGGCTGACCGGGTCGTACGACCCGGAGCTGAACCTGGTGTACTGGGGCATCGGCAATCCCGGGCCGGACTTCAACCGCGAGCAGCGCCCGGGCGACAACCTGTACTCGGACTCGGTGGTGGCGCTCGACGCCGACACGGGCGAACTGCGCTGGCACTTCCAGTTCACGCCGGCGGATCCCTACGACTACGACTCGGTGCAGATCCCGGTGCTGGCGGACATCGTGCGCAACGACACCGAGTTCGAGGTGATGCTGTTCGCCAATCGCAACGGCTTCTACTACGTGCTGGACCGGGCCACGGGGCGCTTTCTGCGGGGTCTGCCGTTCGTGCGCGTCAACTGGGCGGAGGGCCTCGACGACAGCGGCCGGCCGGTGGAGACGCCGCAGCCGCCGGGCTCGCCCACCTATCCCGGCGTGCAGGGCGGCACGAACTGGTTCTCGCCTTCCTTCAGCCCCCGGACCGGGCTGTTCTACATCCCGGCCTGGGAGGACTACGCCACCGTCTTCCTGGGTGAGCCCCAGGAGTACGTGGAGGGCGAGTCGTTCCTGGGCGGCCGCCTCACCGAGTTCGAGGACTCGCCGGAGGGCCGGCAGGGACCGGGCATGACGCGCGGGCCCATCAACGACTGGACGAGCGTGGTGGGACGCGGGGCGGTCATCGCGCTCGACGGGCTGACCGGCGAGGCGCGCTGGAAGTTCGAGATGACCGACGTCATCCGCAGCGGCATTCTGACGACGGCCGGAGACGTGCTGTTCAGCGGCGCGCGGTCGGGCTACTTCCAGGCGCTGCACGCGGAGACCGGCGAGCTGCTGTGGAAGACCAACCTCGGCGCGCAGATCCTCAACGGCCCGATGACCTACGAGGTGGACGGCCGGCAGTACGTGGCCATCATCTCCGGACACGCCCTGACGACCTTTGCGCTCCGCGACTGACCCGCGATGCGCCTGCGCCGGCTCTCACGCATCGAGCGCGAAACGGAGCGCGACCGCGACCTGCGCCATGCGCTCGCGGGACAGCGTGGTAATCAGCGAGCCGACTCTTGCACGCGAGACCGTCTGAATGTGATCGAGGTTGGCGGCGCAGGTTGCGGGCATGCCGTCTTCCGGCGCCAGCACGACTTCGGTGGGGATGTCGCGGATCGTGCGCGTCACCGGTGCGACCGTCACCTCGGCGAGGAACTCCAGCGCCGCGGCGCGGGTCAGGACGACCACCGGCCGCTGCTTGTCCGGCCGCTCGAACCGATACCAGCGCACATCGCCCCGCTGGATCAGTCTGGCCACGCCTGCTCCGGCTCCCATTCGTCGAACTCGCCGCGGCGGATGGGATGACGTTCATAGCCGCGGCGCTGCTGCCGTTCGAGGGCGTCTGCCTCCAGTCTCGCCAGCGCCGCGGTCAATGCCTCGCGGGTGAAGGCCGACCTGGTTGTCCCGAGGCGCTTCACCGCCACGTCCACGGCTTCGACGAGCTGCCGGTCCAAAGTCATCTGAACGGTTCGCATGCGCATCATGACGACAATTATAGCTATTGAAATGAATGATAGAGTAGCTACGATGAACGCCGACGGTCAGGCCCGCCCGCCGCAATGATCGACCTGCTCGCCAACGCCGCCGCGCGGGCGGCCTGCTGCTGCGTCCTGGCCGCGATGCTGGCGGCAGGTGACGCCCGCGCCGGCCAGCTCCCCACCCCTGCCGCTGCCGCACGGCCCGTCCCGGTCGGCATCGTGCCGTTCACGAACCTGAGCCGGACAGCAGCGGACCGCTGGATCGGCCAGGGCATCGCGGAAGCGCTCGCCGCCGAGCTGCAGGGCGAGCACGGGCTCGAGGTCCTCGATCGCGCGGTCTACGGCCGCGAGCCGTCGACCTCGACGCCGTCCGGCAGCGACGCCGTCGACGAGGATGCCGCGTTGCGCCTCACCCGCGAGCTGGGGGGGCGGTGGCTCGTGACCGGCGACTACCAGCGCGTCGGCGATCGCCTGCGGATCACCGCCCGCCTGATCGACGCCGCGACGGGCGTCGCGGCGCACGCAGAACGGGTCGACGGCGCGGTGGGCGAGCTGTTCGCGCTGCAGGATCGTCTCGCGGCGGCGCTCGGCCCCCGCATGCGGAGCGCGCGCGCGCCGGCCCGGGCGGCTGCAACTGGACCCATCGCGGCCCCGCCGCCCGCGGCGCCTCCCCGCCCGGCCAACGCCGCGACCCCAGCCGACGCCGCGACGCCGGCGGACGCCGCCGCGCCGCCCCGCGCGCCGGCCAGCGGCCTGGCCGCGCCGACCCTGGCCATCTTCGGCCCGCCGCCGCCCGTGGCGCCCGAGGTGGTCGCCCGCGACGCCGCCGGCCGTCTCACCATTCGCGCCGTCCGGCTCGCGAGCCCCATCGACTTCGACGGGCGGCTCGACGACGAGATCTACGCCACCGTTCCGCCGCTGTCCGACTTCATCCAGCAGGAGCCGCAGGAGGGGGCGCCGGCCACGGAGCGGACCGACGTGTGGGTGTTCTTCGATGACGAACGCGTCTATTTCTCGTTCCGCTGCTGGGAGACCGCGCCCGAGCGCGTCATCGCCAACGAGATGCGGCGCGACAACTCCAACGTGTACCAGAACGACCACATCGCCTTCGTCGTGGACACGTTCTACGACCGCCGCAACGCCCTGGAGTTCCTCGTCAACCCGCTGGGCGGCCTCATGGACGGGCAGATCACGAACGAGAGCATGTACAACGGCGACTGGAACCCCATCTGGGACGTCGCCGTCGGCGAGTTCGACGGCGGCTGGACCGTCGAGACCGCCATCCCGTTCAAGTCGATCCGCTATCGGCGCGGGGCGGCCCAGATCTGGGGCTTCAACGTACGCCGGGTGAGCATCTGGAAGAACGAGCACTCGTTCCTCACCCGCGTGCCGGCCTCCATGGGCGGATCGGGGATCTTCCTGATGTCGCGGGCGGCAACCCTGGTCGGGCTCGAGGCGCCGACGCAGTCGACGAATCTCGACATCAAGCCGTTCGCCATCACGGACCTGACCAGCGACCAGGTCGTGCGCCCGCCCATTACCAACGCGCTCGGCGGCGATGCGGGCCTCGACGTCAAGTACGGCGTCACGCAGAACCTGGTGGCCGACCTGACGGTCAACACGGACTTCGCCCAGGTCGAGGCCGACGAGCAGCAGGTGAACCTCACGCGCTTCAGCCTGTTCTTCCCGGAGAAGCGCGAGTTCTTCCTGGAGAACCAGGGCCTGTTCGCGTTCGGCGGCACCGGCTCCGGCGCGTTCCGCGGGAACGACACCACGCCGATACTCTTCTACAGCCGGCGCATCGGCCTGCACGAGGGGCGCGAGGTCCCCATCCGGGCCGGCGGCCGGCTGAGCGGCCGGATGGGCCGCTTCAGCGTGGGGGCGCTGAACATCCAGACGGGCGACACGCAGCTCGGCGGCGGGCCGGCGGACCGGGTGCAGGCCGCGAACTTCAGCGTGGTGCGGGTCAAGCGGGACGTGCTGCGGCGCAGCAGCATCGGCGGCATATTCACCCGGCGCGGCGGCTCGAACGGCGGACCCGCGTGGAACGAGGCCTACGGGGTCGACGGCACGTTCGCCTTCTTCGACGACCTCGCGATCAACACGTACTGGGCCCAGACCCGCGCCGCCGAGCGTCTGGAGGACGACGTCAGCTACCGCGGGCAGCTCGACTACGCCGGCGACCGCTACGGCGTGCAGCTCGAGCACCTCGTGGTCGGCGACAACTTCAATCCGGAGGTGGGCTTCCTGCAGCGCGACGACTTCGAGCGCAGCTACGGCGCGTTCCGGTTCAGCCCGCGCCCGCACGTCATCGCGGCCATCCGCAAGCTGTACTTCGAGGGCCGGCTCGACTACTTCACCGACCGGACGGGCGTCGTCGAGACGCGGATCGCGCAGGGGCTCTTCTCCATCGAGTTCGAGAGCAGCGACCGCTTCGACGCCACCTACACGCGCAGCTACGAATTTCTCGACCGGCCGTTCCCGATCGCGTCCGACGTGACGATCCCCGTCGGCGGCTACCGCTTCCAGGACGTGGACCTGCTCTACAGCTTCGGCCTGCAGCGGCGGCTGAGCGGCGGGCTGGGCATCCAGCACGGCAGCTTCTTCGGCGGGGAGAAGACGACCGCGCGGCTCGGACTGGGCGGATTCCGCCGCAGCGGCCGGCTGGAGGTGTCGCCGCAGTTCTCGGTGGAGCCGGGCTTCGAGTACAACCGCATCACGCTGCCCCAGGGGCAGTTCACCACGCGGCTGGTGACCACGCGGACCACCTACACGGTCACGCCGCTCATGTTCGTCAGCGCGCTGCTGCAGTACAACTCCACCAACAACTCGCTGGGCGCCAACGTCCGGCTGCGCTGGGAGTACCAGCCGGGCAGCGAGCTGTTCGTGGTCTACAACGAGCAGCGCGACACGCTGACGCCGCGCATGCCCGTGCTCCAGAACCGGGCGTTCATCGTCAAGTTCAACCGGCTGTTCCGGTTCTGAGAGGCGGCGTGCCGTAGTCTGGCAGCATTGCTGCTGCGAGCCGACCGAGTCTCAATCAGATGGGGTTGCGCCCGAACCCCGGGCGTTCGCTTGCGAGGACCCCACAACCCCGCGCCGCGCCCCCGCGGCGGCTCGAGCGCTGGAGGCACGACAGGTATAACATGACACCTGTACGAACATGGGGCTGGCGCCGTGCTCCGGATATTGAAGCGGGTCTTTCCCTGGGTCTTTCCCAAAGACGACCGCTACCCCTTGAGAGGGAAACCCTATCGGTACGATCGCCCACATGATCCAGTCGCGGCGCGTGAGTGGGAGTCCGAGGGATGATCGTGCTGCGCCGCCGGTGTGCGGTAGGCTGACACGAGACGCTGCTTGACCTCGACCTGCGGCACCGACCTCGGAGGTCCTACATGTGGAACCATGGCCATCGCCTCGCGGCAGCGTCGTGCTCGATCGCCGCGGCCGTCCTGCTCGCCGCCGCGCCGGCCGCCGGTCAGGCCGAGAGTCCGACGGCGTCAGGTCGCACGCCGTGGGGCGATCCCGATCTGCAGGGAATCTGGTACTTCGGCACCGTCACGCCCATGGAGCGACCGGCGGAGCTGGCCGGCCAGGCGGTGCTGACCGCCGAAGAGGCGGCCGCCTTCGAGCAACGGTACGCCGCGGCCCGGGACCGGCCGAATCCGCGCGTCGGGGAAGAGTGCCCCGCGGAGTTCTTCGCCTGCGAGGGCTCGGGGCTCGCCTACGAGTGGCGCATCTGGCTGGACCTCGGCACCACGGTCGTCAGCACGCGGCGCACGTCGCTGGTGGTGGAGCCGCCGGACGGACGCATCCCCGCGCTGACGGCCGCGGGCGAGCAGCGACAGCAGGCGGCGCTGGCCTCGTACGCGCGCGCCGCCGGCCCCGAGGATTTCTTCCTGCACGACCGCTGCGTGGTGGGGTACAACGCGGGGCCGCCCATTACGCCGGGACCTTCCCTGAATCTCGTGCAGGTGTTCCAGAGCCCGGGCGTCGTCGCGATCCGCCCGGAGATCGGCGATGCCCGGGTGATTCCGACGGACGGACGAACGCGCCCCGCCTTCCGGCAGTGGCAGGGCCAGCCGCGCGGCCGCTGGGAGGGCGACACGCTGGTCGTGGAGACCCGCCACGCGCGGGTGTTCATGAACGCGACGCCCGCGACCCCCTGGCTGCGCCTCGTCGAGCGCTTCACGCGCACCGGCGACGAAGAGCTGCTCTACGAGGTGCGGGTCGAGGATCCGACGACCTGGACCCGGCCGTGGGCGTTCGAGCTGCCCATGACCAGCCACGCCGGCCCGCTCTACGAGTACGGGTGCCACGAGGGCAACTACTCACTGCCGGTCATGCTCGGCGGCGCCCGGCGGGCCGAGCGCGAGGCCGCCGCGGCGGCCGGGGCGCGCTGAGCGGCCGCGACTCTCGATCAGGAGGTGAACGATGCGTAACGGTCGACTCCCCGCCGGCACCGCGTCGTGTTCCATCGTTGCCGCCGCCCTGCTGCTGCTGGCGCCCGCGCCGGCCGCCGCACAGGCCGACGCTCCCCCGCCCCTGACCCCGTGGGGCGCGCCCGACCTGCAGGGCATCTGGAGCTTCGCCACGCTGACGCCGATGCAGCGGCCCGCGGAGCTGGCCGGCCGCGCGGTGCTGACCGAAGAGGAGGCCGCCGCCTACGAGCAGCGCGACGCCGAGATTCGCAGCCGGCCCAATCCGGCCACGTTCGACGAGGCGTGTCCCGAGGACTTTCCGTTCTGCAGCCAGGCGCCGCTGGCGTACGAGTTCCGCATCTGGCTCGATCGCGGCACCACGGTGGTGAGCACGCGGCGCTCGTCGCTGGTGGTGGATCCGCCTGACGGAAGCATCCCCGCGCTGACGCGCGCGGCGGAGGCGCAGCGGGACGCCGCGCGCGCCGCCAGCCTGCAGGCCCACGGCCCGGAGGATCGCAGCACGGTTGACCGCTGCATCGTGGGCTTCAACGCCGGACCGCCCGTGACGCCCGGACCGTACCTGAACCACCTGCAGGTGTTCCAGAGCCCGGGCTACGTCGCGCTCCTCCCGGAGATGGGCGATGCGCGCGTCATCCCGACGGACGGTCGCCCGCACGCCGGGCTGCGGCAGTGGCGGGGCGACTCCCGCGGGCGGTGGGAGGGCGCCACCCTGGTCGTGGAGACCCTGCACGCGCGGACGTTCATCCGGGATCCGGCGAGCCCGGCGCTGCGCCTCGAGGAGCGCTTCACGCGCGCCGCCGACGGCACCCTGCTCTACGAGGTGCGGGTCGACGGCCCGACCACCTGGACCCGGCCGTGGGCGTTCGAGGTCCCGATGACGCGCAGCCCGGGCCCGCTGTACGAGTACGCCTGCCACGAAGGCAACTACGCCATGCCGAACATCCTCAGCGCCGCGCGCGCCGAGGAACGCGCCGCTGACGCCCTGCCGACGCCCGCGCGCTGACCAGCGGCCGCGCCTTACCAGTCGTGGCGCCGGCAGCGTCAACGTCCACCGTCACCTGCATGGGGGTGCCGACGGGATTCGTGTTCGTGTTGAAATACAAGTTAACGGTTGCGTTGCGCGTTGTGAGCTTGGCCGGGTCGAAGGGCCGGACGGACGCGAGAAGCTCAAGACGGAAAGGGAAGCACGAGATGGCGAACCCCAGGATCGCAGACCTGACCGTAAGTGAGTTCAGGGCGCTCGTCCGTGAAACCGTGATTCAGTCCGTCTCAGAGTTGCTCGGCGACCCCGACGAAGGACTGGCGGTGCGTGACGATTTCGCCGAGCAGTTGCGGCGTTCTCTTGCGGAAGTTGACGCCGGAGGAAGAACGACGAACCTCTCGGAGATCGTAGACCGGGCTGGATCTTCGGGATGACCCAAGTCGCACTGACGCCGACAGCGACGGCCGACCTTCGTCGCTTGGAACCGGCCGTTGCGCGCCGAGTCGTCACGAAATTGCAGAGGCTGGTGGAAAACATCGAAACGGTCAGGCTCGAGACGCTGGCTGGCCCGTGGCAGGGCGTGTTCAAGTTGCGCGTGGGCGATTACCGGGTGCTCTACACTCGCGACAAGACCAGGCGACGGGTCGTCGTTCACTTCATCAGGCACCGCCGCGAGGTGTACAAGATGAAATCCGACCTTCAACGCTGATGCTGGCTTGGCAGGGCCGGACGCCGGGAGCGGCGCACCACCGCCGCATCCAGGATGCCCGCTTCCCAATGCTCAAAAGGCTTGGCGCCTTTGCCTGCGACGCGCAACCTCAGAGCCCCTCTGCACGCGACGCTTGGCATCCGCTTCCGCCGATCACGGGTCAGAATCCCCATCGAATCGATCATGGGACGGGTGCGACCCGAACCTGCCCTCCTCGCGCGCCTGAGGTTGCCCCGATCCCGTGGACGGGTTAACGCTTGGGGGCTCACATCATGACACGCCTTGGTTTTCCGTGTTGATCAATCGACGATGAGCGCTGTGGGAGTGTGGGAATCTCGCGGCCGCGGACGCAGGCATGATCGGC
>CAZMWA010000259.1:0-8449 GCA_964569405.1 uncultured Vicinamibacteraceae bacterium | reverse complement strand
GCGTGGCATCGCTCTGCCTCCTAAGCTTCCATCAGACGGGGCTGCGCCCCGAACCCCCGGCGTCCGCTTGCGGGGACCCCTTCGCCCCGCGCCGCTCCCGCCGAGGCGCGCCGTGCGCGCCTTGCGGAGTCTGCACCTTCTACGGCGCAGACTCCCTAGTTGCCGCCGGCCGCGGCGGCGTTACGCGCGTCGTCGATCAGGGCGCGCGGCGTCTCGCCCCTCCCGTTCTCCCGGTCGAGGTCGGCGCCGTGCGCCGCGAGCAGATCGGCCACCGCCAGGAACCCCCGCTGCACCGCGCCGTGGAGCGCGGTGTCGCCCGCGCCGTTGGCCGTGTCGATCGCCTCCGCGGCGCCTGCGTCGACAGCCGCCTCGACGGTGGCCAGCACGCGGTCTTCCGCCGTCCACTCGGCCCTGACGAGCTCGGGCGCGATGAGCCGGCTGCGGCGCGTCGTGGCGCGGCTCAGGCGCAGCCCCACGGCGGCCATCAGCGCCGTGGTGCCGTCGTCGAACGTCAGCAGCGGATCGGCGCCGGCGGCGGTCAGCAACCGCATCAGCTCGGGCTCCAGGTACTTGGCGGCCAGCAGGAACGGCGTGCCGCCCTTCTCGCGGAGCGTGAAAACGTACTGGTAGGTCCAGCGGGGCACCGGCGTGCTGCGTTCCAGCCTGGCGTTCGGGTCGGCGCCCGCGGCCAGCAGCGCCCGCAGGAGGTCCGCGTCCGCGCGCAGCACCGCGGCGTGCAGGGCGTTGTAGCCGGCGCCCGCCGCGTGCGGGTCGGCGCCGCGCGCCAGCAGGAACTCGGCGAGCCGGGCGTTGCCGCTCACCGCGGCCAGGACCAGCGGGCTGTTGCCGTCGGCCGCCGGCCCTTCCAGGTCGGCGCCGGCGTCGAGAAGCAGCCGCGCCGACTCGCTGTCGCCGTGGCGCGCGGCGAACAGCAGGGCCGTGAAGCCGCCGGCGTCGAAGAACGTGGCCCCGGCGGGGCTGGTCGTGCTCTGCAGACCCACGCCGCGCAACTGGCGCACCGTCCGCGTGCGCAGGCCGACCGCGGCGCCGTGCTCCAGCAGCGCGCGCGTCACCGCCGGACGTCGATTCGCGGCCGCCCACATCAGGGCCGTCTGCCCCCGCGACGGCTCGCCGGCGTCCACATCCGCCCCGTGGGCGAGCAGCGCCCGCACCGCCGCGGGGTCGCCCGTGGACGCGCACCGCATGAGCAGCGTCTCGCCCGAGCGCAGCGCCCGGTTCGGATCCGCGCCGGCCCCGAGCAGGCGCTCGACGACGGCCGTATTGCGGCCGGCGCAGGCCACCCACAGCGGCGTGGCGCGCAACGCGTTCTCCGCGTCCACGTTCGCACCGGCCGCGAGCAGCCGGTCCACGGCCTCGAGGTCGTTCCAGTGCGCGGCCCAGTGGAGGGCCGTGGCGCCGTCGGCCTGCGGCGCGTCGGCGTCCGCGCCCCGGCCAAGCAGCGCGGCCACCGTGTCCCAGTCCCGGCCCTTGGCCGCCTGCACGAGCTGCAGGTCGGATTCGCCCGCGGCGGGGGCGGCGAGCGCGAGCAGGCCGCTCAGCATCGCGCCGGCGACGAGCAGCGCCGGCAAGCGGTCACACTTCATGAGCATCCGTCATCATAGCCCTGCGCGGCGCCCAAACCAACCCCTTTTCCCGCCCGCACGGCGCCCTGGCGACTCCGCATCTACCACATGCGCCGCAGCAGCTCGAGCAGCGCCTGCTCCCCGCCCTGCCGATCGTGCCAGGCGGCGCTCTCCTTCAGCGCTTCGGCGGCGACGACGGGCAACTCGTCCTCCCGCGCCCCGACGTCGCGCAGGCGGGTCGGCACGTCGAGCGAGCCGATGAACGCGGCCACGGCGTCGGCCGCCTCCGCCGCCACCGCCGCCGGCTCGCGCCCGTCCGTCGGGATGCCCAGCGCCGCGGCAATGCGCACCTGCTGCGGGAGCGTCTGCGGCGCCAGGAAGCGCATGCAGTGCGGGATGGTGATGCAGGACGTGACGCCGTGCGGGACGTCCCAGCGCGCGCCGATCTGGTGCCCGAGAATGTGGCTCAGGCGCACGCCCACGCTGGTGATGCCGAAGATGGACATCCAGGCCGCGACCTGGCACTCGCCGCGGGCCTCGAGGTTGGCGGGCTCCGCGAGCGAGGCCGGCAGGTGCCGGTGCAGCCTGCGAATCGCCTCCAGGGCCAGCACGTCGCTCACCGGCTGCGGGTTGACCGACCAGATGGCCTCGATAGCGTGATCGAGGGCCTTGACGCCGGTGGCGGCCCACAGCGCGCGGGGCGTCGGCAGCGTGACCTCCGGATCGAGAACGACCGTCCGCGGGCAGATCCGCGGGTCGTTGCGCAGCCCCTTGACCCGCGTGTCCTCGTCGGTGATGCCCGCGAAGGGCGTGAACTCGCCGGCGGACAGGGTGGTCGAGACGGCGATCTGCGGCATGTCCGCCTGGGGCCGGCCGTCCGCGAGCAGCTCCAGCGCCACGATCTTCGCCGCGTCGATCGGGCTGCCGCCACCGAAGGCCACGAGGGCGTCGGCGTTCACCTCCCGGGCCTGCCGGACCGCGGCGGTCACGGTCCGGCTCGGGACGTGCTGGCGAATGCCGGCGTGCGTCCCGGCCCAGCGCGCGCCCAGCAGGCGCTCGAGCTTCCCGACGAGATCGGTGCGCGTCGCCAGGCTCTTGCCCGTCAGGATGAGCGCCCGCCGCCGGCCGAGGCGGTCGAGCTCGCCCGAGACCCGGTCCAGCGCGCCGGTTCCGAAGATCACCTTCTCGAGCTGCGGGAATCTGTATTCGCGAATCATGCCGCCAAGGCTACCAGTCCCCGGCCCGCCCTTCGCGATTGCGCCGCCACCGGCGCCGGTGTAACCTGCACTTGGAACCGTATCCTTCGGGAACACCAGGAGGTCCGACGATGAGAACGTTGCTGGCAGGGGCCGTCGGTCTGGGCGTGCTGCTCGCGGCGGCATCCGGCGCGGCGCATCACTCCTTCTCGGCGGAGTTCGACATCGAGCAGCCGATCCGGCTGCAGGGCACGCTGACCGAGCTCGAGTGGGTGAACCCGCACGGGTGGATCCACATGGACGTGGTGGGCGAGGACGGCCAGGTCGTGAACTGGGCGGTGGAGATGGGCAACCCGACGTCGCTGCTGCGGCGCGGCCTGCGCAAGGGCGACTTTCCGCCCGGCATCGAGTTCGTCGTCGACGGCTACCTGGCCAAGGACGGCACGCCGACGGCCAACGGCATCACGATTACCTTCCCCGACGGACGCAACTTCTTCGCCGGCTCGTCCGGCACCGGCGGCCCGGAGCCGCAGCGCTAGGAGTCTGCATGGCGACGACAGCGAGGTTGGCGGCGCTGGCCGCGGCCGGGCTGTGCCTGCTCGCGCCGCTGCCGGCGGCCGGGCAGGGCGGCGCCGGGGAGGCGTACGTGACGCCCCGCACGGCCGACGGCCAGCCGGACCTGCAGGGCATCTGGCAGGCGCTCAACACGGCCGCCTGGGACATCCAGGACCACTCGGCCAGCGCCGGCGTCCCGGCCGGCCAGGGAGTGGTCGTCGGCAACGAGATCCCCTACCAGCCGTGGGCGCTCGAGCAGAAGCAGGAGAACTTCGAGAACCGCCACACGGCCGACCCCGAGACGCAGTGCAACATGCCCGGCGTCCCGCGCATCACCTACATGCCGTATCCGTTCCAGATCCTCCAGTTCGAGGACCGGATACTCATCCTGTACGAGTACATCCACGTCACGCGCACCATCTACATGGACGAGAGCCCGCATCCCGAAGGGCACATCGACTTCTGGATGGGCGACTCGCGCGGGCATTGGGACGGCGACACGCTGGTGGTCGACGTGATCCACTTCAACGACCGGACGTGGTTCGACCGCGCCGGCAACTTCCACAGCGAGGCGCTGCACGTGGTGGAGCGCTACACGCCCACCGGGCCGGATCACCTGCTGTACGAGGCCACCATCGAGGATCCCAAGGTGTTCACCCGGCCCTGGACGATGCGCATGCCGCTCTACCGCCGCCAGGAGGCGGACGTCCAGCTCCTGGAATACGAATGCTACGCCTACTCCGAGAGCGAGCTCGCCGCCGACAAGTGAGGAGGATCCCATGAGTCATCGCACTGCCATCCTCGGGGCCGCGATCGCGGCCGTGCTGGCGGCCGCGCCGCTGGCGGCCCAGGACGCGCCGCTGCCGCGTACCGCCGACGGCCGCCCCGACCTGCAGGGCTACTGGGACGGCGGCCCGACGAACGCCTCGCACAGCATCGAGGACGGCTGCTGCGACGTCGAGCACGCCCGAATGCAGAGCCGCGGCCCGGAGCGGCTCGGGTTGCCGGTGCCGGTGATCATCGACCCGCCGGACGGGCGCATCCCCTATCAGCCGTGGGCGGCCGAGCGGCGCACCGAGTTCCTGTACGACATGGAGACGCCGACCGAGCTGGCGCACATCGATCCGGAGGATCGCTGCCTGCTGGTCGGGGTGCCGCGCAGCAACTACCGGGGCGACCTGCAGATCCGCCAGAACGGCAACCACGTGGTGTTCCTCTACGAGTGGGCGCACGCCTACCGCGTCGTCCCGACCGGCGGGCAGGCGCACGTGGGCGGCGACATCCGGCTGTTCAACGGCGACTCGCGCGGCCGCTGGGAGGGCGACACGCTCGTCGTCGACGTGACGAACTTCAACGACGTCGCCTGGCTCGACTCGCACGGCAGCTTCTACAGCGAGGCGCTGCACGTGGTGGAGCGCTGGAACCTCGTGGACGCCGACACGCTGCGCTACGAGGCGACCGTCACCGACCCGAACGTGTTCACGCGGCCCATGACGCTGGCGTTCACGATGGGCCGCATCGGCGGCAATGGGTACGAGTTCTACGAGGAAGGCTGCTGGGAGGGCGTCACCAACAAGCACCGGCTGGCGGCGGGGCGCCTCGCCGTGGCCGCCGGCGAGCGGCGCCTGCACACGCACGAGGAAGTGCCCCGGTAGCCCGATGCCGCCTGCCGGCCTTGCGCGATCGACGCTGGCGGCCGCCGTCGCGGCGTTCGTCGCCCTGGCGGCGGCGGCCGAGGCCCAGCCGGGCGGGGGGAGCGGTCAGCTCGAGCTCCCCAACCCGTACCGGCTGGTCGCGGACTGGCCGACCCTGCCGCCGGACATGAACGGCGGCCGCTGGGGCGAGTTGATCCGCGTACAGCTCGATCCCGACGGCAACATCTGGATCTTCCACCGCTGCTTCAACACCGTGCCCGCGGGCTACGCGACGTGCGTCGGCCGCACTGACCCGCCGCTCCTGCAGTTCGACCCCGCGGGACGGCTGCTGGCGAGCCTGGGTGCCGGGATGTTCGCGTTCCCCCACGGCTTCACCGTCGACCCGAAGGGCAACCTGTGGACCACCGACGCGAACGGGGACGCGACGGTGCTCGGGATGGCGGCGCGGGCCGCGGCCGGCCCGTTCGCAGGCGCCCCGCTGGGCCAGCAGGTCTTCAAGCTGAGTCCCGGGGGCGAGGTGCTGCTGACGCTCGGCGCAGCCGGCGTGGCCGGCAGCGGCCCGGACACCTTCGACCGGCCGACCGGCGTGGCCATCGCGCCCAACGGCGACATCTTCGTCACGGACGGGCACGGCACCAACGACCGTGTCCTGAAGTACTCCGCGGACGGCCGGTTCATCAAGACCTGGGGCCGCACCGGGTCCGGCCCCGGCGAGTTCGACCAGCCGCACGACATCTCGATCGGCGGGTCGCAGGGACACGTCTTCGTCGCCGACCGCAGCAACAACCGGGTGCAGATCTTCGACCAGGACGGCAACTTCATCGCCGCCTGGACGCAATTCGGCCGGCCCAGCGCGCTGCACGTGGCCGCCGACGACACGCTCTACGTAAGCGACTCGCAGTCGAACTCGACGGTGAACCCCGGCTACGTCCGGGGCATCACGGTCGGCAGCGCCAGCGACGGCTCGCTGCGCGCCTTCATTCCCGACCCCGACCTCGCCGACGCGGACGCGACGCGCATCTCCGGCGCGTCCGGCATCACGGCCGACGCCGAGGGCAGCATCTTCGCCGCCGACGTCGGTCCGCACACGCTGCGGAAGTACGTCAAGGCGAGTCCCTGACAGTCCGCAACGGCCGGCGCGTCCGCCAGGTTCCCGCGGCCGCCGGCAGCCCCGGTCCGACTCCCCGTACACTGGAAGCGATGGCCAGAGGGGTCGCGCGGCCGCCCGTCTCCATCGCCGGCGTGCGTCTGGACCTGGGCGGCGGGCGGCGCGGGACCGACATGGGCCCGTCGGCGGTGCGGCTGGCCGGCCTGCACGCCGCGCTGCGCCGGGCCGGCTTCGAGGACGTGGCCGACCTCGGCGACGTCGAGTGCCCGGGAGCCGAGACCGCGGACCCCGGCTCGACGCGGGCGCACTTCCTCGAGCCCATCGCCGCCGCGTGCCGCCAGGCGGCGCGCGCGGTGCGCGGCATCCTCGACGCCGGCCGCATCCCCATCCTGCTCGGCGGCGACCACAGCCTGGCGGCGGGCAGCATCGCCGGCCTGGCCGCGCACCATCGCCGCGCCGGCCGGCAGGTGGGCGTCGTCTGGGTCGACGCCCACGGCGACATGAACACGCCGGAGACGAGCGAGTCGGGCAACGTCCACGGCATGCCCCTGGCCGCCCTGCTCGGGCTCGGGCCCCCGGCGCTGACGAAGATTGGCGGGCGCGCGCCCTCGCTCGCGCCCGACCGCGTGGCGCTCGTGGGCATCCGCGATCTGGACCCCGCGGAGCGCGAGCTCGTGAAGCAGTCCGGCGTGGGCGTGTTCACCATGTCGGACATCGACCAGCGGGGCATCGCCGCCGTGATGCGCGAGGCCATCCGGCGCGCGCGGGGCGCCAACGGCCTGTTTCACGTGAGCTTCGACCTGGACGCCGTCGACCCGCAGTACGCGCCCGGCGTCGGCACCCTCGTGGACGGCGGGCTGACCTATCGCGAGGCGCACCTGGCCATGGAGCTGTGCGCCGCGGCGGGCGGGCCGACCTCCCTGGAGATGGTGGAGATCAACCCCATCCTCGACGTGCAGAACCGCACCGGCAAGCTGGCCATGAGCCTCATCCTGTCGGCGCTCGGCAAGTTCATCTACCGCGACTGACCCGTTTGGCGACCGACGGTCGCCCCTGCCCCCCGCAGGCCGCGGTCCCCGCTACTGTTCCTGCTCGGCCGCCAGCCGGCCCAGGCGCTCGTGGACCGAGCCGGGGATGCCCAGGCCCGTATCGGCTCCCAGCTCGCGGAGCAGGTCGGCAACTGCCGGCCAGGCCTGATAGTGGAACCCCTGCTTGGAACCTTCGGCCAGACGAAACGGCGTGCGGCCCCGCCAGTCGCGCGCGTCGATGTCGGCGCCCGCCGCGACGAACATCCGCGCCAGCTCCGGCAGACCGCTGAAGGCGGCGCAATGCAGCGCCGTGAAGTCGCCTTCGTTGGCCGCGCTGACGTCGGCGCCGGCCGCGAGGAGCGTTCGCGCCGCCGCCTCCGCCTGCGGCTGGCGCTTGGCCCGCAACTGATCCGTGACATGGGCCTCGCGCCCGCAGCCCGCGGCGGCCATGAGCGCCGTGGTACCGTCCACCGGCGTCAGATCGACCCGGGCGCCGGCCGCCAGCAGGCTGCGCAGCACGGTGTCGGTGGACCGGGCGTAGGTCACCCGGTTCTTGAAGCCCGAGAAGCCCGCCCCCGGGTTCGTCGCCCACGCGGCCACCCACAACGGGGTCGCCCCGGCCAGGTCCCCGGTGCCGGCCGACGAGTTGTCGAACGCGCCGTTCCGCGTGAAGCCGAGGTAGGCCATCGCGGAAGCCGTCATCCGCGCATTCGGATCGGCGCCCCTGTCGAGCAGCTCGTCGACGAGCTGCTCGCGGTCCTCCAGCGTGAGACGCCCCAGGGCCTGCCGGTCGCGTGTTCCCGCGGCGCGCGTGGGATTGCCGGCGACCGCAGCCCAGGCCGCCAGCCACTGATCGACGGGGCCGGCCGCCACGTGGAGCGCCGTCGCGCCGTTGATGGTCCCGTTCGGGTCCGCGCCCGCCGCCAGCAGGTAGCGGGCGAACGCGGCGTGGCCGGCCAGGATCGCATACGGCAGGGCGTGCGCGCCGTCCGCGCCGGTGGCGTCGACGTCCGCGCCGGCGGCGATCAGCAGCCTGGCCGTTGCGATGTCGCCGTTGCCGGCCGCCATGAGGAGCGGCGACAGCACCTGCCGGGCCGTGGGACCGACGCCGGCACCGTGGTCGATCAGGCGCCGGACGATCTCCACGCGCCCGTGGGCCGCGGCCCACATGAGCGCCGTGTGGTCCGTCACGGCCGTGGCGGCGTTCGGATCCGCCGCGTGCGAGAGCAGGGCCTCCACGATGGCGGCGTTGCCCGTGCGGGCGGCGATCATCAGCGGCGTCAGGCCGCTGTCCTGAGCGCGGTTCGGGTCCGCCCCGGCGTCG
>CAZMWA010000258.1:0-22967 GCA_964569405.1 uncultured Vicinamibacteraceae bacterium | reverse complement strand
GGGCGAAGGGGTCCCCGCAAACGGACGCCGGGGGTGCGGGGCGCAGCCCCGTCTGACTAATGACGAAGGGATTCGTATCGCTGGTGGGCGCGGGACCGGGTGACCCCGAGCTGCTCACGCTGCGGGCGGTGCACCGGCTGCAGGCCGCCGACCTGGTCCTGTACGACGCCCTGGTGGCCCGCGAGATCGTCGCGCTCGCGCCCCACGCCCAGTGTTTCTGCGTGGGCAAGCGGGCCGGCGCCAGGTCCATCAGCCAGGCCGCAATCCAGCGGCTGATGATTCGCGGCGCGCGCCAGGGCAAGCGAGTCGTGCGGCTCAAGTGCGGCGACCCGTTCGTGCTGGGGCGCGGCGGCGAGGAAGCGCTCGCCATGTGCGAGGCGGGCGTGCCCTGCGAGGTCGTCCCGGGCGTCACGAGCGTCGTTGCCGCGCCGGCGCTCGCCGGGGTACCGTTGACGCACCGCGGCCTGACGTCGGCCTTCCTCGTGGTCTCCGGCCACGCGGAGGCGGTGTTCGGGCCGATCCTGGACACCGCCGCGCCGCACTCGGTAACGATTGTCGTGCTGATGGGGCTGGCGGCCCGGCGGCAGATTGCGGCGCGCCTCATGGCGCGCGGCTGGCGGCCCCGGACGCGCGCCGCCGTCGTGCTCGCGGCCGGAACGCGCGACATGCGGACCTGGAGCGGGCGGCTGGACGAGCTGGGGTCGGCCCCCATCGATCTGACCGGCCGCCCGCCCGGAACCATCGTCGTCGGAGACGTCGTGGGGTTGCGTTCCCTGACCACGACCGCCGAGCCGCGCGGGCTCACCGCGCCCGCCGCAGCGTCGGGCAGCTAGGAGTCTATGGAAGCGGGTGTGACGTGACGTGGAAACAGCAGTTGGCCGACAGCATGCCGGCGGCGCTCGCCGCCGAGATCGAGACGTTCGAGAACCAGATCGCCCTGCGCAGCCAGGGCAAGATCGACGAGAAGGTCTTCGCCGAGACGCGTCTCCGGCGCGGCGTCTACGGCCAGCGGTACGACAACGGCCGCCGCAACGACGGCACCGGCACGCGCCCGCTGGCGTATCCGGCAGACCGCATGACCAAGGGCCCGGAGACGGTCTGGGACGCGCCGGGCATGGTGCGGATCAAGATCCCGTTCGGCGGGCTCAATCCGGATCAGATGGACACGCTGGCCGACCTCGCCGAGGAGTACAGCGACGAGGTCTGCCACATCACGACGCGCCAGGACGTCCAGCTCCACTTCGTGCACATCGACGATACGCCCGACCTCATGCGGCGCCTGGCGGCCGTCGGCATCACCACGCGCGAGGCCTGCGGCAACACGGTGCGGAACGTGACGGCGTGCCCGCTCGCCGGGGTCTGCCGTGACGAGACGTTCGACGTCACGCCGCACGCGCACGCCTGCATGCGCTTCCTGCTGGGCCACCCCGACTCGCAGGACTTCGGCCGCAAGTTCAAGGTGGCGTTCTCGGGCTGCAGCGAGCACGCGTGCGGCCTGGTATCGATGCACGACCTGGGTCTGGTGGCGGCCACCCGCACCGTCGACGGGCAAGTGCGCCGCGGCTTCGTCACCTACGTCGGGGGCGGGCTGGGCGCCGTGCCCCACCAGGCCAAGCTGTTCGACGAATTCCTGCCCGAGGAAGAGCTCCTGCCGCTGGCGCAGGCCATCGCGCGCGTGTTCGCGCGGCTGGGCGAGAAGAAGAACCGCGCCCGGGCGCGCATCAAGTTCCTGGTCGCCCAGCTCGGCCTGGACGAGTTCAGGCGGCTGGTCCTGGAGGAGCGCGCCAGGCTGGCCGACGATCCGCGCTGGAGAGCGCACCTCGCGGCGGCGGCGACGTACGGCGAGCAGCCGCTGAAGCCGGCGGCGGCGCTGAACGGGGGCGCCGCCGCGGCCGGGTTCGCCGACTGGATGCGGACCAACGTCTACCGCCAGCGCCAGGCCGGCTACGCGGTGGCGACGGTCACCCTGCCGCTCGGCGACCTGAGCGCCCGACAGATGCGCGAGCTGGCGGCGATTGCCCGCCGCTACGTCGGCGACACGGTGCGCACGACGGTGGAACAGAACATCGTGCTGCGCTGGGTCAGCGAGGCCGATCTGCCGGACCTGCACCGCGACCTGGCGGCGGCCGGTCTGGGCGAGTCCGGGGCCGGCACCCTGAGCGACGTGACGGCCTGCCCCGGGACCGACACGTGCAAGCTCGGCATCGCGTCGTCGCGCGGCCTCGCGGCGGAGCTGCGCGCCCGGTCGACCGCGCCGGCCGGACGGCCGCACGAGGCGGTCGCCGGCCTCCGCATCAAGACCAGCGGCTGCTTCAACTCGTGCGGCCAGCACCATGTCGCCGACCTCGGGTTCTACGGCGTCAGCCGGACGGTGGACGGCTATACCGTGCCGCACTTCCAGGTCGTGCTCGGCGGCCAGTGGACCGCGAATGCCGGCGCCTACGGCCTGGCGATCGGGGCGGTCCCCTCCAAGCGCATCCCGGAGGCCGTGCAGCGCATCACCGCGAAGTTCGTCGCGGAGCGCCAGCCGGACGAGACGTTCCAGCAGTTCACCCGGCGGGTCGGGAAGCGGGCGCTGAAGGAGATGCTCACGGACCTGATGCGGGTACCGTCGCACGCGGAGCGGCCTGAGTTCTACTCCGACTGGGGGGACCCGCGCGAGTTCACGCTCGGCGACATGGGCGTCGGCGAGTGCGCCGGCGAGGTCGTCTCGCTCACCGAGTTCGATCTGGCGGCCGCCGAGGCCCAGGTGTTCGAGGCGCAGCTCGAACTCGAGGACGGCCGGCCCGAGGAGGCCGACCGGCTGGCCTACGACGGCATGCTGCTGGCCGCGCGCGGCCTCGTCAAGACGGAGTTCGTCGACATCTCGGACGAGCCCGACCAGATCGTCGCCGAGTTCCGCGCGCGCTTCTTCGACACGAAGCTGTTCTTCGACAAGTACGCCGGCGGCAAGTTCGCGATGTACCTGTTCCGGCGCCACGAGGCCGCCCCGCGGCGGCAGACGCCCGAGCGGGCGCGGCAACTCGTCGAGGAAGCGCAGTTGTTCCTCGAGGCGAGCCACGCCTGCCAGGCGCGCCTGGCGGCCGGCGAAGCGGGCGCCGCCGCGCAGCAGGTGCCGGCCCGATGAGTCCGTCCGTCGACAACCTGCAGCGCTGCGGGCTCAAGGTCTTCTTCGCGCCGGGCGCCGAGCCGGACGTCCGCGCGTTCATTCCGATCTTCCACCGCTGGATCCAGACCGGCGCCGTCGACGGCCTGCTCATCGACGTCGCCGACTACACGCACCTCACGGACGGCCCCGCGGTGCTGCTGGCCGGCCACGAGGGCAACTACGCGATCGACCGGACGGACGGCCGGCCGGGGCTCTACTACTACCGCAAGCAGCCGGCCGCCGGCGCGCTCGCCGACCGTCTGGCGCTGATCGGACGCACGCTGCTGGCGGCCGCGGTCCGCCTGGAATCGGATGCGGCTGGCGAGGGGTGCCGGTTCGCGGGCGGCGAGCTCCAGTTCATCGCCAACGACCGGCTGCTCGCCCCGCCGGCGGCCGCGACGGTCGCGGCGCTGCGGCCCCACCTCACGGCATTTCTCCGCACGCTGTTCCGGGACGACGCGGAGGACGTGCCGGAGCCCACCGCAATGCGGAATCAAGTCCGGCTTTCCCTCCGCTCGAGACGCGACACGTCGCTCTCCGAGCTTCTCGAGCGCCTGTAGCTTCCAGCATTCAGACGGGGCTGCGCCCCGAACCCCCGGCGTCCGCTTGCGGGGACCCCGCAGCCCCGCGCCGCTACCGCCGAGGCGCGCCGTGCGCGCCTTGGGGAGTTGGCGCCGTCGTACGGCGCAGACTCCCGGGGCGTTCGTTGCAAGCGGCTTCCGCGCCGGACAGCGCCATCGTATTTGTTTTTCTTATGCAACACGTTCGCGCTATTAGCGTAGGTGTGCTAGAGTACTTGCTTCGATGCACCTCGAGTCGCTCGGCATCTTCTGCGACGTGATCCGGCACCAGAGCTTCTCGCGGGCCGCGGCGGTGCATTCGGTGAGTCAGTCGGCCGCCAGCCAGGCCGTGCGGCAGATCGAGCAGCGCCTGGGAACCCAGCTCATCGACCGGTCCACCCGGCCGTGGCGGCTGACACCGGAGGGCAAGTTGTTCTTTCAGGGGTGCCAGGAGATCCTCGAGCGCTACCACGAGCTCGAGGACGCGGTGCAGCGGCGCCAGCACCCGTCGGGCTACACCGTGCGGGTGGCCTCCATCTACTCGGTCTCGCTGCACGACCTGAGCGGGTACGTCGAACGGTTCCAGAGCCTGGTGCCCGGCGCCACGGTGGACATCGCCTACATGCACCCGGACCAGATCTACGAACGTATCCTGAACGACCAGTCGGACCTGGGCCTCATCTCGTTCGCCAACCCCGGCCGGGGCTTCACGGCCATCCCCTGGCAGCGCCAGACCATGGTGGTGGCGTGCCCCCCCGGCCACCGCTTCGCGCGCCTGGCCCGCGAGCAGCGGGGCGTGCCGCCGGAGGACCTCGCGGGGGAATCGTTCGTCACGTTCGACCGCGGCCTGCCGGTGCGGCGGCAGATCGACCGCTTCCTGCGGAAGCACGACGTCGACATGACGGTCGTGGCGGAGTTCGACAGCATCGAGAACATCAAGCAGGCCGTCGAGGACGGTGCCGGCGTCGCCATCCTGCCGGTGCCGACGCTGCGCCAGGAGGTGCGGCGGCACGCGCTCGTCACGGTGCCGTTGCGCGCGTCGGCGGACGGCGCGCCGCTCGTCCGGCCGCTGAGCATCGTGCACCGCCGCAAGCGCCGCCTCAATCCGGCCGTCACGGCGTTCATCAAGCTCCTGTGCGCGGACGACGAGACGCGCGACACGCCGCCGCGCACGTCCGCGCCGACCGCGAGCGCCGCGAGCGCGGCTACAAGGTAGGACGGTATGAGCAAACTGCACGTTGCGCCCCAGGGACTCTACGACCCGCGGCACGAGCACGATTCGTGCGGCGTGGGCTTCGTGGTGAACATCAAGGGGCACAAGTCCCACCAGCTCGTGCGCCAGGCGTTCGAGGTGGTCATCAACCTGCTCCACCGCGGCGCGTGCGGCTGCGAGACGAACACGGGAGACGGGGCCGGGATGCTGATCCAGCTCCCGCACAAGTTCTTCCTGCAGGAGGCCGGGCGGGCGGGGATCGACCTCCCGGACCCGGGCGCCTACGGCGTCGGCATGGTGTTTCTGCCGCGCGACGCCGGCGAGCGCGCGCGCGTCGAGGAGCTGTTCGGCCACATCGTGGCGGAGGAGGGCCAGCGGGTGCTGGGCTGGCGCGACGTGCCGACCGACGATTCGCTCCTCGGCCGGACAGCGCGCAGCGGCGAGCCGGTGATTCGGCAGATCCTGATCGGGCGGGGCGAGTCCCTCGAGCCGCACGCGGACGCGCACGCGCGCTTCGAGCGCAAGCTGTACGTCATCCGCAAGCGGGTCGCCCGGGCCGTGGAGCGGCTCGGGCTGCGCGAGGGGCACCTGTTCTACGTCCCGAGCCTGTCGTCGAACACCATCGTCTACAAGGGCATGCTGATCGCGGATCAGATGGAGACGATGTTCCCCGACCTGTCCGATCCGGCGGTCGAGTCGGCCCTTGCGCTCGTGCACCAGCGCTTCTCGACGAACACGTTTCCCTCGTGGCCCCTGGCACATCCGTACCGCTACGCGGCGCACAACGGCGAGATCAACACGCTGCGCGGCAACATCAACTGGATGCGCGCCCGCGAGGCGCTGTGCCGGTCCGATCTGTTCGGCGACGACCTGCAGAAGCTGTTTCCCCTCATCCGCGAGGGCCAGAGCGACACCGCCACGTTCGACAACGTGCTCGAGTTCCTCGTGCTGACGGGCCGCCCCCTGGCGCACGCCGTCCTGATGATGATCCCGGAGCCGTGGAGCAACCACGAGTCGATGAGCCCGGAGCGGCAGGCGTTCTACCGCTACCACGCCTCGCTCATGGAGCCCTGGGACGGGCCGGCGTCGATCGCCTTCACGGACGGCACGGCGATCGGCGCGGTGCTCGACCGCAACGGCCTGCGGCCGTCGCGCTACTACGTGACGAAGGACGACATGGTGATCATGGCGTCCGAGGTCGGCGTGCTGGACGTCCCGCCCGAGAACGTCCTGGTCAAGGAGCGCTTGCACCCGGGCCGCATCTTCCTGGTCGACACCGCGCAGGGACGGATCATCGACGACGCGGAGATCAAGGCCGGACTGGCCGCCGAGCAGCCGTACGGCGAGTGGCTGGCGCGCGAGACGATCCATCTCGACGATCTGCCGCCGGCCGACTACACGCCCCCGCCGGCGCGCGAGTCGGTCCGCCGGCGCCAGCGGGCGTTCGGCTACACGGAGGAGGATCTGCGGATCCTCGTGGGGCCGATGGCGGCGGCCGGCGCCGAGCCGATCGGCTCGATGGGCACCGACACCGCGCTCGCGGTCCTGTCGGATCGCTCCCGGCTGCTCTACGACTACTTCAAGCAGCTCTTCGCCCAGGTGACCAACCCGCCGCTCGACGCCATCCGCGAGGAGCTGGTGACCGACATGGGCTCGACGCTCGGCTCGGAACGGAATCTGCTTCAGCCGGAGCCGGCGTCCTGCCGTCAGATCAAGATCGACTACCCGATCCTCGACAACGAGGAGCTGGCCACGCTCCGCGCGGTGTCGGATGCGGCCTTCCGGTCGGTGACGCTGCCCATGCTGTTTCCCCCCGCGGAAGGCGCCGCCGGCCTCGAGCGGGCCATGGAAGCGCTCTGCCGGCGCGCCAGCGAGGCCGTGGCGGACGGCCACAGCCTGATCGTGCTGTCGGACCGCGGCGTCGACCGCGACCACGCGCCGGTGCCCGCGCTGCTGGCGACGGCCGGCGTGCACCATCACCTCGTGCGCGAGGGAACGCGCACGCGCTGCTCGCTGATCGTGGAATCGGGCGAGGCGCGCGAAGTGCACCACATGGCGCTGCTGCTCGGGTACGGCGCCGGCGCGATCAACCCGTACCTCGCCTTCGACACCCTGGAGGACCTGATCCTCGAGGGCACGCTGGTCGACCTGGATGTCCCGGCGGCCGTCCGCCACTACATCCGGGCCTGCACCAAGGGCGTGCTCAAGGTGATGTCCAAGATGGGGATCTCGACGCTGCAGAGCTACCGCGGCGCGCAGATCTTCGAGGCGGTGGGCTTGAACAAGGCGTTCGTCGACCGCTACTTCACGTGGACGGCCTCGCGCCTCGGCGGCATCGGCATCGAGACGGTGGCCGCCGAGGTGATTCGCCGGCACGGCCTGGCGTATCCCGAGCGCGGCCGCGACGACGACCAGCTCGACTCGGGCGGCGAGTACCAGTGGCGCCGCGACGGCGAGTACCACCTGTTCAACCCGGAGACGGTCTTCAAGCTGCAGCACGCGGCGCGCAGCGGTCAGGACGCGATCTACCGCGACTACGCGCGCCTGGTCAACGACCAGAGCCGGCAGCGGGCCACGCTGCGCGGGCTGTTCGCGCTGCGCCCCGCCGACGAGCCGGTGCCGCTCGAGGAGGTCGAGCCGGTCGAGAGCATCTTCAAGCGCTTCGCGACGGGCGCCATGTCCTACGGCTCCATCAGCCAGGAGGCGCACGAGACGCTGGCCATCGCGATGAACCGGCTCGGCGGCAAGTCGAACACGGGCGAGGGCGGCGAGGACCCGGCCCGCTACACCCCCGATCCGAACGGCGACCTGCGGCGCAGCGCCGTCAAGCAGGTGGCGTCGGGCCGCTTCGGGGTGACGAGCGAGTACCTGGTGAACGCCGACGACCTGCAGATCAAGATGGCCCAGGGCGCCAAGCCCGGCGAGGGCGGTCAGTTGCCGGGCTTCAAGGTGTATCCCTGGATCGCCAAGGTCCGCTACTCGACGCCGGGGGTGGGCCTCATCTCGCCGCCGCCGCACCACGACATCTACTCGATCGAGGACCTGGCCCAGTTGATTCACGACCTGAAGAACGCGAACCCGCGGGCCAGGATCCACGTGAAGCTGGTGGCGGAGGTGGGTGTCGGCACGGTGGCGGCCGGCGTCTCCAAGGCGCACTCCGACGTCGTCCTGATCTCCGGGCACGACGGGGGCACCGGCGCCTCGCCGCAGACCAGCATCAAGCATGCGGGCGTGCCCTGGGAGCTGGGGCTGGCCGAGACGCAGCAGGTCCTGGTCCTCAACGACCTGCGGGACCGGATCGTCGTGCAGGTCGACGGGCAGATGAAGACGGGGCGCGACGTCGTCATCGCCGCCCTGCTGGGTGCGGAGGAGTACGGCTTCTCCACCGCGCCGCTGGTGGTGTCCGGCTGCATCATGATGCGCGTCTGCCATCTCGACACCTGCCCGGTCGGCATCGCGACACAGAACCCGGGGCTGCGGAAGCACTTCACGGGCAAGCCGGAGTTCGTCGAGAGCTACTTCCGGTTCGTGGCCGAGGAGGTGCGCGAGCTGATGGCGGAGATGGGCTTCCGCACGCTGGACGAGATGATCGGCCGGTCGGACCGGCTCGACTTCAGGGCGGCGGTCGATCACTGGAAGGCCAGGGGACTGGACCTGTCGTCGATCCTGCACCAGCCGGACGTGCCGCCCACGGTCGGCCGGCGCTGCGTGCAGGCGCAGGATCACGGGCTGGACAAGGCGCTCGACAACGAGCTGATCCGGCGCTCGGAGGACGCGCTGGCGCACGGTCGGGCAGTCGAGCTCAGCCTGCCGATCCGCAACGTCAACCGCACCGTCGGCACGATGCTGGGCTCCGAGCTGACGCGGCGGCGCGGCGCGGCCGGACTGCCCGACGACACGATCCGGATCCACTTCACCGGCTCGGCCGGCCAGAGCTTCGGCGCCTTCGTCCCGCGCGGCATCTCGCTGAGAATCGAGGGGGACGCGAACGACTACTGGGGCAAGGGGCTGTCGGGCGGCAGGCTCGTGATCCACCCGCCGCGCCAGTCGCCGTTCGTGGCCGAGGAGAACATCATCATCGGCAACGTCGCGCTGTACGGCGCCACCGGGGGCACGGCCTTCGTGCGGGGTGTCGCGGGCGAGCGGTTCTGCGTGCGCAACAGCGGCGCGCACGCCGTCGTCGAGGGCATCGGCGACCACGGCTGCGAGTACATGACCGGCGGGCGCGCGGTGATACTGGGCCGGACCGGACGGAACTTCGCGGCCGGCATGAGCGGGGGCGTCGCCTACGTCCTGGACGAGGACGCGGACTTCGAGCGGCGCTGCAATCCCGGCATGGTCGACCTGGAGGCGCTGACCGACGACGACGAGGCGTTCGTGCGCCAGCTCGTCGGCCGCCACGTCGAGCTGACCGGGAGCGCGCGCGGCCGGCAGGTGCTCGACGACTGGGCAGCCTGCCGCGCCCGCTTCGTGAGAGTGATGCCACGCGACTACAAGCGGGTGCTGGCCGCCGAGGCCCGCGCCCGCGCGGAGTCGCGCGAGCCGGAGTTCGGAGAGCTGATCGGCGCGGCCTCGTAGCCGCCTGCATGCGATGGGCAAACTAAAGGGATTCATCGAGATAGAACGCCAGAAGGCGCCTACCCGGCCGGTGGACGAGCGGCTTCACGACTGGCGCGAGGTCTACCTGCCGTACCGGACGTCGGACCTGCGCGCCCAGGGGGCGCGCTGCATGGACTGCGGCATTCCGTTCTGCCACCAGGGCTGTCCGCTGGGGAACCTGATTCCGGACTGGAACGACCTGGTCTACCAGGGCAAGTGGCAGGAAGCGATCGAGCGGCTGCACAAGACGAACAACTTCCCGGAATGGACCGGACGGCTGTGTCCCGCGCCCTGCGAGGGCTCGTGCGTGCTGGCCATCGACCGCGAGTCGGTGACCATCAAGTCGATCGAGCTCTCGATCATCGAGCGCGCGTTCGAGGACGGGCGGGTCAGGGCCTGCCCGCCGCCGACCCGGACCGGCCGGACGGTGGCGATCATCGGCTCCGGGCCGGCCGGGCTGGCGGCGGCCGACCAGTTGAACCGGGCGGGCCATACGGTGACCGTCTTCGAGAAATCCGACCGCATCGGCGGCCTGCTGCGCTACGGCATCCCCGAATTCAAGATGGAGAAGCGGTTTCTCAACCGCCGGCTCGACATCCTGGAGGCGGAGGGGGTCAGGTTCCGCACCGGCGTGAACGTCGGCGTGGACGTGCCGGCCGGAGAGCTCCGGACGCAGCACGATGCGCTGCTGCTGGCGGGCGGCGCCGGCTGGCCGCGCGACCTGCAGGTGCCCGGCCGGGAGCTGTCTGGCATCCATTTTGCAATGGAATTCCTCACTCAGCAGAACCATCTCTGCGAGGGTGACAGCGTGCCTTCCGAACGGATCATCTCGGCGGCCGGCAAGCGGGTGGTCATCATCGGCGGTGGCGACACGGGCGCGGACTGCCTGGGGACGGTTCACCGCCAGGGAGCGGCGGCGGTGGCGCAGTTCGAGCTCCTGCCCCGCCCGCCCGACGCGCGCGCGGCGGACAACCCGTGGCCCGACTGGCCCAACATCTTCCGGGTGTCCGCGGCCCACGAGGAGGGGGGCGAGCGGGTCTACGCCGTGTCCACGCAGCGCTTCTCGGGCGACGCCGAGGGCCGCGTGACCACGCTGCACGCGAACAAGGTCGAGATGCGCCGCGACAACGGCCGTGCCGTCTTCGAGCCCATTCCCGGCTCCGAGTTCGAGATGCCGGTCGACCTGGTGCTGCTGGCCATGGGCTTTCTGGGACCGGACCGGCCGGGCATGCTGACGGAGCTGGGCGTGCGCCTGACCGAGCGCGGCAATGTCTGGCGGGACGAGGCCTGGATGACCAGCGAACCCGGCGTCTTCACGGCGGGCGACATGCAGCGGGGCCAGTCGCTCATCGTCTGGGCCATCGCGGAGGGCCGCAGCGCGGCCAGGGGCATCGACGCCTTCCTGATGGGCTCGTCGAATCTGCCCGCGCCGCTCTAGCAACCGTGAAGAAACCGTCCGAACCCGAGGTTGCGCCGCTCGCACTGCTTGCCGATATCAACGCCGAGCTCGTCGGTGCCCGCAACAGCCGCGCGGGCCTGCAGCGCGCGCTGGAGATTCTGGCGCAGCGGCGGCGGGTCCTGCAGGCCTCGGTCGTCCTGAAGGACCCGGACTCCGACCAGTTGCAGATCGCCGCGTCGGAAGGGCTGACCGCGCAGGGCCAGCGCGCCACGTGGGCCATCGGCGAGGGCGTGACGGGCCGCGTCGTTCAGACCGGACGTCCGGTCGTCATCCCCCAGATCAGCCAGGAGCCGATGTTCCTGCACCGCACCGGGCGGCGGAAGCGCAGCGGACGTTCGGACACCAGCTTCCTGTGCGTGCCGATCCCGGGCGACCGCAAGGCCATCGGCGCGTTCAACGTGGATCTCGCCTTCCGGAGGGATCGCGACTACGACCAGGACCTGCAACTGTTCCGGGTGGTGGCGACGATGATCGGGCAGGCGATTCGCCTCAAGCAGATGGTCGAGGCCGAACGCCAGCGGCTGCTCGACGAGAACGCCCACCTGAAGGAGGAGTTGAAGGAGCGCTACGACTTCTCGCACATCGTCGGGACGAGCGGCCCCATGCGTCAGGTCTTCGAGCAGATCGCGCGGGTCGCCTCCACGAACACCACGGTGCTGATCCGCGGCGAGTCGGGCACGGGCAAGGAGCTCATCGCCCACGCCATCCACTACAGCTCCGCGCGCGCCAGGAAGCCCTTCATCAAGGTCAGTTGCGGGGCGCTCCCCGACTCGCTCATCGAGTCGGAGCTGTTCGGCTACGAGCGGGGCGCCTTCACCGGGGCCACCGCGCGCAAGAAGGGCCGCTTCGAGCTGGCCGACGGCGGGACGCTCTTCCTCGACGAGATCGGCGACGTGAACCTGTCGACCCAGGTGAAGCTGCTCCGCGTTCTGCAGGAGCGCGAGTTCGAGCGGCTGGGGGGCACCAGCGCCATCCAGGCCAACGTCCGGCTCGTGGCCGCGACGAACACCGACCTCGAGAAGGCAATCGCCGCCGGCACGTTTCGCGAGGATCTGTACTACCGGCTCAACGTGTTCACGGTCTTCGTGCCGCCGCTGCGCGAGCGCAAGACGGACATCCTGCTGCTGGCCGACCACTTCCTCGAGAAGTACGCCATCGAGCACGGGCGAAACATCAAACGCATCTCCACGCCGGCCATCGACATGCTCATGGCCTACCACTGGCCGGGGAACGTCCGCGAGCTGCAGAACATCATCGAGCGCGCGGTGCTGGTCTGCGACGCCGCCGTCGTGCACGGCCACCACCTGCCGCCGACACTCCAGACCGGCGAAGCGTCGGGCACGGTCGCCGGCATGTCGCTGTCGAACGCGGTGGCGGCCTACGAGAAGGATCTGATACAGGACGCGCTCAAGACCACCCGCGGCAATCGCGTCAAGGCGGCCATGCTGCTCGATTCCACGGAACGGATCATCAGCTACAAGGTGAAGAAGTACCACATCGATTGTCGCCGTTTCCGTACGTAGGCCATCATGACTACAAATTTGTATGACCGGCACGCACGACGACATTTTCGATGACAACTCTCGCGAGCGCCATGCAAAACCCAATGCATTACGTCCGGTCTGCGACGGCCACGCCTACGATTTTGCGATTCTCCTGACGTCCGCCCACCCGCCGCCGGCCGCGCCTGGCCGACGGCTGAATCAACATTACTGTCACTTCGTTTTTGACGTCTCTACATTTTTGTAGAACCATCCGGCCCCGCGGCCTGGCGCCGAACCGTACGCCTCCCGGTTTGCCGAGCGTTCCGCCGATCGCCTCCGGCATGAGTTGGCCCGCATATTGCAGTAAACGTGCCGAACGGCAACGCGTTCATCACGACCGCATTGGAGAGTGGCCATGAAACTCATCACCGCCATCATCAAGCCTCACATGCTGGACGAAGTGCGGGACGCCCTGTCGAAAGGGGGCATCCAGGGGCTCACCGCGACCGAGGTCAGGGGATTCGGCCGCCAGAAGGGACACACCGAGATCTATCGGGGCGCCGAGTACTCCGTCGATTTCGTCCCCAAGATCAAGGTCGAGATCGTGACCGACAACGATCAGGTCGAGAGCATCGTTGCGGCCATCACCGAGTCCGCGCGGACGGGGGAGATAGGCGACGGCAAGATCTTCGTCAGCGACATGGGCGAAGCCGTGCGCATCCGAACCGGAGAAGCCGGCGTGGCGGCGCTCTAGCTCCAACGCAGGAAACCCGTCCCGACAATGGAGGGCGAGGAACCCATCATGAACAAGAGATCCGGAAGGTCAATCGCGCGGCACGGTGCGCTCGCGCTCCTGCTGCTGGTGCTGACGCCGTACCTGGGGTACGCGCAGGAAGCGTCGCCGGAGATGTTCACCGCCAACAACACCTGGATGCTCGTGGCCACGTTCCTGGTGTTCATCATGCACCTCGGATTCGCGTGTCTCGAATCCGGGCTGACGCAGGCCAAGAACTCGGTGAACATCCTGTTCAAGAACACCGCGGTCGTCTCGATCGGGCTGATCACCTACGCCTTCGTGGGATTCAACCTGATGTATCCGGGCGACTTCGCGCTCGGCCAGTTCCTCGGCTTCGCCGGGTTCGGCCTCGACCCGGGCGCCGAGGGCAACACCGTGGCCTATGCGGACGGCGGCTACACGTACTGGACGGACTTCATCTTCCAGGCGATGTTCGCGGCCACCGCGGCCACCATCGTGTCCGGCGCCGTGGCCGAGCGCATCAAGCTCTCCTCCTTCCTGGTGTTCACCACCATCTACGTGGCGTTCATCTACACGATTGCCGGCTCCTGGAAGTGGGGCGGCGGCTGGCTGGACGCCATGGGGTTCTACGATTTCGCCGGCTCCACGCTGGTGCACTCCGTCGGCGGCTGGGGCGGCCTGGCGGGCATCATCGTGCTGGGCCCGCGGCTGGGCAAGTACGGCAACGGCAGGATCAGGGCGATCGCCGGGCACAACATGCCGCTGGCCACCATCGGGGTCTTCCTGCTCTGGCTCGGGTGGTTCGGGTTCAACGGCGGCTCGGTGCTGAGCGCCGACCCCGTGCTGGTGTCGCTGGTGTTCGTCACCACCTCGCTGGCGGCGGCCGCGGGCGTGATCGGCGCCATGGCGGCCTCCTGGGGCATCCAGAGAAAGCCGGATCTCTCCATGATCCTGAACGGCGCGCTGGCGGGCCTGGTCGGCATCACGGCCGGGGCCGACGTCGTGAGCGTCAACGCGGCGATGCTCATCGGCCTCATCGCGGGGTTCATCGTCGTCGGGTCGGTGTTGTTCATCGACCGCAGGCATCTCGACGATCCGGTCGGCGCCGTGTCGGTGCACCTCGTATGCGGCGTGTGGGGCACGCTGGCCGTCGGCATCTTCAGCGCCGACCACTCGCTGCTCACGCAGTTGATCGGTGTGCTCGCCTACGGCGCCTTCTCGTTTGCCGCGGCGCTGCTGATCTTCTTCGCGCTCAAGCTGAGCCTCGGACTGCGGGTGAGCGCGGACGAGGAGCGGCTGGGCCTCGACGTCGGAGAGCACGGGATGGAGGCCTACGGTCTCCGCATCGGAGAGTGACCGGGATGAGAACGGCAGCCTACGTGAGAAAGGGAGCGACGATGACACGAGGAGACGCGAGAAGCCGGGCGCCACGGACAGTGCTCGTCATGCTGGCGGCGGCAGCCTTGACGGCAGGGCCCGCGGCAGCGCAGGACGGTCCCAACACGGGCGCGATATCGGTCAGCACGGGCATCGATTTCGCGTCCTCCTACTACTTCCGGGGCATCGTCCAGGAAACCGGGGGATTCATCGCGCAACCGTACCTGGAGGCAGGCATGTCGCTCTACGACGGCGAGGACGGGAGCGTCTCGCTCGCCGCCGGCACCTGGAGCAGCCTGCACTCGCGCACCGACGCGGGATTCGATGGTGCGCCCGGCATCTTCTACGAGACCGACTTCTATGCCGGCCTCGGCTTCGGCTTCGCGGGAGGCTGGGGAGCCGACGTCACCTACACCGCCTACATGAGCCCGCGCGGGAGCTGGAGCACCGTCAAGGAGGTTGCCGTCGGGCTGAGCCACGACGATATCATCGCCCCCTACATCACGGTGGCGTTCGAGATCGACGGGAGCGCCGCCGGCGACAACTCGGGCACGTACCTGGAGCTCGGCATCGAGCCGTCCCTGCCGCTCGACGACGCGCCCGTCGGCGTCTCGTTTCCGATCGCCGTCGGCCTGAGTCCCAGCGACTACTACGACCCGGGCGGTGTCAACGAAGCCTTCGGCTTCTTCAACGTGGGCGCGATGCTGGGCGTGCCGATCACGGGCATTCCGGAGTCGTACGGCTCGTGGGAATTCACGGCCGGCATCAACCTGCTGTTCTTCGGCGACGGGCTCAAGGCCATCAACGGCAGCACCGACGGCTTCGAGCCGATCGGTATCTTCGGCATCAGCCTCGGCTACTAGCAGAAGCGGCGCGGGCGTGCGGTACTGTGAACCCTGATAAGATACGTCGCGTCGGCCGGCCCGTTGCCCGCGGGCCGGCCGACCGACAGATTCGGCCTGTTACTTTTCGGGGGAGCACATGATCGCAACTGCTCGGGCCCGCGCCCTGCGCTGGCTGTGCGGCGCGGGCGCGTTCGTCCTGGCCGGTGGACTCGCAGCCGGTTCCGCGCAGGCGCAGACCAGCGCCGGCCGGGTTTCGTTCACCACCGGCGTCGACTTCTCGCACGCCTATTTCTTCCGGGGCATCAGGCAGGAACGCGAGGGCTTCATCGCGCAACCGTACGGGGACATGAACTTCGACCTCTACTCGAACCCGGAGGGCCTGGGGATCACCTCGGTCACCTTCACGCTCGGCCAGTGGAACAGCCTGCACTCCGCGTCGACCGGCGCCGACGAGATGTCGGACAACGTCCCCGGGTGGTACGAATCGGACTTCTACACGGGCGTGACGCTGCTCATCGACAACTGGGAGGCCGGCATCGTCTACACCGCGTACACGAGCCCGAGCCATGCCTTCGGCACGACGCAGGAGCTTGCGCTGAGCCTGCAGATGGACGACAGCGGACTGCTGGGCGGCTTCTCCCTGTTCCCGCAT
The DNA here is from genome assembly GCA_964569405.1 of uncultured Vicinamibacteraceae bacterium. Lineage (GTDB taxonomy): Bacteria > Acidobacteriota > Vicinamibacteria > Vicinamibacterales > UBA8438 > JAAXGX01. The sequence goes on along the minus strand of CAZMWA010000258.1, from coordinate 6,873 downwards.
GCGCTCCTGGCGTTCGAGACCGCCGGCGGCGCGGATGGCGGCGCCGACGAGGGCGTCTATCTCGAGCTCGGGATCGAGCCGGGGCTGGACATCGTCGAGGCCGCGGCCAGCGTCAGCTTTCCGGTGACGTTCGGGTTCAGCCTGGGCGGCTACTACGAGAACGGCCTGCCGGCCGGGGCGCCCGGACACTTTCGCGACGGCTTCGGGTTCTTCGGCGTGGGCGCCATGGTGGCCGTGCCGCTTCCGGTCGCGGAGAGCTACGGCGCGTGGGAGCTTGGCGGCGGCGTTCAGCTCCTCTCGCTCGGGGGCTACCTCGAAGCGCTCAACGACGGCGACCGGACCCAGGTCGTCGGTCTGTTCGGCATCAGCATCGGCTACTGAAGAACCCGCCCGGTTTGCTCCGAACCAAGATGGCACCAGAGCAGGCGCCGCCCACGCCCGCAACCGAGACGCTGCGCGGGATGCTCCAGGCGGCCCGCGACGAGCTGGCCGCGGACACGTTGCTCGCGCGCGGCGGGCTGCGGAGCCTCGGCCGCTTCTCGGACCGCGTCGACGATCTGGTGCGGCAGATCTACGCGGCGGCCCGCGGCCAGACCGACGCGCCCGTCGCCCTCGTGGCGCTCGGCGGCTACGGGCGGCGGCAGTTGTGCATGCATTCGGACATCGACCTGCTGTTCGTGTTCGGCAGCCCGATCGGCGCGCCCGAGGAGCGCTTCCTGCGGTCGATGCTGCACCCGCTCTGGGACCTGCGCCTCGACGTCGGGCACCACGTCCGCGAGCTGGCCGACCTGGCACAGGCCGACACCGACAATCCCGAGTTCCTGGTCGCGCTGCTCGAGGCTCGCTACCTCGACGGGGACGCCGCGCTCTTCGAGCAGCTCACGACGCTGTGCCAGGGACCGGGCGCGGCCTGGCGCGGCCCGATGCTGGCAGCCCTCGGCGATCTGCTCGAGCAGCGGCACGGCCAGTTCAACCGGACGCTGTACCACCTCGAACCCGACATCAAGAACGCGCCGGGCGCGCTGCGCGACATCTCCGCCGTGCGGATGATCACGCAGTTCGAGGATCCGGCGCGACGGCTCGATGTCCGGGTGAAGATCGGGCGCGTCGACGAGGCCGAGGACTTCCTGCTCCGGCTCCGCTCGATCCTGCACCTGAAGATCGGACGCAACCTCAACGTGCTGACCCACGAGCTGCAGGAGGCCGCCGCGCCGATGTTCGGGTCGCCCGACGAGCAGGTGGCCGGTCAGGTGGAAGCGCTGATGAGCACGTACTTCCACCATGCGCGCATCGTCAACCGCGCGCTCGTGGCGTCGCTCAGGGCGCTGGCGCCGGCGGCGGAGGGCGCGCCGGTCGACGTGGCGGACGGCCTGCAGCGCCGGGACGACGAGATCTGGTTCACGGACGGCACGCGCGCCTCGCTGCAGCCCCACATCTGGCTGCGCGCGTTCGAGACGGCGCTCGACGAGGGCTGCGCCGCCTCGGAACAGGTGCTGACCTGCATCGAGCGGCACGGCGGACGCTACGCGCCCGAACGCTTCTTCCCCACCGCGGAGCAGCGCGACGTGCTGCTGCGGGTGCTGCGGCCGCGGCCCGGCCTCTACGCCCGCCTGTCCGAAATGCACAACTGCGGCCTGCTGGGCCGCATGTTTCCCGAGTTCCACAAGGTCTACTGCCTTGTGATTCGCGACTTCTACCACAAGTACACCGTCGACGAGCACACGCTGCAGACGATCCGCAACGTCGAGCTGCTGTGCCAGCCGACGACGCGCAGCCGGCGGCGCTTCGCGAACCTGCTGGCCGAAACGCCGGGGTCCGAGCTGCTCGTGCTCGCCCTGCTCTTCCACGACGTCGGCAAGTGGACGAACAAGAACCACTCGGAGGAGGGCGTCCGGATGGCGCTCGGCGCGCTGCGGCGCATCAAGCTGCCGGAGCCCGACATCGCCACCGTCGAGTTCCTCATCCGCCACCATTTGCGGATGTCGACCGCGGCCTTCCGGCGGGACACCGACGATCCCGGCGCGGTCGTTCAGTTCGCGCGGCTCGTGGGCAGCGAGCAGCGCCTGAAGCTGCTGTGCCTGCTGACGCTCGCCGATGTATCCGCGGTCGGGCCGGACGTGATGACGCCGTGGAAGGAAGACCTGCTGTGGAGGCTCTACGTCGACACCTACAACCGGCTGACGCTGGGCTACGGCGACGACGTCATCGACACGACCGCGGCGAGCCTCGCCGAGCTGCACGAGAGCCGTCCCGCCGACATCGCGCAGGGTGAGCTGGAGACGTTTCTCGAAGGGCTGCCGCACCGTTACCTGCGTCTCGTCGACCAGCCTCACGTCTACGAGCACGTCCGGCTGTCGCGGAACCTGAGCGCCCCGGACGTCCACTGCCTGCTGGAGCAGAAGGGCTCGGCCTGGGAGCTGGCGCTGGTCTCGGCCGATCAACCCGGCCTGTTCTCGAAGGTGTGCGGCGTGCTCTCCTACTTCGGCATGGACATCCTGCGCGGACAGGCGATGACGAACCGGCACGGAACCGCGGTCGACATCGTGGAGTTCACGGACCGCGAGCGCTTCTTCGAGCTGAACGAGGCGGCGCGCCCCGATTTCACGAGCCTGCTTGCCGACGTCGTGGGCGGCCGGCAGGACATCGACGAGATCCTGCTGCCCAAGCAGCGGGGCATGGCGCGTCGCGAGCCGGTTCGCATCAAGCCGGTGGTCCACTTCGACAACGAGTACTCCGAGCGTTTCAGCATCCTCGAGATTCTGGCCCAGGACGCCTGGGGCCTGCTCTATCGGATCAGCACGGTGATCTCGCAGCACCGGTGCGACATCGAGCTCGTGCTGATCTCGACCGGGGGCAACCGCGCCATCGACGTCTTCCACCTCACGAAGGGCGGCGCGAAGCTGTCCGCGGAAGATGCGGCGGCCCTGCAGCGGAGCCTGGAAGCGATGCTCGAACCCGGCAAGTGAACCGAGACATGAAGCTGATCAAGGCGATTGTGCGGCCGAACAGGGTGGATGCCATCAAGGACGCCCTGGCGAACAACGGCATCTCCGGCATGACGGTGACCGAGGTGCGCGGTCACGGGCGCCAGCGCGGGCACTCGACCGTTTATCGCGGCAGCGAGTACGAGGTGAGCCTGCTGCCCAAGATGGAAATCGAGGTAGTCGTGCCCGACGATCTCGTGGACGATGCCATCGGGTCGATCATGGACACGGCCCGGACGGGCGAGATGGGCGACGGACGCGTGTTCGTGATGCCGGTCGAGCAGGGCTACATCATTCGCACCGGCGAGAAGGACACGTTGTAAGGACGTAACCACTGGCAGATTGGGAGGAATCGGATGACACCACAGGAAGTGACGGCACTCATCAAGGACAAGGGAATTCAGGCGGTCGACCTGCGCTTCATCGACCTGCCTGGCCTTTGGCAGCACTTTACGATGTCGACCAGGGAGTTTGGCGAAGACGCGTTCGAGGACGGCGTCGGGTTCGACGGTTCGAGCATCCGCGGCTTCCAGGAGATCCAGGAAAGCGACATGCTGCTGGTGCCGGACCCCGCGACGGCGTTCGTCGATCCGTTCGCGGCCGCGCCCACCCTGGTCCTCATCTGCAACGTCAAGGACCCGGTCACCGGCGAGTCGTACTCGCGCGACCCGCGCTACATCGCCCAGAAGGCGGAGGCGTACCTCAAGTCGACCGGCATCGGCGACACCGCCTACTTCGGTCCGGAGCCCGAGTTCTTCATCCTCGACGACGTCCGCTTCGGCCAGAGCTACAACGAGGGCTTCTACCGCCTCGATGCGGCCGAGGGCTTCTGGAACGCGGGCCGCGTGGAGAACCCGGACGAGGCCGGCAACTCGCGCAACCTGGGCTACAAGCCGCGCTACAAGGAAGGCTACTTCCCCGTGCCGCCGATGGACAGCCATCAGGACCTGCGCACGGAGATGATGCTGACCCTCGAATCCATCGGCGTCGAGATCGAGGTGCACCATCACGAGGTCGCCACCGCCGGCCAGGCCGAGATCGACATGCAGTTCGACTCGCTGGTCAACATGGGCGACAAGCTTCTCAAGTACAAGTACGTCATCAAGAACGTCGCCCGGCGACACGGCAAGGTCGTGACGCTCATGCCGAAGCCGGTCTTCCAGGACAACGGCTCGGGCATGCACGTGCACCAGAGCATCTGGCGCGGCGGCGCGAACACGTTCTTCGAGGCCGGCACCTACGCCGACCTGAGCAAGACCGCGCTCTACTACATCGGCGGCATCCTGAAGCATGCGCCGGCGCTGCTGGCGTTCTGCAACCCGACGACAAACTCGTACCGGCGGCTGGTGCCCGGCTACGAGGCGCCGATCAACCTCATCTACTCGCAGCGCAACCGCAGCGCCGCGGTCCGCATTCCGGCCTACTCCCGCAGCGAGAAGGCCAAGCGGGTCGAGTGCCGGTTCCCGGATCCGACCTGCAACGGCTATCTCGCGTTCAGCGCGATGCTGATGGCCGGGCTCGACGGCGTGCAGAACAAGCTCACGCCGCCGGGACCGCTCGACAAGGACCTGTACGATCTGCCGGCCGAGGAGCACGCCAAGATCGACAGCACGCCGGGCAGCCTCGCCGAGGTGCTCACCGAGCTGGAGAAGGACCACGACTTCCTGCTGAAGGGCGACGTCTTCACCCGCGACGTGATCGAGAACTGGATCGCGTACAAGCGGGAGAACGAGGTCGACGCCATCCGTCTGCGGCCCCATCCGTGGGAGTTCGCCCTGTACTTCGACATCTAGAGCCCACACCGGCACCCGCGCGGGTCGGCGGCCGCCTGCCGCCGGCCCGCCGGCGCTGTGCCGGCCACGCCGCGCGACGCCCCATGGCGAGTGACCTCCCCGTCGAGCCGCGCGACCTGCTGCTGGCACGCGACCTCGAGGAGGCGCTCGCCCGCCGGTATCTCGCCGCGCGCGGCTTTCGCGACCCGGCGGGCGCCGACGAACGGCTGCAGCAGCTCGCCGACGACCTCCAGACCCGCCTGGCGCTCGGCGAGCTCGCGGAGCTGCTGCTCGAGACGCTGCTCGAGGCGCCCGATCCCGACGCCGCGCTGGCCGGGTTCTGCCGCTACGCGGCCAGGCGCGTGCCCAGGAGCTCGTTCATCGGCTATCTGCAGGACGACCCGCGCGCGCTGCAGGTCCTCACGCGGCTGCTGGGTGCGTCACCGCTCCTCGGCGACATCCTGATCCGCAATCCCGAGTACCTCCACTGGCTGCAGGGCGAGCTGGACTGCCCGCCGCCGGATCAGGTGGACTATCGGGCCGAGGTCGATGCGCTGCTGGCGCAGGACAAGACGGCGGCGCGCGCGATCGACTCGCTCAAGCGCTTCCAGCGGCGCGAGATCCTGCGCATCGCCGGCCGCGATCTGCTCGACAAGGACACGCTGCGATCGACCATTGAGCAGCTCGCCGACCTGGCCGCCGTCGTCATCGCCGGCGCCCTGCAGATTGCGCAGCGCGACCTCGCGGAGAACGCCGGCGGCGCATTGCACGGGTCGTTCGTCGTCATCGGGCTCGGCAGGCTGGGCGGCCGGGAGCTCGACTACGGCCAGGACATCGACCTGCTGTACGTCTACGAGGCGGACGACGCGAGCGCCCGGGCCCGCTTCCAGCAGCTCGGCCGGCGGCTGACGGCAATCCTCGCAGAGCCCACCGGGGAGGGGTACTGCTACCGGGTCGACCTCGGACTGCAGGCGCCGGGGCCCGGGGGAAGCACCGTCTGGTCGGTGCAGGAGGGCACGCGGTACTGCGCGGGCCTCGGCGAGACGGTCGAGCGCTTCGCCCTGATCGCGGCCAGGCCCATCGCCGGCGACCTCGAGCTCGGCCGCCGGTTCGTGGACGGGATCGGGCCGTCCGTCTACCGCCCCGACGCCGACCACGCCGCCGTCCGGAGGTTGGCGCGCGAGCGGGCGGCCGCGGACCCGGCCGGCGGACGCCCGCGCGGCGGGGACGGCATCGCCGCAGCGAGCCGGGCCGCCCTGCGCGAGATCGAGCTTGCCGCCGGGGTCCTGCAGCTCGTTCACGGCGCGCGTCATCCCGACCTGCGGGACGCGAACACCCTGTCCGCGCTGGCGGCGGCGCACGCCCGCGGCCTGCTCGGCGAGGCCGCGCTCGACGACCTCAGGCGCGCGTACACGTTCCTGCGCACCGTCGAGCACCGGCTGCAGATCCTGGGGGCGGCCGACGCGCCCGGGCCGGCCGCAGGGTCCGCGCCGGGGACGATGCCCAGGCGACTGGGCTTCGAGACGGCGACCGAGCTCGAGTCGGCGCTCGCCCGCCACGGGGACCGGGTGCACGCCATCTGCCGGGAGCTGGGTTTGGCGATATGATGGAGCTGGAGGTTGGGGGGGACCGGAGAACCGGGAGCCATGGATCAATGACACCCGAATTCTGGGCCATCATCGGCGTTGGCATCGGCATGGCCGGCCTGTTCTTCCGGACGGATGTCGGAATCGGCCGGCTGGACGATCACGTCCGCGCCCGGGGCGAACGACTCGCGAAGCTGGAAGCCAAGGTCGACACGCTGATCGCGGCCTTCGCTACGCCGAGAGAGGAATGAGGCGCCACGGGCGCCGCCCGCAGCCGAAGCAGGACGCAGGTTGTCGCCGCAGCCGTCAGGGCACCAGGAGCAGCTTGCCGATGTGGGTGCTCGACTCCAGCAGCCGGTGCGCCGCGGCGGCCTCGCCGAAGCCGAACGTGCCATGGACCACCGGCTGCAGCCGCTTCGCGGCCACGTGCGGCCAGACGTGCTCGCGGACGGCGGCGGCAATGCGGCCCTTCTCGGCCACCGGGCGCGACCGCAGGGTCGAGCCCGTGAGCAGCACGCGCCGCGACATCAG
>CAZMWA010000257.1:0-2620 GCA_964569405.1 uncultured Vicinamibacteraceae bacterium | reverse complement strand
GGCCGGAACGCCGAGCCAGCGAGGCGTTTCGGGGCGCTAGCAGCTTGGCGGGGGAGTCGAACATGCGGGGCAGCGGCGCGAGTCTAATCGCGGTTGGGGCGTGTCTCGGACTCCTGGGTCTTGGGCCGGCCGCGCCGGTGCTCGGGCAGCAGGCGGATCTGCGCCTGGTCGATGCCGTTCGGAGCGGCGATCACGACACGGCGCGGGCGCTGCTGCAGGAATCGCTCGACGTGAACGTCCGGCAGCCGGACGGGGCGACGGCGCTGCACTGGGCGGCCTACCTGAACGATCTCGAGATGGCCGAGCTGCTGCTGGCGGCGGGTGCCGTGCCGGACGCGTCGAACGAGTTGGGCGTGACGCCGCTCTATCTGGCGTGCGAGAACGGGAACGCGGCGTTGGCACGGGTTCTGCTTGCGGGCGGCGCCACGCCGCACGCCGTGCTGCCGAGCGGCGAGACCGCCCTGATGACGGCCGCGCGCGCCGGCAGCGTCGGCGCGGTGCGTGCATTGCTGACCCACGGCGCCGATGCGCGGGCGCGGGAAACGACCGAGGAGCAGACGGCTCTCATGTGGGCCGCGTCGCAGCGGCATTCCGGGGTGGTCGCGGCCTTGCTGGACGCGGGAGCGAACGTCCACGCGCGTTCTCGCGTCCGTCCCGTGGTGACGGCGCACTCTGCCCGTACGAGCAGCGAGGGCGCCGTGGTGGTGGTCGCAGAGGGCGGGTTTACGCCGCTGTTGTTCGCGGCACGGAGTGGAGATCGGGCCTCCGTGGAGTTGCTGCTCGATGCGGGTGCGGATCCCAACGACGTCGCACCGGCCGGGACCAGCGCACTCGTCGTGGCGGCCCACAGCGGTCACGGCGAGGTGGCCGCACTGCTGCTCGACGCCGGCGCCGACCCGAACGCCGGCGGGGCGGGCTACACCCCTCTGCACGCGGCGATCCTGCGCGGCGACGAGACGCTGGTGGAGACGCTTCTGGCCTTCGGCGCGGATCCGGACGCCCGTCTCGTGCGCGGCACACGCTACGCGCGGCAGGGCAAGCTCTTCGCCCTGGACATGGCCTGGACCGGCGCGTCGCCGTTCTTCCTCGCGGCCAAGTTCGGCCGGGGCGACATCATGCGCCGACTGGCCGAGAGCGGGGCGGATCCGCACGCCGGCCTGGAGGGCGGCGTAACGCCGCTGATGGCCGCCGCCGGCATGCTCACCCGCGGGTTCGGCCGGGCCGGCAAGGATCGCCTGGGACGCGAGATGGACTCCGCGGAGATGGAGGTCGCCCTCACGCAGGATCCCGATCATCGCGGCGTCATGGCCAGCGGCATCGACGCGGTGAAGGTAGCGGTCGAATCGGGCGCCGACGTCAACGCCGCAAGCGCTACCGGCGACACCGCCCTGCACATGGCCGCTTTTCACGGCTTCAAGACGGTCGTGCGCTACCTCGTGAGCCGGGGCGCCAGGCTGGATGCGACCAACCTCGGTGGGGAGACGCCGCTGGATCGGGCGCTCGCCGCGCGCGCTCCGGCGCGCCTGACCCGCAGCCTGACCGACTACAGCGATACCAGCACGGCCGATCTGCTGCGGGCCCTGGCCGCGGTCGAGTAGCGGCCGTCGCCATCCAACCTGGCGCCCGCACCCTCGACAGGCTACAGCAGTCGCCGCCCGTGCGCCCCCGCGGGGCCGGGGCGATGCTATGCTCGCACCCGGAGGAGGACAGGCGCAATGAAGACGGTACAGAAGCTGACGCTCGACGACGCGCGCGTCATCATGGCCGGCGCGGAGGCCAAGGCTCGCGAGATCGGCGTCGACATGGATATCGCGATCACGGACGACAACGGCAGCCTGTTGATGTTCCAGCGGATGGACAACGGGCGGATCACCAGCATCGACGTGGCGATCAACAAGGCGTTCACGGCCGCCGCGGCGCGGCGCTCGACGCGCGCCTACGGTGAGGTGAGCGGGCCTGGCGGTCCCGCCTTCGGCATCCACGTGAGCAACCAGGGACGGTTCATGATCGTGGCGGGCGGTCTGCCTCTGTTCGTCGACGAGCAGATCGTCGGCGGGGTCGGCTGCAGTTCCGGCACGCCCGATCAGGACGAGGTCGTGGCGCAGGCGGGCATCGACGCGTTCCTCACGGGCCTCGGCTGAGGCGCGGAGCACGCGGAACGGGAGGGCACCTGAGAACCGGCAGGGGCGGCGGCTTCGTGGCGTGCGCGGCGCTGTGCGCGGTAGTCGCGGGCTGCGGGCAGCAGGGTTCGCACGTCGAGTCGCCGCCGTCGTTCGACGAGCAGGGCGTCGTCAACGAGACGTGGCGCATCCTCAAGATGGCGACCGCGCACGACGTCATCACGCTCGAGGTGGAGATGACGGATCTGGAGGCGGCGCCCGACGTCGCACGCGAGCTGATGGCGCCGCTCGAGAGCCGCTATGCGGAAGCGCTCATCTACGTGTACGCGGCTGGAGAGGGTGAGGGCGGTCACGTACCGGCCATGCGGTTCCAGTGGACCGCGGACGGCGGACTCGTCGCTATGGAGTACTAGGAGCCAGGAGGCATCGATGAAGAGACGCATGCAATCGACTCTGGCGTCGGGCGCTGCGGCCACCGCGGCCGCGGTGGCGATTGCCCT
>CAZMWA010000256.1:0-8188 GCA_964569405.1 uncultured Vicinamibacteraceae bacterium | reverse complement strand
GACCACGGCGATGCCGTCGATCTCGATCTGGAAGCGGTCGGCCGCGAGCGCCGGCACGCCCAGCAGCGTGCTGGCGGGCATGTCCGCGAGCGACAGCGCCTGCTCGCGGCCCGTGCGGTACGCCGCCAGGTCGGTCTCCGGATCGAAGTCGACGATGTAGGTGGTGGCCTTGATCAGGTCCGCGAGCGAGGCCCCGGCCTCGGCCAGTCGCGCGCCGACGCGCCCCCAGACGGCCGCCGTCTGCTCCGCCAGCGTCTCGCCGTCGCCGACCTGGCCGGCCACGTAGACGGTCCTGACGCCGTTCTCCGTCACGGCCACCGCCCCGCTGAAGCCGTTCGCCGGCGCGAAGCGCTCGATCTCCAGCTCGGCTCCCGGCTCGGCCACGACGGCAATCGCCTCGACCTCGACGCGCAGCTCTTCGGCGGCCAGCGCGCGGACCCCGACCATCGTGCTGGCCGGCCAGTGGTCCGCGTCGGGGAACGTCTCGAGCCGGACCTCGGAGATCACGCCGTACTGCGCCGGCTCGAAGTCCTTCACGAAGATGCGGATCTTGACGACGTCAGCCGGCGTGGCGCCCGCCTGCTCGAGGCGCCGCACGACACCTGCGAACGCCGACTCGACGTGCGCCCGCAGCGTGTCGCCCCGGCCGACCTGGCCCGAGACGAAGATCGTCTTCACGCCGGCGTTCGTCGTGGTCACGACCTGCGTGAAGCCGCCGGCCGGATCGATGTAGTCGACCTGCGCCGCCGCCGCCGTTGGAATCAGGCACGCGATCAGGCCGACGAGGATTGGGAGTCGGAGTCTGCACGCCATGGCCATTTCCTCCACGGACCGCGCCGGCGTCGTTCGCGCCGGGGCCCGGCAGAATCATACCGCGCCGATCCGCCACTCAATCAACGGGAAGTTTGCGAACCGGCGCCCGCGCAATCAGTACGCGGACCCGCGGTGCGACGCCGCGATCATCGAGACCACACGGTCTTGTTCGTCGATTTCGTAGAAGAAACGCCAGGAGCCGATGCGGTAGCGCCACGTCTCGGGCACGTAGCCCTTCAGCTTGCGGATGTGCGGACCGAAGTGGGGATGCTGGCGGAGACGCGGATAGACGGAGCGTTGCAGCTTGTGGACGACCGCCTCGTGACCGGACCTTGTAATCGATCGCAGGTCTCTCCCGAACTGCTCGGTTTCGAAGATCCGGTACTCATTCAACGAAGCGGCCCTTCCGCCGCCGGGCCTGCCGGGAACCGGTCTTCAGCCGGCGGACCAGCGCGTCGTTGTCCAGGATCTCGGCCATCTCGGCGTCGTCGACGAACTGCGCCTCCCGGATCCGCGCCAGCGCCGCCGTCTCGATGAGGTTCGACAGGGGGCGCCGCTCCGCCGCAGCCGCCTCCCGCAGCTCCTCGTAGACGTCCTCGCCGAGTCGCAACGTGACAGTCTTTGTCATTCGTCTGTATTCGTCTGCATTCTATCAGCGTCACCCTGAACCATTACTCGTTGCGAGCCGCTCAGAACAGCCGCTGGGCCGGGACGGCCCAGCAGCCCGGAGCCAGCTCGCCCAGGTCGTCCCCCCGATGGACCACCAGGCTGCCGGCCCATTCCTCGCCCAGCGTGGCCTGCAACACGCGGAGGCCGGAGACGTCGCCCGACCCGACGCGGGCCCGGTTCTTGATCTCGACGCAAATCACCCCGGCGCGGGTGGTGATGAGCAGGTCGACCTCGCGTCCCGAGCGCGTGCGGTAGAAAGAGAGCGACACGTCGCGCCCGACGGTGTCGATCCACTTGCGCACCTCGGAGACGACCAACGTCTCGAACAGCGGCCCGGTCAGCTCGCCCCAGGCGCGCGTCCCGTGGCGCAGCAGGCCGATGTCCATCCAGTAGAGCTTCGGGCTCTTCACGGTGGCGCTGGTCAGGTTGCGGGCGTACGGCTGCAGCAGCACGACCTGGTACGAGAGCCGCAGGTACTCCAGGTAGCGGCGCGCCGTCGCCGCGCTGACCGCAGCGTCGCGGGCCAGATCCGCGTAGTTCAGGAGCTGGCCGGTGCGGAGCATGGCCAGGCGCTGCAGCGCGCGAAACGGCAGCAGGTCGGAGACGCGGGTCAGATCGGCGAGGTCGCGCTCGAGCCAGGTCTGCTGGTAGGAGCGCAGCCACTCGCGGCGGTCGTCGTCGTCGAGCGCCAGCAGCTCCGGCATGCCGCCCCAGGCGGCGAGATGATCCAGCGCCTCGACACGCCTCGTCGCCTCGTCGCCGAGCAGCCTCGCCGGCTCGGCGTCCAGGATCTCGCCGAACGACTCCGGCGCGGCGATCAGGCGATCGAGCAGCGGGCGCGCGGGGGCTTCGTGGTCCGCGTGACGCAGCTCGGACACCATGAGCGGCCAGAGGTCGTAGACGAAGGCGCGTCCCGCCAGCGACTCTCGTACGCGATCGAGAAGCAGGACGCGGGACGATCCCAGGAGAATCGAGAAGGCGATCTGGCGCTCGTCGTACGCCAGCTTCACCTTGTCGAAGACGCCCGGCTCCTTCTGCGCCTCATCGATGACGGCAGCGCCGACAGCCCGCCCCCAGCTCGCGCTGCGCAGGCTGCGCAGCGCCTCCCGCTCTTCGATTGCGTCGAGGTTCAGGTACTGGAGATCGGCGTAGACCTGCCGCGCGAGCGTGGTCTTGCCGGTCTGGCGAGCGCCGGTGAGCACCACGAGGCGGCGCTTGCCGGCGGACGGCAGCCGTGCGCCGAGCCAGCGAAATCGCCGCGTTTCGGATCGCATGAGAACGATATTACAGGCAATTCGTTCTCTAGCGCGTATATTTTACAGAAGTTTCATGGGCCGTGCCCCTTCACGCTCCCCCCGGCGTCGGACGGACGGTCAGCATCTGCCGCACGACGGTCTCAGGGATCTGGATCACGTCGTCCGCGAGTTGCGCCAGCTCCCGCGCGACGCTGGCGCGATTGGGCGTCGCCACGAGCACCTGCGCTCCCAAATCCTGGGCCGCCCGGACCGCTTCGGCAAGGTCGCGGTCGCCGGCCACGAGCACTGCCGTCGAATAGCCGGACCGGCCGGCCAGACGCACCATGTCCAGCGCGATCAAGGTGTCGACCCCCTTCTGCTGACGCTCGGACCGGAAGCTCCAGTGCCGCTCGAACTCGGTCATGAGCTGTCGCGGATCGAGGCCGAGTCCCGCCGCCGTCCGTTCGAGCGCGCGCCGGACGGGCTGCTCCAGCCGGGACGGACGTTCCGCGATGTGTCCCAGGCGCAACTGGATGCCCGGGGTCAGTCCGATCGCCTCGAAGAAGGACCGCTGGCCGCGGTATTCGGCATGGGCCGGATCGAAGGCGCCGTCGTACCAGTACGCGCGCAGAAACGCCCGGTCGCTCCTCCCCGTCGAAAGGCGCTTGAACCATTCGACGACCGCCCTCGCCTCGGGACGCACGCCTGCAGGCGGCTGCCCGATCGCTTGCGCCCCTTCGGCCCGCAGAAAGCCAGCGTCCACGAAACCGACGACGGAGTGTGACACGAGGTGAATCCGATCAAAAAAAAGGCCCCAACGGGGCCCGAGCTCAAAGTGTCCCACCGGGACGGATTCACTGTAGCCGGGTTCGGGCGCGCGCCGCAACGGTGCAGACTCCGCACGGCGCGCCTCCCGCCCCGCCGCCGAGGCGCAAGGCGCGCACCGCGCGCCTCGGCGGGAGCGGCGCGGGGCGAAGGGGTTCCCGCAAGCGGACGCCGGGGGCTCGGGGCAAAGCCCCGTCTGAGTTTAGTCCCCGCCCTCGGCCTCCTCGGCCCGCGACCCCGTCATGATGTTCATGAGCCCGTAGTTGCCCTCGTGGCAGGCGAACTCGTACATCGGGCCGTCCAGGCGCGTGTGCGGCAGCGCGCCCGACCAGGACCGCGTCCAGGTCAGGGGATCGTGGATGGTGAACTGGTAGTCGAGCGTGTCGGGACCGGTGCGCGTGAAGCGCTCGATGACGCGCGCGTGCTCGCTGAGCCGGCCCCGCGACAGCGAGTGCTCCGGGCGGACCCAGCGCCGGATGAACGGCTCGCGCAGGTTGGTGGTCTCGACGACCAGCGTGTCGCCCTCCCAGTGTCCGCGCGAGCTGCCGGCGAACTGGCTGATGCCCGCCGGCAGGTGCGGGCGTCCGTCCAGGAAGATGACGCGCCGATCGTGGATGTGCTCCTGCAGGATGGTCACGGCCTCGGGCGTCTGCAGGAAGTGGTAGTTGTTGTTGTAGCCGGTCGGGATCGAGGGGATGCCGCGGTACCACAGGCAGCGCTCGCTGAGCCCCATCTCCTCCGGCCCGTTGGCCGGCAGGCGGCCTTCCTGCACCTCGGTCAGCCGCAGCGCCTCCGGCGACTGGATGCGCGCGAGCGCGGCCGGGGTCAGGGGCGGCAGGCGGCCGTCGGGCGGATCGGTGATGAGCGACGTGCGCATGGTGCCCACCACCGACGTGCTCTGCTCTGTCCAGTAGCTGTTGTAGGCCCCGACGTTGCCGCCGGCCGGCAGCGTTCCGGTGCGCACCGTCGGCGCGTTCTCCTGGTCCACGCGTGCCTGGGCCCGCTGCTCGAGCGCGGCCACCCCCTCCGCGTCCAGGAAGGCCTGGTCCGCCAGCTCGGCCGGACGCTCCAGCGGGCTGATGGTGCCGTTGTTCCAGATGGCCTGCAGGTCCGGATCGCCCCAGGGCGTCCGCGGCATCACCCAGTCCGACGCCTCCGCGGGTTGGGCCGCGACGGGCGGCGGCGCCAGCGAGACGACGGCGAACACGGCGGCGACGGCCCCCAGCACGCCAAGCAATCGATACCTCATCTCACACCTCCCTGGCCGGGACATCGTAGCGATCAGGTTCCATCATACCCGCGGTGCTCGGCGAGCTGCTCTTCGGCATCGTCCTCGGCAACTTCAGCCCGACCGGCATCGAGATCTTCGAGGTCCTCGAGACCGAGCCCTTCCTGCCCATGGCCGCCGAGATAGGCGTGAGCCGAGTCCGCCGGCCGTTCATCGAGGCTCCAGCAGCCGGATGCGGTGGGCCTCGCTGTCGCCGACGTAGAGCCCGCGGTGGGACTCGTAGAAGATGCCGTGCGGTCTCGCCAGGCGGCAGCGCAGCGGATCGTCTTCCGGACCGTCTCCGCGCGTGCCGTCGCCGAGCACGGTGGAGATCAGACCCGTGCCGGTGTCGACCATCCGGATGACGTGATTCTCGGTGTCGGCGATGTACAGCCGGCCCGCGGCGAACGCGAGTCCTTTCGGTCCCGCCAGCGTCGCCGCGACGGCGGGGCCTCCATCGCCGCTGTAGCCCTGCTCGCCGGTGCCCGCCACGTGGTGGATGGTCTCGGCGGCCAGATCGATCCGGTAGATAGCGTTGCCCTCCCGCAGCGCCAGGTACAGGTTGCCTGCGGGGTCGCTCGCCATGGCGCGCGGGCCGTTGAGCGGCGTGCCGGCCAGCGGGACGCCGTCGGGCGTCGGCTCGCGGGCGCCGGTGCCCGCCCAGGTCTCGATGAGACCGGTGTCGGGGTCGACACGCCGGATCCGATGGTTTCCTATGTCGCAGATCAGCAGCCGGCCGTCGGGGTCGAAGGCGATGCTGTGGGGACGCCTGAGCGCCGCCTCCGCGGCCGGGCCACCGTCGCCGGAGAACCCGGGCTCGCCGGTGCCGGCAACGGTGGAGATGATGCCGGTGACCGCGTCCACCCGCCGCACCACGTGGCTGTCGCGCTCGACGATGTAGAGATGGCCCGCCGCGTCGAACTGAATCTCGTGCGGCATGTTGAGGGCGGCCGCCGTGGCGGGGCCGCCGTCGCCGTAGTAGCCCCGCTCGCCGTTGCCGGCGACGGTCGTGGTCGCTCCCGTCTCGCGGTCCAGCCGCCGGATGCGCTGGTTGTCCAGGTCGCAGAAGTACAACGCGCCGTCGGGACCGACGACCACGCCGTACGGGTTGGCGACCTGCGCGTCGGAAAGTCCGGCCGCGCCGGTGCCGATAACGGTGGTGACGGTCGCCGCCTGCGATTCGGCGAGGCCGAGCAGCAAGAGGAGTCCGGCGGCAGCCGGACCGAGCACGCGTTGCATGGCGTCTCCCTTCGGCAGAACGGTCCGGCGGAGGCGGAAGGACGCCTGTACTGACGCCGGACAGTTGACATTGTGGCATGCCCATGTCGAAATCGGGATGCACGCGCGCACCAGTCGCGTCCGGATCGACGGAACCGGCCCGGACGCAGAACAACCAGGGAGAGAGACAAGATGACTAGCAGGATGTTCGCGTTGCTTGGAACGGTCGCCGGCGGTCTGGCCGTCTGCCTGTTGGCGTTGCAGCCGGGGCTGGGCGCGCAGCAGATGGTGGCCATCGACGACGACGACATCGGCGGGGTCGTGACCGGGCCCGACGGGCCGGAGGCAGGCGTCTGGGTGATAGCCGAGACCATGGACCTGCCGACCCGCTTCAACCGCACGGTGGTCACCGACGACGAGGGCCGCTACGTCGTGCCGGACCTGCCGGACGCGACCTACGACGTCTGGGTGCGCGGCTACGGGCTCGTCGATTCGCCCAGGCAGCAGGCATCGCCGGGGGCCCGCGTCGATCTGACCGCGGTGCCGGCGCCCGATGCGCGGGCCGCCGCGCAGTACTACCCCTCGGGCTACTGGTACTCGCTGCTCGAGGTGCCGGGGCACGACGAGTTCCCGGGCACCGGTCCCGACGGCAACGGCATCTCGCCGAGCGTGCCGAACCAGGCGGCGTGGCTGCGCGGCCTGAAGTCCGGCGGGTGCACCGCCTGCCACGGGCTTGGGAACAAGGCCACGCGCGAGATTCCGGCGGAGCTCGGCGAGTTCGACTCGCTCGTGGACGCCTGGGATCGCCGCATCAAGTCCGGCCAGGCCGGCGGCAACATGAGCACCGGGCTCGACCGCATGGGGCGCCGCCGCGCGCTCGAGATGTACGCCGACTGGACCGGCCGCATCATGGCGGGCGAGGTGCCGCCGGCGCCGGCGCGGCCCCAGGGGGCGGAGCGCAACGTCGTCGTCACCCAGTGGGACTGGGCCGACCCCACTGCCTACCTGCACGACGAGGCGTCGACCGACAAGCGCAACCCGACGGTGAACGCCCACGGCCCGATCTACGGCGCGCTCGAGGCCAGCGCCGACTACGTGCCCGTGCTCGACCCGGTGAATCACGCCATCTCGGAGGTCCCGGTGCCGGTGCGCGACCCGGACACCCCGCTGGCGGCCGGACCGCCGCTGGCGTCGTCGCCCTACTGGGGGGACGAGGCCATCTGGGACAGCCAGTCGAACGTGCACAACCCGATGCTCGACCAGGACGCCAGGGTGTGGCTGACCTCCCGGGTACGGGGTCCCGAGAACCCGCCCATGTGCCTGGAAGGGTCCGACCACCCGTCGGCCCGCGCGTTCCCGAACCCGCGCGCCAACCGTCATCTGGCGGTGTACGACCCCGCCACCGCGGAGATGACGCTCGTGGGCACCTGCTACAGCACGCACCACCTGATCTTCGCCGAGGACGAGGACAACACGCTGTGGACCAGCGGCGGCGGGCAGGTCATCGGGTGGCTCAACACCAACCTGTTCCTCGAGACGGGTGACGAGGAGGCGGCGCAGGGCTGGAGCCCGCTGGTGCTCGACACCAACGGCAACGGCGTGCGCGACGAGTGGGTCGAGCCCGGCGAGCCGATCGACCCGGCCAAGGACGCGCGCATACGCTCCGGCTTCTACGGCGTGGCCTACAACCCCGTCGACGGCAGCATCTGGGGCTCGTCGCTCGGCATGCCCGGCGCGGTGCTGCGCTTCGACCCGGGCGACAACCCGTCCGAGACCGGCCTGACGGAGTACTACGAGGTGCCGTTCCAGAATCCCGGCGCCGAGGTGCAGGACGGCTACTCGCCGCGCGGCATGGACATCGACCGCAACGGCGTCGTGTGGACCCCGCTCGCCAGCGGCCACATGGCGAGCTTCGACCGCAGCAAGTGCACCGGCCCCCTGAACGGGCCGGACGCGACCGGCCAGCACTGCCCCGAGGGGTGGACGCTGTACGAGGAGCCGATGCCCCAGATGAAGGGCATCGACGCGTCGGGCAGCATCGAGGGCAGCTACTACACGTGGGTGGACCAGTTCGACACGCTGGGGCTGGGCCGCGGCGTGCCGATCAACACCGGCAACGCGGCCGAGGGGCTGCTCGCGCTGCGCGACGGCGAGTGGGTCA
>CAZMWA010000255.1:0-17791 GCA_964569405.1 uncultured Vicinamibacteraceae bacterium | reverse complement strand
GGGGCACGCTGGCCCGGGTCGGCTATCTGACCAACCCGCCGCGGCGCATCGGCATCGCCGCGCGCTTCGATTTCTAGAGCCATGCTACAAGGGGCCATGAGCGAGACGCTGTCCCGGCGCGAATGGCTGAAGCGAGCGGTCGCCGGCGCCGCGGCGGCGGTTCCGCTGGGATCGCCCGCGGGAGCGGTCGGGGCCCCCGGGCAGGCGCCCGCCGCCGCGTCGTTCGAGACGCTGACCGCGGCGGAGGGGGCAACGCTGGAGGCGGTCACGGCCCGGCTGATCCCGACGGACGAGCACGGGCCGGGCGCCGCGGAGGCCCGCGCGGCCCGCTACATCGACCGCGCGCTCGGCGGCGCGCTCGGCGCGTCGCTCCCGGCCTACCGCGCGGGGCTGGCCGCCCTCGATCGGTTCGCGGAGACCGCGGCGGGGGACCGCTTCGCCCGCCTCCCGGCCGCTGCCCGGGACGGCGTGCTGCGGGCGGTCGAGCAGGGCTCGGCGGCGGGATTCGCCGGCGGCTCGACGGCGTTCTTCGCGATGGTCCGCTCGCACACCCTCCAGGGCACCTTCTCGGACCCCGCGTACGGCGGGAACGAGGGCTTCGTCGGCTGGGAGCTGATCGGCTACCCGGGCGTCCGCACCGCGGTCACGCCGGCGCTGCAGCGGCTGGATGTCGTGCGGCGGGCGTGGCAGGTGTCCGCCTACGACTACCCGGCGTTCGCCGCCGCCCGCAGGAGGAGGACCCGTGGCCGTTGAGCTCCCGCAGACCGACGTCGCCGTCATCGGCCTCGGCGCGGCGGGCGGCGTCGCCGTCCTGCCGCTCGCGGAGGCGGGGCTGGAGGTGGTCGGCCTGGAGGCGGGCCGCTGGCTGAGCGCCCGCGACCACGCCCCGGACGAGCTGTTCAACAACTACCGCGGCTGGCCCGACTCCGTGCAGAAGGCGAACCGCGAGGTCCCCGTGCACCGCCGGGACGCGTCGGCGCCGGAGACGCGGGCGGCGATCCACCCGATGATGAACGCCGTCGGCGGCACGACGCTCCACTACTGGGCCCAGAGCTGGCGGCTGAACCCGTGGGACTTCCGGGTGGCGAGCGAGACCGCCCGGCGCTACGGGACGTCGCGGCTGCCGGCCGGCACGACGGTGGAGGACTGGCCGTTCGGGCTGGAGGAGCTCGAGCCGTACTACGACCACGTGGAGCACGCCATCGGCGTGTGCGGGCAGGCCGGCAACGTCGGCGGCGCGATCGACGAGCGCGGCAACGTCTTCGAGGGCCCGCGGCGCCGCCCCTACCCCATGCCGCCGCTGCGCGGCACGGGCTTCACCGAGCTCATGACCGGCGCCGCGCGGCGACTCGGCTGGCATCCGTTCCCCGGTCCGGCCGCCGTCAACAGCGAGCGCTACGACGGGCGCGCCGCCTGCCGGTACCACGGCTTCTGCAACCGCGGCGGCTGCCACGTCGACGCCAAGAACTCGACCGCCGTCACGACCATCCCGCGCGCGCAGGCGACCGGGCGCCTCGACGTCGTGACCGAGGCCCACGCCCGCGCGATCCGCGTCGACGGCGACGGGCGCGTGACCGGCGTCGAGTACGTCAAGGGCGGCGAGACGTACTTCCAGCCAGCCGGCGTCGTCCTCCTGGCCGGCTACACCTACGAGAACGTGCGCCTGCTGCTGCTCTCGAAGTCGGCCGCCTTCCCGCGCGGCCTCGCCAACAACGGCGGGCAGGTCGGCCGGCACTACCTTGCCCACGCGCAGCTCGGCGGCGTGACCGCGCTCTTCCCGCACGACCTCAACCGCTGGTACGGGTTGCCCGCGCAGGGCGTGGCGGTCGACGACTGGGCCGACGACAACTTCGACCACGCCGGCGTCGACTTCATCGGCGGCGGCAACCTCTGGGTCTACTCCGACCGCCGGCCCATCGAGGCGGCCAGCACGAGCACCTTCGGCCGCGCGCCGTCCTGGGGCTCGGCGTGGAAGGCGTTCGTCATGGAGAACGCCGACCGCACGTGCGGCTCCTACCTCCAGAAGACGACGCTGCCCTACGAGGGCAACTACCTCGACCTGCACCCGGCGATAACCGACCCGCTGGGCGACCCCGTCTGCCGCATCACCGCCGACTACCGCGCGAACGAGCACCGCATCAACGACTTCATCCAGGACCGCATGGAGGAGTGGTTCCGCGAGGCGGGGGCCATCGACGTGATCCGCGGCGGCCTCGGCACGATGGGCCCGACCACCCACGCCTACGGCGGCACCCGCATGGGCGACAACCCGGAGACGAACGTCGTCGACCGCTGGGGCTTCGCCCACGAGGCGCCGAACCTCGGCGTCCTCGGCGCGTCGGTGATGGGGACCAGCGGCGCGCACAACCCGACCCTCACCGCGCAGGCCCTCGCCTGGCGCACGGCCGAGCACCTGGCCGCCAACTGGCGGTCGATCGCGGGCTGAGGTCGGGTGCCCCGGGCCGCGGGGTCAGCGGCCCGGCAGCGTCTCCCCTCGGAGCCAGCGCGCGAGGGCCTTGCCGGGATCGGCGATCTCCTCGACCGAGCTGTACCAGTACGCCTCCCAGCCGGATGCCGGCAGGCCGGCGAAGAGCATCAGGTTCAGCGGGTAGATGTCGCTGTCGCTGCAGCGGCGGAAGTCGTCCCGGAACAGGAAGGTCGGCTTGTCCCAGGCAATCGCCAGGCCCAGCTCCACCATGACGCCCTCGTCGGGCGGACAGCCGTTGACCACCGCGAACAGTCCGTCGGCCGCCCGCACGTCGCGCACGTCGGCGCGGGCGATCCGGTAGGCCCAGTTGCCCGTTCTGTCGCCTGGATTGTTGCGGGCGAACGGCTCCCACACCTCGGCGCCGGCCGCCGCCAGCGCCTCGACGAGCGCCGCCAGCGGCCCCTGCTGCTGCTGGACGGAGAAACCGTAGGGATTCGCGAGGTAGAGCGTCTTCCGCATCCTGGGGGCCAGTGTACCCAAAGGCGGCGAACAGCCTGTTGCGACGGCGCGGCGGGTCGACTAACCTGCACGCGATGACCGCGCTGCTGTGGCGGTTTCGCGCCGCCCTCGGGGCCCTGGCGGCGATCGGCCTGCTCGCGGCCGCGGTGCTCCCGAGCACCGCGCAGCGCGACGGGCCGGAGGCCCGCGTGGACGCCCTCTTCGCGACCTGGACCGGACCGCGCACCCCGGGCTGCGCCGCGGCGGTCATGCGCGGCGGCGAGTTGCTGTTCGCGAAGGGATACGGCGCCGCCAACCTCGAATACGACGTCCCAATCACGCCGTCCACGGTCTTTCACGTCGCCTCGGTGTCGAAGCAGTTCACCGCGCTGGCGCTCGCGCTGCTGGTGGCCGACGGCGAGGTCTCCTGGGACGACGACATCCGGCGCTACGTCCCTGAGCTGCCCGACTTCGGAACGCCGATCACCCTGCGCCAGCTCGCCCACCACACCAGCGGCATCCGCGACCAGTGGGCCATGCTGCAGATGGCGGGCTGGCGCTGGGGCGGCGACGTCATCCGCCAGGCCGACGTGCTCGACCTGCTGTCGCGCCAGACCGCCCTCAACTTCGCCCCCGGCACCGACTACGTCTACAGCAACTCGGGCTACACGCTGCTGGCGGTCGTCGTCGAGCGGGTGTCGGGACAGACGCTGCGCGCGTTCACGAACGCGCGGCTGTTCCGGCCGCTCGGGATGACGCGCACGGTGTTCCGCGACGACCACACCATGCTGGTCCGCGACCGCGCCTACGCCTACGCGCGCGACGGCTTCGGCCGCTACCGCCTCAGCATCCCCGACTTCGCCATCGTCGGCGCCACGAGCCTGTTCACGACGGTCGAGGACCTCGCCCGCTGGAACCGCAACTTCACCAGCGGCGAGGTCGGCGGCCACGACGTGCTGCGGCAGCTTCAGGCGCGCGGCGTGCTGGACGACGGCGCGCGCCTCTCGTACGCGTTCGGTCTGGCGCACGGGACGCACCGCGGCCGGCCCACGATCGGTCACGGCGGCACGGACGCCGGCTACCGGAGCGAGTTCCTCCGCTTTCCTGACCAGGATCTCGCGGTCGCGGTGCTGTGCAACACCGCCATGGCGGGCCCGGGACGTCTGGCGCGCGACATCGCCGACGTCTTCCTGCCGCCGCCGCCGAGCGTGACCGTCCCGGTGCGGGAAGCGGGTCGGCCATCAGCGCCGCGGCCTGCCCGCGCGCCGGCCGCCGCGGGCGGCGAGACCGGCAGTCCGCCAGCGGATCCGGCCGACCTGGCCGGCTACTACCGGCGGCCCGGGAACGACGTGCCGCTGCGGGTCGTCGCCCGCGGCGACGATCTCTCCCTGCTCGCGGGCGGCGTCGAGCAGCGCCTGCGCCCGGCGGGCGGCGGCCGGTTCCGTCTCGGCGGGACCACCGCGGTGACGTTCACGCCCGGCGGCGGCGACCGGCCGGCGACGCTCCGCGTGGGCGGCCCGCCGCGCCCGGTCTACAGCCGCGCGGCGCCCGTCCGCCCGGCGGCGGACGCGCTCGAGGCCTACGCCGGGTACTACAGCGACGACCTCGCCGTGGAATACGCCTTCCGCGTGGAAGGGGGCCGGCTCGTCCTCCGGAACCGCAAGCTGGGCCGCATTCCGCTCGCGCCGACGTTCGCCGACGGCTTCTACGGCAGGGCCTGGTACTTCACGTTCCGCCGCGACGACGCGGGCGCGGTCTCCGGGTTCACCGTGAGCACGTCCCGGGCCTGGAACATCGCCTTCCGGAGACGCGGCTAGCGCTCGACCGGCTCGATCCACAACCATCAACCGAGAGACAGTCAACCAAGCGAGGGTGTCATGAAGATCGCCACGTTCGTCACCGCCGTTGCCGCCGCGGTCGGCCTGCTGCTGGCCGGGAGCGCGCGGGACGCCGGCGCCCAGCCGGCCGGGACCGGCCAGGGATTCAGCGCCGCCGAGTTCGACTACGGGACGCGCTTCGAGCTGCCGGACGGGCAGGCGCCGGAGATCTGGAACCCGGCCAAGCGCAAGCTCGTGGCCGGCGGCCCGATGATCGGCGGCACGGTCCGCGCGGTGGACCCGCGCACCTACTGCGCCATGGCCGGGGCCGGGTACGACTTCGTCTGGGTGGAGATGCAGCACGAGGCCATCTCCTGGGAGCAGGTGGCGCGCATGTGGCGCACCTGCCCGGGGCCGGCGGCGCCCGGGGCGCGCGTCGCCTACGCCGACGAGCGCGAGATCCAGCACGCCACCGACATGGGCGCCCTGGTCGTCGTGGTGCCGACCGTCGACAGCGTCGAGGAGGCGCAGGCCGCCGTCGACTGGACCTACTTCCCCCCGCTCGGCCGGCGCAGCTTCGGGGGCGGCCAGGGGCCGCGCGAGATGTGGACCGGCGTGCCCGGCGGCTACCGCCAGACCTGGAACGACAACGTCGTGCTGATCCTGATGATCGAGACGCTGGAGGGCGTGGAGAACGCCCGCGCGATCGCCCGCATTCCCGGCGTCACGGCGCTGTTCGCGGCCAGCGGCGACCTGGGCAACTTCTCGGGCTTCGGCGAGGGCGACCCCGAGTACGAGGCGCTGATCAGCGAGGTGGCCGGAGCGGCGGTCGACGCGGGCATCCACGCCTGCGCGCCGCTGCGCTGGGCCGACCGGCCGTCGTTCACCTGCTTCCAGGCCGCCACCGAGACGGCCAACATCCTGCGCGGCGCCCAGGCCGAGATCCAGCAGGCGGAGCAGCGCTTCCGCGGCACGGGCGGCGGCGCGCCGGCGGCGCGTGCCGGAACGGCGGCGCTGCTGGCCGAGCTGACCGCGCAGTGCGGCGCCATCACCTACGAAGCCGACTGCTACGCCGCCGTCGAGAGCGCCGCGGCCGGCGTGCGGGACGCCGCGGAGGCGGAGCGGATGCAGGTCGTCCGGCGCCTTCGCGAAGTCATGGGCGCCAACCCCGGCCAGGCTGCGCGCATCGGCGAGATCGCCGCCGCCGCGGGTCTGGCGGTCGGGGCGCCCTGATGCACATCCCGGGTCGGGCGGCCACGCAATGAAGCTCTCGACGCTTGTCGCGGATCATTACCGCAGTCTCCGCAGCCAGACAATCGATCTGAGCGACTTCAACCTGTTCATCGGCGCCAACGCGTCGGGCAAGAGCACCGTACTCGACGCCCTCCGCTTCCTGAGCGAGGCCGTGCGAACACGCGACTTCCGGGAACCGGTGTTCACGCGCGGCGGCCTGCTCCATCTGGCCTGGAAAGGAGAGGCGGCGCAGCGGATCGGACTGACCGTACGGTTGAACGACGACGGCAGGAGATTCGAATGGGGGCTCCGTCTCTCCAGGAACGGATACGAGTTTCAGGC
The DNA here is from genome assembly GCA_964569405.1 of uncultured Vicinamibacteraceae bacterium. Taxonomy (GTDB): domain Bacteria; phylum Acidobacteriota; class Vicinamibacteria; order Vicinamibacterales; family UBA8438; genus JAAXGX01. The sequence continues at coordinate 11,473 of CAZMWA010000255.1, read as the reverse complement.
CGCGGAGCATGTGGATGAGCTACGCCCCGACTCACCGCCGGTTCAGTTGCTGAATGCCGCCGGCGGTGAGGGCTGGTGGTGGTCGGGCAAGGAGGGCAGGGTCGAACTGAAGCAGGCGCCCACTTCGTGCGCGCTGTCCGCCGCTGCGGCCGACGCGTCCTTTCCCGCCCGCGACGTGGCCGAGTTCATCGGTCGGTGGGGATTCTTCGATCCCAGTCCGTTTCTCCTCCGCCGCGACTGGACGGGACTGGATTCCGGCAGGTTCGACCACTACGGTCGAAACCTGGGCGGGACGCTGCATGCGCTCCAGCTCTCGTCCCCGGAGACGCTGAAGCGCATCGTGGAAACGACGCGAGCAATCGTGGGCCTGCCTTCGAACATAGAACCTCGGGAGTCGGAGGATCGCTTCTACTTCGTGCAGCGGGAGCCGGGATTGCAGTACCCGGTGCATCAGATGGGCGTTTCCAGCGGCACGTTGCGCATGCTCGCACTGATGACGGCATTGCATGCCGAACCCGGGACGAACCTGATCGGCATCGAGGAACCCGAGAACTACGTCCATCCGACCGCGTTGTCCGCCTTCCTGGATCATCTCCGGCACGTGCAGGACCGCATCCAGTTCATGGTGACGACCCACTCGCCGCTGCTGCTCGACCTGCTGGACGCACCGGAAGCGGTCCGCGTCGTCCGGCGCGACAGCCAGGAGGGCACGACCGTCGTGCAGCAGGAGGATCCGGAAGGAGTGCGGAGAGCATTGGAAGCGTCCGACTTCCGTCTCGGAGAGTACTACGAGACGAAGGGGTTCGGCAGCGACAGGTCGACTCGTCGCGACCGGACGAGATCCGAAATCCGAAGCTTCATCTCAGGCATTTGCTCGGAGAGCGCATCTATACGGCTCGGATCTCCGAGGAGATCGCCATGACCCTGGATGCGGACACGATCGCCGGGCGTAGTCCCAGCTTCGAGAAATTCGTCGACGCGATCATCAACGGCGGCTCCGAAGCGATGCCGTGAAGTCCTCGTGCTTCAACACCCTGCCCGCTTCTGCTTCCGTCAGGCCCTGCTCAATCGATTTCGCCAGATGCTGGTCCGCCAGGATCTCCAGCGTCTCGATCAGGCCCTCGTAGTCGGTCAACGAGAGCAGCACGCCCACGGGACGTCCGGAACGCGTGATGATCACCTCTTCGCCGAGCGCCTCGACGTCCGTCAGGAGCTTCGCGAGATGGGTCTTGGCCTGTGACAGGGGAACCGTGGTCATGGCGCCTCTCCAGACCAGTTATAGACCTTGGTTCTGGTCTGTTCAACCCTGGTCTGTTCAAACCCTGGTCCATTCAATGGAAGTCCCGGCTGCCGGCGGTCGGCGGGCGGCTGGGGATGGCGGGCGCCCAGAGCGCGTCGGCGACGAGGTGGACGACGTCCGACTGCGCCTGCAGCCTGCCGGTCACGCCCAGGAAGGACGCGGTCCGCGCCAGCACGGCGTAGTCGTCGAACACCCGGTTCCAGATGACGACGTTCACGAAGCCGGTCTCGTCCTCGAGCGTCATGAAGGTCACGCCCGACGCGGTGCCGGGCCGCTGGCGGCAGATCACGAGGCCGGCGTAGCGCACCTGGCGGCCGTCCGGCAGCCCCGCGACGGTGCGGGCGTCCGGCAGCTCCTGCGCCGCCAGGGCCGCGCGCAGCGGGGCCAGCGGATGGCCGTGGGTGCTGTGACCGCTGAAGCGGTAATCCCAGTCGATGGTCTGGAACTCGTCGAGCGGCGCGAACTCGGGCCGCGGCTCCGACGCGGCGATCGGCAGCGCGGTCGCGGGCGTCTTCCCCAGCCCGTGCGCCTCCCACAGCGCGGCCCGCCGCCGGCCCTCGAACGGCGCGAGCGCGCCCGCCTCGGCCAGCCGCCGCAGGATGCGCTCGTCGAGCCGCGTGCGGCGGGTGAAGTCCGCCAGCGAGGCGAACGGCCGCTCCGCGCGGGCCGCCGCGATGCGCCGCCAGTCCCGGTCCTCCGAGAAGCTCTTCACATACCTCAATCCCATGCGTACAGCGAACTGCCGTTCCTTGGCATCATCCGGCTCGAGGGTGCAGTCCCAGTCGCTGGCGGTTACGTCGACGGGCCGCACCTCCACGCCGTGCCGCACCGCGTCCTCGACGATCGTCGCCGGCGTGTAGAAGCCCATCGGCTGCGCGTTGAGCAGCGAGCAGGCGAACACGTCCGGGTAGTGGCAGCGGAGCCAGGCCGTGGCGTAGGCGATCAGCGCGAAGCTGGCCGCGTGGCTCTCCGGAAAGCCGTACTCCCCGAACCCGCGGATCTGCTCGAACACCCGCTCGGCGAACTCCCGGTCGATGCCCTTCGCCATCATGCGGGTCACCAGCCGTTCGTGGTGCCGCTCGATCCGCCCGGTCCGATGCCAGGCCGCCATGTCGCGGCGCAACTGGTCGGCCTCGCCCGGCGTGTAGTCGGCCGCCACCACCGCCAGCTTCATCACCTGCTCCTGGAACAGCGGTACGCCGAGCGTCTTGCGCAGCACCGGCTCGAGGCAGGCGTGCGGGTAGACCACCGGCTCCTCGCCGCTGCGCCGCCGCAGGTAGGGATGGACCATCCCGCCGGTGATCGGGCCGGGCCGCACGATGCTCACCTCGATGACCAGGTCGTAGTAATGGCGCGGCCGGAGCCGCGGCAGCATCGCCATCTGCGCGCGGCTCTCGATCTGGAAGACGCCGACCGTATCCGAGCGGCAGATGCGGTCGTAGGTCTGCGGATCGTCGGGCGGAATCCGGTCGAGCGACAGGCGCCGGCCGTAGTGCCGCTCAAGCAGCCGGAAGCCGAGGTCGAGCTGCGTCAGGGCGCCGAGCCCCAGCAGGTCCACCTTGAACAGGCCGAGATCCTCCAGGTCGTGCTTGTCCCACTGGATGACCGTCCGGCCGGGCATGGCCGCGTTCTCGATGGGCACCAGGTCGTGGACCGGCTCGTGGCCGAGCAGGAAGCCGCCCGGATGGATCGAGAGATGCCGCGGGACGTCGCGGATCTCCTCGCACAGCCTGAAGAGGTGATCGTGGAGCGGCGCGGCCGGATCGAGCCCGGCATACGCCAGACCCGCCGCGTCGAGCGGGCTGCCGTGCGACAGCAGCCTGGCGAGGCGGTCGACCGCCGTCGCGGAGATCCCGAGGGCCTTGCCCACCTCCCGCACGGCGGACCGCCCGCGATAGCGGATGACGTTCGCCACCATGGCGGCGCGGTCGCGGCCGTACTTCCGATAGACGTGCTGGATCACCTCCTCGCGCCGCGCGTGCATGATGTCGAGATCGATGTCGGGCGGCTCGTGCCGCTCGCGCGACAGGAAGCGCTCGAACAGCAGCTCGACCCGCGTCGGATCGACCGCCGTGATCCCGAGGCAGTAGCAGACCACCGAGTTCGCCGCCGAGCCGCGGCCCTGGCAGAGAATCCCCTGCTCCCGGCAGTAGCGGACGATCTCCCACATGGTCAGGAAGTAGCCGCCGTAGTCGAGCTCGTCGATCAGCGCCAGCTCCCTGTCGATCTGCTCGCGGATGGCCGGCGGCACCTCGTCGCCGTCGAAGCGCGCGCGCGCGCCGCCGAGGGTGAGCTCGCGCAACCAGGCCGACGACGTCCGGCCGTCGGGCAGCCGCTCGGCCGGATAGCGGTAGCGGATCTCGGACAGGGTGAAGGCGCAGCGCGACGCCACCTCGCGCGTCCGCTCGACGAGCGCCGGCTCGTCGGCGAACAGCCGCGCCAGCGTGTGGGGCGCCTTCAGATCGTGCTCGGCGTTCGGCCTGATCAAGCGGCCGGCGGTGGCCAGCGTGACCCCGTGGCGGATGCAGGTGAGGACATCCTGGAGTTCGCGGCGTGACGGCGTGTGGTACAGCACCTCGGTGGCGGCGACCAGGGGCAGGCCGGCCCGCTCGGCGCGGCGGCGCAGGCGCGCCTCCTGGCGGACCTCCCCGGCGTGCCGGTGCCGGGTCACCAGCGCGTACAGCCGGTCGCCGAACGCCTCCCGCAGCGGTCCGGCGACCGGGCCCGGATCGGCGCCGCGGACGAGCAGGCTGCGGCCGCCGCCCCAGAGCGCGATGAGCCCCTCGGCCCGCTCGCAGACTTCCGGCCAGGTGACGCGCGACTCGCCTTTCGGCCGCCGCAGCCGGCCGGCGGTGAGCAGCCGGCAGAGGTTGGCGTAGCCGGTGCGGTCCGCCGCGAGCAGCACGCAGGCGGAGGCCGGCGCCGCTGCCGCGGCGTTGGCCTCGTCGTCAGTGTCGGCGACGGTGACCTCGGCGCCGACGATCAACGACACGCCGAGCTCCCGGGCCTTCACGTGCGCGCGCACCACGCCGTGGACGCCGTCGCGATCGGTCAGGGCCAGCGCCTGCAGCCCGAGCGCATGCGCCTGCTCGACCAGCTCGTCGGGGTGGCTGGCCCCTTCGAGAAACGAGAAGTTGCTCTTGCACCAGAGCGCGGCGTACGACATGGGCCCGCTTCACTGCACCTGTCCCTGCCAGCGCCAGCGCCGGTGCGGGCGGTCGTAGTAGATCCAGAGCACGTCGCCGTCACGCGTCCGGGCGAAGTAGTACTCGCGGTGCACCGCCGACCGCCACCAGCCGCCGGACACCAGGTAGGGCCCGGCGAGATCCCTGACGTGCCCGGAGACGCCGCCGCGCACCAGCCAGCCGTCCGGCTCGTGGCGCGGACGCGGCGGCAGCGGCAACGGCCGGGCATGGATGCGCCGCACCAGCGGGCGGCAGGCAATCTCGCGCGGCGCGGAACGCGCCAGCGCAGCGAGCGGCTCCCAGGCGAACTGTGCTTCCGGCAGATGCCCTTCGGTGAGCCGCGCCCGCAGCACCGCGTCGTCGCCGAACTCGGCGCGCAGGCGGGCCAGCGCGCGGTTGGCCGCCGCCAGGTCGCGGCGCGGCCGCTCGACGAACAACCCCTGCTGTGCGGCCGCGGTCCTGACGGCGCGGCCGGTGATGCGCAGCTCGGTGACCCCCGCGCGCAGCGCCAGTGTCTCGAGGCGCAGCCGCACCAGATTCAGCAACTGGCCGGCGTCCGACGTGGGCGCGGCAGGGCGGACCTGCAGCGGCACCTGCAGATCGCCGGCGGCCTGCTCGGCGTGCGAAGCGCCGCGGTCGAGCCGCAGGTGCAGGGTCAGCTCGGCCAACTGCTCGTGACGCTCGGCAACGGTGGTCAGCAGCCGGTCCAGCAGGCGCTTGACGCAGAAGAGGAGGCGCTGCACGTCGGTCTCCGCCGGGTCGAAGTAATGCCGCGCGGAGAGCGGATCCGCAGCCCGCAGCGGCTGCAGCGGCACCTGCAGATCGCCGGCGGCCAGCCGGTGCAGGCGCTGCGCCTCGGGACCGAAGCGGCGGCGCAGCCCGGCGGGCGGCAACTGCAGGAAGGCCCGCACCGTGCGGACGCCGAGCTTGACCAGGCTGTCGCGGAGGGCCGGGTCGATGCCCAGCCGATCCAGCGGCGTCTGCCCCGCCAGCACCCGCTCCCTGGCTGCATCCCGGACCACCGCCGCCCGCTCGCCGGCCGCGACGGTCTTGGCGATCGCATAGGTGCCGAACCGTGTGAAGCCGACGACAGCCGTCGCCTGCAATCCGCACGTGCGGAGCGCCGCGGTGATCTCGTCCGCCCACTGGCGGAGCGATGCATACAGGTGCGACAGCCCGGAGGCGTCCAGCCAGAAGACCCCCGGCTCGTCGCGGCAGGGCTCGACGCCGGGACTGAAGCGGCGCAACCGGGCGAGAGCGTCCGCCGCGCCCTGCTCGATCTCCCCGGGCGGCACCTCGCCGGCGTGCAGCGTGCGCGCCAGCGACAGGCCGGCGGCATAGCGCATCCCCGCGCGGACGCCGGCCGCGCGGGCCGGCTCGTTCACCCACAGGACGACGCCCTGCGGCTGGTCGCGATCGACCACCGCCACCGGCCGGTCGGCCCAGCCGGGATGGCGCTTCAGGAGGAGCTGGAGCGGGAAGGCCGGCAGCTCAACGCACGCCATCCGGTCCACGACACCACTCCTCGGCGCTCCATCCCGGACCGCGCCGCTTGTCCTTGAGCACGCGTACCTGGCACGCGAAGCGGCCGTCTCCGCGGCGGATGCGCCGCGTGTGCCCGCGGACCGAGACGAGCGACCCGAGCGACGGCTGGCGCTCGGTCTTGGCCGTCAGGCAGAGGATGAGCGTGCCGTGGGCGAGCGCCTGCTCGGCCAGCCGGGTCTGTACGCCGAGCGGCAGATCGAGGCAGTCGCCCAGGTCGACGATCAGCAGCCCGAAGGCGCCGGAGCGGGCCAGTTGCTCGGCGGCCCGCACCCGCCGGCGCACGCCGGCCAGCCGAATCACCGGCAGCGCCGCCAGGTCGACGCCGCCATCGGCCGCATCGGGCGGGAAGAAGGTGCTCTCGGGCGGGCCGATCCACGCCACCGGCTCGCCCCGCTGCTGAACCTGGCGCACCAGACCGAACGCCAGCGTGAGCGAAGGCGAGGCGTCGGTGCCCGACAGCTCCGCCAGGCAGCCCCCGAGCGCGGCGCTGGTCCAGGCCGCCGGGGCCGGCGCCGACAGGGCGCGGTTCACCCAGGTCCGGGACGCGGAGACGAGTGCATCGAGCCTTGTCGCTGCTTTCGCCATGGTTGTCGTCTGCCTCACAGGATCCGCCGGACCTCGACCACCCTCCCGAGGACGCTCACCGCGCCGGCGTCGAGCACGATCGGATCGAAGGCCGGGTTCTCGGGGTGCAGCTCCACGTGTCGTCCCCGCGGCCTGAAGGTCTTGACCGTGGCGTCGCCATCGACCAGCGCCACGACGATGTCGCCGGGCGCGGCGGTCGGCTGCCGGCGCACGATCACGATGTCGCCCGGCAGAATGCCCGCCCCGGTCATGCTCTCGCCGCGCACGCGCAACGCGAACAGCTCGTCCGCGGCTGCGCCCCGGGCGGCGACCGGCAGGTAGCCGTCCGGGTCCTCGACGGCTTCATCGAGCGCGCCGGCCGGCACCTGGCCGAGCAGCGGCGCCAGCACGGTGCGCCTTCCCCCGGCCAGCGCCGGCAGGCCGTACCCGCGCGCCCTGTGCCGGCCGGCCACCAGCCGGCCTTCCGCGACGAGCTGCTCGAGGTGCTGCCGGGCCGTCTGGACCGCCCGGAAGCCGAACGCCTGCTGCACCTCGCGCACCGTCGGGGGCTGCCCCGCGAGCAGCCGCTCCCGCACGAACGCGAACACCTTCCCGCGCGTCTCGCCGGGGCGTGTCCGACCCATCGGCGGGACTATAGCATACATTTGTCTGTTTCACGCAACGCGCCGCTTGCCGGCACCGCAGCGGCCGTGGTACAACTTTGCGGCAAGGAGATCTCCATGACACGCCAGCGCATGCTCGTCGCCGTTCTCGCTCTCTGTCTGCTGCCGGCCGCCGCCGCGCCGTCCCATGCCGAGGAGGTAGCGACCTACTACCGGGACGTCCTGCCGATCATGCAGGGCAACTGCCAGAGCTGCCATCGGCCGGTCGGCCAGAACATCGGCGGCCTCATCGCCCCGATGTCGTTCATGAGCTACGAGGAGACGCGGCCCTGGGCCCGCGCCATCGCGCACAAGGTCGAGGCGCGCGAGATGCCGCCCTGGTTCGCGTCGGCGCCCACCGGCGTCTTCTCGAACGAGCGCGGCCTGAGCGATGCCGAGATCGACACCATCCTGAGCTGGGTCGAGGCCGGCGCGCCCGCCGGCGACGCCGCCGATGCACCGGCCCCGCGGCAGTGGATGGAGGAGGCCAGCGACGGCTGGTCGGTCGGCACGCCCGACTTCGTCTTCAAGATGCCCGAGCCGTACTTCGTCGAGGACGACATCTACGACCTCAACATCATCTTCTTCAAGACGCTGACCGAGGAAGAGCTGACGGAGGACACGTGGATCAGGGGCTGGGAGTTCAAGACCGGCACCGCCGGCGTCGTCCACCACATGTGCGCCTCCGTGCGGCCGCCGGGCGTCGAGGCGCCGGTCGACGGGACCGTCGTCGACGAGGGCGCCGACACGGCCGGCCAGTTGCTGAGCTGCATCGCCGAGGGCGGCGAAGGCGCCATGCTGCCCGAGGGCTTCGGCGTGCTGCTCGAGAAGGGCTCGACGCTCTCCTTCAACATGCACTACCACAAGGAGCCGGCGGACGGCTCGGGCGTCTGGAGCCAGTCCGAGATCGGCTTCTTCCTGGCCGACGGGCCGGTGCGCTACAAGGTCAAGAACGACACGGTGGGGAATCGCAGCTTCGAGATTCCGCCGAATCATCCGAACTACCGGATCGGCTCGTCGCGCCTGCTCGAGAAGGACGCGCTGGTGCTGAACTACTGGCCGCACGCCCACATGCGCGCCACCGCGGCCCGCTACACCGCCTTCTACCCCGACGGCACCGAGGAGCTGCTGCTCGACGTGCCGCGCTACGACCAGAACTGGCAGGTGACCTACAAGTACAAGGAGCCGAAGCTGCTGCCGAAGGGCACGCGCATCGACGTCGACTTCTGGTACGACAACACGTCCGAACGGGGCGCGCGCAGGGGCTTCGACCCGAACATGGCGCTGGGCCACGGTCCGCGGACGGACGACGAGATGTCGCTCGGGTTCATCGGCTACGCCGAGATCGAACCGGAGGCGACGGCCACCAACGACAACTGACGGCTGTCTCCTTCGTCCGCATGCGATACCTGCGAGCTCGCCGGCTAGCCGGCGCCCTGGTGGTTGGTCTGACGGCGGTTGCCGTGACCGCGCAGACCCCGCCGCCGGGCGCCGGGGCCGACGGTTTGATCCACGCCGAGCTGACGCTCGACGCACAACTCATCAGCGTGGCGTTCCGGCCCGATCTGCCGGCCGCCGGCGGGACCCATCTGGCCCTGCTCTCCGGGGCCGTCGGCTCCCGCGCGCGGGTGGGCAGCCTGACGGCCCACCGCGCCCTGCGCATCGGATCCATCGCGCCGGGCGCCGACGCGCTACCGCCGGCCGCCGAGGACGAGGCGCCGGAGCCGCCCGTCAGCCACGAGCTGTGGCTGGCGCGGACCGTCCAGGGCTGGCAGCTCGAGGCCCGCGCGGACGGCAGCCCGGACCCGAGCATCATCCCGCTGGCGCATCGCGCAACCGACGCCGCGGCGCCCACGCTCTCCGCGTCCCTGCACGCGACGGCGGCCGAGGCCGGCCGCCTCGTCCTGCGCTGGGGCGCGCACGTCTGGAGCGCGGACTTCCGCTTCGACGAGCTGCCGCCGCGACCGCCGGAGCCCCGCCCCACCGCGGGCAGCGATGGGACGGCGCGCGAGCGCGACACCGACACCACCCCGATCTTCCGGCGCAACCTGCTCGACGAGCGCAACGAGACCGCGCTCGTGCTGCCGGGCGGCGAGCGCATCAGCGCCCTCTACTGGAAGAGCGTGGACGTCGAGGACGAGGACTATCCGACCGTGGCCTCGACGGCCGACGGCGCGGTCGTCGAGCTGATTCGGGCGCCGGTCCTGCGCCTGAGGAGCGAGGTCGGGCTGCGTGTCGGCGGCGCCGACCTGCCGACCGGCAACCTCGTGCCCGGGTTCGCCGGCTCCTACGGCCTCTGGCTGCGGCGCGCCGGCGACGGGTGGCAGTTCGTCTTCAACAACGAGCCGGACTCCTGGGGCACGCAGCACGACGAGGCCTACGACGTGGCCGCGGCGGACGTCTACTACTCGCGCTCGGACGGCGCGTTCCGGCCGCTGGGGATCACGCTCGCGCCGGCGGGCGCCGGACGCGGCCGGCTGATCGTGCACTGGGGACCGCACGAGTGGGCCGCCGACTTCGCGGTCGTCGACTGAGAGGTCCGAGATGAGCAGAGGCTGGCTCCAACTGACCGGTGCGGCGGCGGTGCTCGTGGGCGTAATCGCGCTGCTCGAGCTGGCGCAGGCGCCGGTCGCCGGCCAGGATCGGGCGGCGCTGCGGACCGCGTGGGGCGACCCGGATCTGCAGGGCATCTGGACGACGAACTACGACACGCCGCTCGAGCGCCCGGCGCGCTACGCCGACCGGGAGTTCTTCACCGAGGAGGAGCGGGCCGCCATCGACGGCGAGCGCGCGCGGCTGCTGGGCCTGTACCGGCGGCGCTCGGCGCGCGGCACCGAGCAGGACGTCGGCGGCGCCTACGACGCGACGATCTTCCTGACCCACAAGCACCTCGGCCCCCGGACGTCGCTCATCATCGATCCGCCGGACGGACAACTGCCGGCCCTGACGCCCGCGGCGCAGCAGCGGCGCGACGAGATCGACGAGTACAACCGGGCCCTCCTGCAGGCCACGGAAGCCTGCCGGCAGGGCCGTCCCGGCTGCCCGCCGTACGGGCCGCCGTCGCCGCGGCGCGACGAGGCGCCGCCCCACTACCTGACCGTCGAGGTGAACCGCTCGCACCATCCGGAGGACCGCAGCCTGTCGGAGCGCTGCATGGGCAACCGCCTGCCCGACTTCGGAAACATCACCGGCTTCTTCCTGCAGGTGGTGCAGTCGCCCGACACCGTGTCGATCTTCTACGACACGGGCCAGGGCCAGGGCTGGCAGCGCGTCATCCCGGTGACCGACCGCCCGCACCTGCCGCCCGACGTGCGCCAGTGGCGGGGCGACTCGCGCGGCCGCTGGGAAGGCGACACGCTGGTGGTCGACGTCACCAACTTCACGCCCAAGACCGACTTCTTCGGCTCGCGCGAGAACCTGCACCTCGTCGAGCGCTGGCGGCGGATCGACGCCGAGACGATCGAGTACGTCGCCACGATGGAGGACCCGACCACGTGGGTGCGGCCCTGGACGGTCACCTTCGAGCTGAGCCTGCAGGACAACCGGGCGAACCGCATCTACAAGGAGCCCCGCTGCCACGAGGGCAACTACGGCCTGCCCGCCCTGCTGGCGGGCGCGCGCGCCGAGGAGCGCGCCTTCGCGGAAGGCCGCGGCCCCGATCCGGCCACGCTGTGCGTCGCCGGGCCGACCGGCGCCTGCGGCGGGTTCGCCTTCGGGTTCGCCGAGTCCGGCGAGGAAGCCGACCCGCTGCGTCGCTGACGCGGCCGGCGCTCACGACACGTCGGGAGCCGGCCTGTACCCCACCGCCCAGAGATCGAAGCCGCGGCGCTCGACCCGCACGCGCGCGAACCCCGCCCGCACCAGCCTCGCACGCAGGGTCCTGGCGGTGAACCCGGTCTTGTGCGCCATGAACCGGTTGCCGCGGCCAATCGAGGGGCGGTGGCCGTACACGACGTCGATCGGGTGAATCGGTCCCGCCGGCGACTGGTACAGCACGTCTTCCAGCTTGTCCTCGGCAATGTAGCGGCAGACCTCCTGCAGGTCCGGCAGGGTGATGAGCGCGAACCCGCCGTGCTTCAGCACCCGGCGGAACTCGCCCAGCACGATGGGCACCTGGTGGGCGTAGAGGTGCTCGACGTTGTGCGACGACCAAACGGCGTCTTTGGTTACCGGGTCTGGGCGGAGGTGTCAATTTTTTGACTTGTACAAATTTACGA